>JAFZGJ010000099.1 GCA_017555455.1 Lachnospiraceae bacterium
CAACTTAGTTACCCCATCGACCAACAGGGCAACATCTTCTCCAAAAAGTTCGGTAATTTCTTTATCTGTTAATACAGTATCTTCTACTACATCGTGCAAAATTCCTGCCACAATTGTTTCTTTATCAAGCTCTAATTCTGCTAAAATCATAGCTACACATAAAGGATGAATAATATATGGTTCCCCTGATTTTCGGAACTGATTTTTATGCGCTTCCCTAGCAATATTGAAAGCCTTCTCAATAAGAGAAATATCCCCGGAAGGATGATATTTTTTTACACGCTGAATCAGACTATGATATAAATCCATAGGATCACTGAATTCCGCCATAGTATTTATTGAGTCTCGCTCTAACAAATCTGCTTTTACCTTTACAGTATCATCATTAATTCCAGTCACTCAAATCACCGCCATACATCAAAATATAAATTTCTTATATTCTATGTCAAAATTTATGGGAAGTCAACATTTTGTCATACTGTGATAAAAACAAATGCGGTCCATAAGGACCGCATTTGTTTTTATTCGGATGGGTTACATCATTCCCATGCCGCCACCTGCAGGCATTGCAGGAACATCTTCTTTAATATTTGCAACTACAGATTCTGTTGTAAGAAGTGTAGCCGCTACACTTGTTGCATTCTGTAATGCACTTCTGGTAACTTTTGCAGGGTCTAAGATACCTGCTGCAACCATATCTACATATTCTTCTTTTAAAGCATCGAAACCTGTACCAACTGCAGATTCTCTTACCTTGTTGATAATAACGCTTCCTTCTAAGCCTGCGTTAGCTGCAATATGATATAAAGGAGCTTCTAAAGCTTTTAATACAATCTTAGCACCTGTTCTTTCATCGCCTTCTAATTCAGAAGCAAGTTTAGCTACTTCTTTAGATGCATGAATATAAGCAGATCCACCACCGGAAATGATACCTTCTTCTACCGCTGCTTTTGTAGCTGCCAAAGCATCTTCCAAACGAAGTTTTGCTTCTTTCATTTCTGTTTCTGTTGCAGCACCAACACGGATAACTGCTACACCACCTGCCAATTTCGCAAGTCTTTCCTGCAATTTTTCTCTATCAAAATCAGAGGTTGTTTCTTCAATCTGTTTTTTAATCTGAGCCACGCGTGCTTTGATTGCATTAACATCGCCGAAACCTTCTACGATAACAGTAGCTTCTTTCTGAATTTTAACAGATTTTGCACGTCCTAACATATCTAAAGTAGCTTCTTTTAAGTCAAGACCTAATTCTTCAGAGATTACCTGACCACCTGTAAGAATAGCGATATCTTCTAACATAGCTTTTCTTCTGTCACCATATCCCGGAGCTTTTACAGCCACTACATTGAATGTACCACGTAATTTGTTAACGATTAATGTTGTTAATGCTTCGCCCTCAACATCTTCAGCGATAATAAGAAGTTTTGCACCGCTCTGAACAATCTGTTCTAAGATTGGAAGAATTTCCTGAATATTTGAAATTTTCTTATCTGTAATTAAGATAAACGGATTGTCTAAAACAGCTTCCATTTTATCCATATCTGTTGCCATATAAGCAGAAATATATCCTCTGTCAAACTGCATACCTTCTACTAAATCAAGTTCAGTTAACATGGTTTTGCTTTCTTCGATTGTAATAACACCGTCGTTGGAAACTTTTTCCATAGCATCAGCTACTAACTGACCTACAGTTTCGTCACCTGCTGAAATAGCTGCAACTCTTGCGATATGTTCTTTACCATTGATGGTAGAACTCATTTTTGCAATAGCTTCTACTGCGCAATCAGTTGCCTTTTTCATACCTTTTCTTAAGATGATTGGATTAGCACCAGCTGCAAGGTTTTTAATTCCTTCGTGAATCATAGCCTGTGCTAACACAGTAGCTGTTGTTGTACCATCACCTGCTACATCATTTGTTTTTGTAGCAACTTCTTTTACAAGCTGTGCTCCCATATTTTCGAAAGCATCTTCTAACTCGATTTCTTTCGCGATTGTCACACCGTCATTAGTAATAAGTGGTGCACCAAAAGATTTGTCTAATACAACGTTTCTTCCTTTAGGTCCTAAAGTTACTCTTACTGTATTCGCTAACTGATTTACACCTGCTTCTAATGCGGCACGTGCTTCAGCGCCATGTTTGATTTCTTTTGCCATATTTCATGACCTCCTGTTTTATTTCTTACTTTTATCTGATTATAATTACTATTGCTTTACTTACTGATTAGTCTTCAATTACTGCTACAATATCAGACTGTTTTACAACGATGTATTCTACATCATCTAACTTTACATCTGTTCCGGAATATTTGGAGTAAATAACTTTATCTCCTACTTTAACTTCCATTTTTACTTCTTTTCCATCTACCATTCCGCCGGGACCTACAGCAACAACTTCTGCCTGCTGTGGTTTTTCTTTGTTCTGTCCCGGAAGTACAATACCGGATTTTGTAGTTTCTTCAGCTACTAACTGTTTTAATACGACTCTGTCGCCTAAAGGTACTAATTTCATAATATGCCTCCTGAATATAAAAAATTTCTTTACTTTTGTCGTTTATTAGCACTCCTAAGTTTCGAGTGCTAATCTCTATTGCTTATATTATGTTTTTCCACAATTTGGTGCAACTTAGATTACAGTTGTATAACTCGTTTTATCTCTTTATTTCTCGTTTTTACTTTATTATACTCTTTTTTTCTAACTTGCACTTATTTAATATATTTTTTAGAAAGTTTATTGTAGGATTAGATGTTTAATTATTAGAATAAATCGCCCAAAAACAACCTGCCCAAAATTGAGCAGGTTGAAATATACAGACATATAAACGTATTTATAATCCTTTTCTTAATCTTTCCTGATATCCCGGTGCTTTTTTCATGTTCATTTTATTTTCAAACATTTCATATTCTGCATCAGAAAATACCTGAGACAAAAATTCTTCTACATTTTCTTTTACTGCAATACCGATAGCTACCGATGGTGCCAAACATTTGTCTACATATTCGTTACAGGCATTCTGTACAGCTCTTGCATATTCCACAGCTTCTCCATCCTCCGGCATAGGAATCATAACATTAAACACATCGCCGTCTACTCTGCCAATAACATATTCCGGTTTTGCCTCTTTCTGAAGAATATTGGCAATAATACGAATCAATCGGTCACTTTCTTCATCACCAAAGTGATCATTGGCAAATTTCCAATCATTGATATTAATACAAAGTGCTGCAATCGGAGCCACCTGAGAGCGGTCTAATACTTTCATTCTGCTTCTGAAATATGTATGGGTAAGAACTCCTGTTAACGCATCCGTTCTTACACCTTCTGCCTTTCTATTCAATTCCTCTTCCGCTCTAAACTGGACCTCATAAACAAATTGGTCTGTTTCCTTGTAAAGATAAGTCTGCTCTGCCCAAAGCTTCCAGTTATCCAAAAGAGAAAAAATCATAGTTTCCACCACATCATTCTGCTCTTTCATTTTATAATAAAAATGTCCTATGGTTCTTCCCGCTACCTGAAACTTGATGCCCGGATCAGCAATTACATCTACTGCATCCGCTCCCCATTCACCAATTAAAATAACAACTTCACCATGGCGTCTTGTAAACAAAAATTCTGTTCCCGTCAATGTATAAAGACTCTCTAACTCCTTCTGAACTATAGGTAAATCCAATAACTGTCCCAAAGAATAATTTTTCACATTATTCTTAATTCTTTTTTCCAATGAAACTGAACCGTAAGCCATAAGTAATACCCCTTTACTTTTCTTTTTCCCAATTAGATATATTTTATCTTTTTCTATAGTATTTGACAAGTGATTTTGATGTTTTTTCCCCTTGAAAAATAAGGCTTTTTATGTATAATGTAATAGGTATGTAAACAAAAACACATTATTAATAAGAGGAAACGAAATGATTAGTGCAAACAATGTAACTTACAGAGTGGGCAAAAAAGCCCTTTTTGAAGAAGTAAATATTAAATTTACCGAAGGTAACTGCTATGGTCTTATCGGTGCTAACGGTGCAGGTAAATCTACATTTTTAAAGATTTTATCCGGTGCTTTGGAAACTACTAACGGAGAAATCGTAATTACTCCGGGCCAAAGACTTTCCGTATTAGAACAGGACCACTTTAAATACGATGCTTATACTGTATTAGATGTAGTAATTATGGGTAACCAGCGTCTTTACGATATTATGAAAGAAAAAGATGCTATCTATGCAAAAGAAGATTTTACAGAAGAAGACGGAATCCGTGCCAGTGAATTAGAAGGTGAATTTGCAGAAATGGATGGTTGGGAAGCTGAATCCAACGCCGCTTCTCTTTTAAATGGTTTAGGAATTGATACTGAATACCACTACAGCCTTCTTGCAGACTTAGACGGTAACCAGAAAGTTAAGGTTCTTCTTGCAAAGGCTTTATTTGGTAATCCTGATATCTTACTTTTGGACGAACCTACCAACCACTTAGACTTAGACGCGATTGCATGGTTAGAAGAATTCTTAATTGACTTTGAAAATACCGTTATCGTAGTATCCCATGACCGTTATTTCTTAAATAAAGTATGTACTCATACTGCCGATATCGACTATGGTAAAATCCAGCTTTATGCAGGTAACTATGACTTCTGGTATGAATCCAGCCAGTTATTAATCAAACAGATGAAAGAAGCCAATAAGAAAAAAGAAGAAAAAATCAAAGAATTACAGGAATTCATTTCCCGATTCTCTGCTAACGCTTCCAAATCCAAACAGGCTACTTCCAGAAAACGTGCTTTGGAAAAAATCCAGTTGGATGAAATCCGTCCTTCCAGCCGTAAATATCCTTACATTGATTTCCGTCCCGAACGTGAAATCGGTAATGAAGTATTAACCGTTGAAGGTCTTACAAAAACTATCAACGGTGAAAAAGTATTAGACAACATTTCCTTCATCGTAGGACACGATGATAAAATTGCCTTCGTTGGAAGTAACGAATTAGCCAAAACTACTCTCTTTAAAATTTTAATGGGAGAAATGGAACCGGATGCAGGAACTTATAAATGGGGTGTAACTACATCTCAGGCTTACTTCCCTAAAGATAATACGGAAGAATTTGACAATGATTATACCATCGTAGAATGGTTAACAGGCTACTCTCCTGTAAAAGACGTAACTTATGTTCGTGGTTTCCTTGGCCGTATGTTATTTGCAGGTGATGACGGTGTTAAAAAAGTAAAAGTTCTTTCCGGTGGTGAAAAGGTACGTTGTTTACTTTCTAAAATGATGATTAGCGGTGCAAACTGCCTTATCTTAGACGAACCTACCAACCACTTAGATATGGAATCCATTACTGCATTAAATAATGGATTAATTAAGTTCTCCGGTGTAGAACTCTTCTCTTGTCATGACCATCAGTTTGTTCAGACAACAGCAAACCGTATTATGGAAATCCTCCCTAACGGTACTATGATTGACAAGATTACAACTTACGACGAATATCTTGCAAGCGACGAAATGGCAAGAAAACGTACTGTATATACTAACACTGAAGCTGACAATTAAGGTTTTGAGAAGGGAAAGGTTCTATATATCCCTTGTTCGCTTACTGTTCGTTACATTATTTGTGATTAACGTACAAAAACTGTAAACAGTTTTGTTCGTTTCTCACAAACAATGTCTCACAGATGCGTACAAGTTGGATATATAGAAACCTTTCCCTTATTTAAATATTAATGGAGGAAATCATAGTGAATATTATAGATTTACATGTGCACTCAACCAAATCTGACGGAACTTTAACTCCTACCGAATTGGTAGAATATGCTATAGAAAAAGGGCTTTCTGCTTTTGCTTTAACCGACCACGATACCACCGAGGGTATTGATGAAGCTATCGAAGCAGGAAACAGACACAACGAAGCCATAAAAAACGGAGATACTGAAGGACTTCCCTTGGAAGTAATTCCCGGAATTGAATTTTCTACAGAATATATGGGAAAAGATATTCACATTTTAGGACTTTATATTGACTACAACTCTTCTGCTTTTAAGGAAAAAATTCAAGAATTTGTAGATTCCCGAATCCTTAGAAATCAGAAAATGTGTGCCAGCCTGGCATCCGACGGTATTGATATTACTTATGAAAAATTAATCGAAGAAAATCCCTGTGCGGTAATTACCCGTAGCCATTATGCAAAATACCTTTTAAATCACGGATATACCACATCCATGAAGGAAGCCTTTGAACGTTACATCGGTGATCATTGCAAACATTTTATACCTAGGGAAAAGATCACACCCATGCAGGCAGTAGAATTAATCAATGAAGTTGGTGGTCTTGCTTTTCTGGCCCATCCACCACTTTATCATATGAGCGATCGGGTATTGGAAGGTTTAATTAAAGAATTAAAGGAAGCCGGTCTTGCAGGTATAGAAGCAGTTTATTGCACTTATACCCAGGGAGAAGAAACTCAGATGCGTAAATTTGCTTCCAAGTACGGTTTATTAATTTCCGGAGGTTCTGATTTCCACGGAACCATCAAACCCAAATTAGATTTAGCTGTGGGCTATGGGAAATTATTTATACCGGAATCTATATTATGTGATATTAAATCAGCATTAGCTAATAAATTACTATGACTAAACCACCCTATGAAACAATTAACAGAAGGAAAACCATATGAACACAAAAATATTCTTTGCAGACCTTGATGGAACGTTGCTTAACAAGCAAAAACAAATCACCCCACTAACCTATGATACTTTAAAAGAATGGACCGACAAAGGACACAAACTGGTTCTTTGTTCCGGCAGAGCCTTGGACAGTGTAATTCATGTCCGTGAAACCCTTGGTTTAGGTAATTTCCCTAATATGTATCTGATTGGATATAATGGCGGTGAAATTTACGACTGTACCACAAAAACCTTATTAAACCGTGTAGCACTCTCTTTTGATGCTGCAAAAAAATGTTTTGAAATCGCCAAAAAACATGGTATTCATATTCAAACTTTCAGCGACACACACATTATTACAGAAAAAGAAGACGAGGAACTTATTTATTATAAAAAAGCAGTTCATACACCGGTAATCTATGATAGTGATTTTGTAGTTCATTTGGATAAAGAACCTTGTAAATGTCTTGCTATTTTTCTTCATAACAAAGAACTTATGGAAACTTTCACCGCTGACATCAAACAAGAGCTTGGAGAAGAAGTAAACGTTATGACTTCCACTCCCCACTTTATCGAAATGTTCCCTATTAATTCAGGAAAAGGCTTCAGTGTAAAATGGTTATGCGATTATCTCAACCTTCCATTACAAAGTTCTCTGGCAGCAGGGGATGAAATGAATGATTTCTCTATGCTTGAAGCTGCAAGCGTTAGTATCGCCATGGCAAACGGACGTGATTTTATCAAAGAAATTGCTGATGTGGTAACAGAAACAGACCATAATAATGACGGACTGGTTCCGATATTAAAACAATATATGTAATTTGGTTAACTACTATTATTAACAATCCACATTTTCATTACACACATCAAAAGGAGTGGCTTTACCCACTCCTTTCAAATTTAACTAATAAAAAATTACATAAACTCAACTTTCTTCCAAAGTTTCTTCCGTTATTTCTTTAAACGCTTCCGAAACTTCTTCAGTAGCTTCTGATATCTCATCCACATCATTAGCAATTCCTCGAACTACATTTTGGATTCCATGAGACATTTCGACAAAGCTAAATAAAAGAGAATTACATTCATCAATCAATTCGCAAATCTCATCTACAATTTCTTCCAGATTATTTTCTCCTGATTTTGCAGCCTCTTTTAATTTTCCGGCTTTCTCTTTTAAATATATTGTATAATCTGATAAGCTATCTGAAGTATCCGCCATAATGTCAATACTGTCGCTTACCATATGGATATCTGTATCAACTTGTTGATTAGCCGCGGCAATATCTTCTATTGTCTTGCCAAGTTTAATCATATCATTCGGAAAATGATTTTCATACTTCAGAGAACCTTCCATATGTATACTCCCCTCTTTATCCTTCCACGATTAAGTATCTGCCATCTCCTATATCGAAAATCTCATCTGCAGTCAGAATTTCTTCTTCATCTGCCCCATCAAGATCAATGCCCTGTTCGTCAAAATACTCCCAAACCTCTTTAGGTGAATTTACTACCAGTGCCATAACTTCTTCTAAAAAGGCTTCTGCTTCTTCCAAAGAACTTGCAACAGGTTCCGGAAATAACTGTTCCTGATTGTCTAAAAAGCACTGTAAAACAACATCATCAAATTCATGCATATTAATTACCTCGCTCCTCTAGTCTCTCTAAAAGCTAATCCTATCAAATAACGTCCCCTTATTCTATTTAAACCTGATTAGCATTTAAAATATATTTTATATCATAAAGTTACACTATTTATTATACTATTTCAAGATATTTTTTAGTTCCTGATATACCCTTCCAACAGGTAATCCGACCACATTATTATAATCTCCGCTGATTCCCTGAATATAAGCAGCAAAGGGTCCCTGAATTCCATAAGCACCGGCTTTATCCTCGCACTCAAAAGGTACACTTGTTTTATCCCACTTGGATATTTTTGCATTATTGGAAGATGTTTTCATCTTTAAATAATACCAAATTTCTTCTTCTGTCATGGAATATACCATAACCTCTGTTTCTTCATAAAATACATGAGAAAAAATCTCACCATCTTCTTTCATATAACTTAATGAAACTCCGGTATACACCTGATGAGTATTATTCTGCAGCTTGGAAATCATGGAAAATGCATCTGCTTCATCCACTGGTTTTCCCATAACTTCTCCTTTTAATGCCACTATGGTATCTGCGCCTAATACAAGTTTTCCGGGACAATTCAATTGTATTACAATATCTTCTGCTTTTTGTTTTGCCAGTTCCATAACAATTTCTGAAGGAACTGTACATGTAATTACTTCTTCCACATTACTGGGAATTACTTCATATTCAATTCCTATCTGGCTAAGAAGTTCTCTTCTACGTGGGGACGCGGAAGCTAATATAATCGAATCCATTTTCTTATTCTCCACTTGTTTCTTTAATTTTCTTTCTAAAATCCTTTTATTCCATATGCTGTGCAGGAACAAATACCCTTTTATTCATTCCCTCTTTACTCTTTTTCGCATCTTCTTTCGCTTCCATAACAAAAGCATCCTGAGATGAATAAGACTCTTTTCCTCTTCGGTCTACTTTTTCATAAGTGCCATCTGCCAGCATAATACTTGCTTTCATGGTATCTCTCAGTTCACCTTCTAAAATATGAAATGCTTTTTTCTTCAATTCCTCTTCTTCAATAGGAAATAAAATCTCCACACGTCTTTCTAAATTTCGCGGCATCCAGTCTGCGCTTCCGCAATAAATCTCAGACTTACCACCATTTTCAAAATAGAAAATACGGCTGTGTTCCAAAAACTGTCCTACAATAGAGCGAACCCTGATATTTTCACTAATTCCCTCGATTCCTACTTTCAGACAACAGATACCACGTACAATCAAATCAATTTGCACACCGGCTTCGCTTGCTTCATAAAGTGCTGCAATAATATCTTTGTCACAAAGCGAATTCATTTTTGCAATAATACGTGCAGGTTCTCTGTTTAAAGCATGATTTTTTTCTCTTTCAATCCAATATAAGAATTTATCTTTTAACCACAGCGGTGCCACTGCCAATTTATTCCAACTAAGAGGCTCTGAATAACCGGACAACATATTAAATACTGCGGTAGCATCTTCCCCAAAAGATTCCTTACAGGTAAATAAGCCTACATCGGTATAGAGTTTTGCTGTTGCATCATTATAATTACCGGTTCCAAGATGCACATAGCGGCGGATACCGTCTTCTTCTTTTCTTACTACCAAGGTAATCTTACTATGGGTTTTAAGTCCCACGAGACCATAAATAACATGACATCCTGCTTTTTCCAGTTTTCTTGCCCAAACAATATTATTTTCTTCATCGAAACGAGCCTTCAACTCTACCAAAACAGTAACCTGTTTTCCATTTTCGGCCGCCTGTGCCAAAGCTGCAATAATCGGCGAATTACCACTGACACGATACAGTGTCTGCTTAATTGCCAGTACTTCACTGTCCTTTGCTGCCTGACGGATAAAATCCACTACCGGTGTAAATGTTTGATAAGGATGATGCATAAAAATATCCTGTTTCTGGATTTTTTCAAAAATATTATCCCCTTCTGCAATTTCCGGTACAGGCTGAGGAATGTGTTTTTCTACCCTGTACTGTTCGAAGCCTTCCAAACCATATATTTTCATTAAAACCGTTAAATCTAAAGGTCCGTCTATATGATAAATATCTTCCTTTTCTACAGCCAGTTCTTCCTGCAAAATTTTCAAAAGTCTTTTGTCTATTCCGGATTCTACTTCCAGACGGATTACCTGTCCCCATTGACGTTTTTTAATCTGTTTTTCAATTTCCTTCAATAAATCTTCTGCTTCATCTTCTTCAATGGAAAGGTCAGCATTTCTCATAATTCGGAACGGATAAGTACATACAATATCGTAGTTTAAAAAAAGTTTTCCTATATTTCTCTCAATGATCTCTTCCAACAAAATAATCGATTTCAGTCCTTCTTTGGAAGGAATTTCAATCACTCGTGAAAGTACACTGGGAACCTGAACCGTAGCAAACTCCAATTCCTTTTTTTCTTTTTTACGGTTGCTAACCAGAGCTCCGATATTTAAAGATTTATTACGAATCAAAGGAAAAGGTCTGGAGGAATCCACTGCCATTGGTGTTAAAACCGGATACACAGACTCTTCAAAGTATTTATCTACATACTCAGCCTGTTCCACGGTTAACTCTTCATGACGGGTAATGAGTTGCAATCCATGTTGCATTAATAACGGATACAGTGAACGATTATAAGTACTGTATTGCAAATTTACCAGCTCGTGAGTTGCTACATTTAACTTCTCTAACTGCTGTTTAGGTGTAAATCCCGCAATATCTTTTTTTGTATATTCAGCGTTAACCATATCCTTTAGGGATGCCACCCGAACCATAAAAAATTCATCTAAATTTGATGCTGTAATACTTAAAAACTTTAATCTTTCAAACAAAAGATTTTGTTTATCCCTTGCCTCATTTAATACTCTTTTATTAAAAAGTAACCAGCTAAGTTCCCGGTTCCAATAATTTTCCGATGCATAAAATTTACTTTTCATATTTTGCCTCCTAATGCTTTAAACAATGCGTACTTGTTCCTTACGTTACACGGTTTTTCTTTGTTTAATCACCGGACGAATACTAAATACTTCTTCAAAGAAATCAGAACGGTTTTCCAACATTCCTTTTTCCAAAGTAATATCTTCATTGGTATTTACAGAAATAATAAGATCATGATCCTTCAAGCTTATCTTAATATCCTTAAACTTTTGTTTATGGCTTCTGTCAAGACCATTGGCAAGTTTCAAAATAGCGGTTAATTTTGCTATAGTTAAATATGCCTGTTTATCCAATTTTGAACTTTGCTCTACAATACCATAATATCCAAATTTCAAATGATTATATTTCACCACATTGGCAACAATTTCTCTTTCAACATGGGATACTCCGATAATTTCTGTATATAAAATAATATTATAAGAACATTCTCCCAAATTTGACATACTGATATACTTTCCGCAGTCATGCAGCAAAGTTGCCAAACTTAAGAGCAAACGTTCTCTTTTTCCTAAACCATGAACTTTTTTCATAGCATCAAAAATAGTTAGTGCTATGTTTTCCAAAGTTTCACTTCGTTTCTTATTTCCCAGATAACGTTTACTTAAATTTAAAGCACAGGCTAATATATCCTGCTCAAAATCATGTTCTTCTTTAATAAGTCCATTTTTCTGGCCAAATTCAAAGCCAATCCCGTCGCAAAGAACAACTCCCGGAGACCATACCTGCCCAGCCCCCATTACCTTCATGCAACGTCTGATAATCACAGAAGAGATAAAAGTACGGGTGGCATTTTCTTCAGAAATTCCAAACCTGCGCGCCATTTCAAAGGTTCCGCAAGTCTTAGCTTCATTCACGTATTTATGAAATCTGTCATAGGAAAGATGGGCTGTACCTTTTCCTTCTTTTTCATATTTCTGCATTAAAAAGGAGACATAATCATCTACTACAATAATATTTTCAATTTCTCTGTCTTTCAGATATAATTTTTTGAATACGGATAACTGGGTATTTATCATTTCCTCCAACAAGCTCTCAAAATTTATATTGTTGCTTGCCAAATGTTTGATACTTTCTTCCAAACGAAGTACTCCCAGCTTCATATTCTGTGTGGCAATTAATGAATTATTTTCAAACAAAGAAATCTGAATACTTCCTCCTCCAATATCCAGAATTGCAGTTCCCTTTTCAATAATTCTATTAAATTCCTCGCCTTTTGATGCAATGGCTTTATAATTTAAAAATCTCTGTTCGGAATTGCTGATTTCTTCTACTCTGATACCGGTTCTTTGCTGAATATGATCCAACAAAATCATTTTGTTTTCCATTTCACGGATGGCACTGGTTCCATAGGCTTTATATTCTTCCACTTTATAAGTATTCATAACTGTTTTAAAAGAATTTAAAACATTACATAATTCATCAACCTTTTCCTTGCTGATTTTTTTATTAGCAAAACTTTCACTTCCCAAATCCAGTCGGTAAATTACAGAATCTATTTCCTTCATACCCGTTTTAGGTGAAAATTGAAAAATTTTACAACTAAGTTCATAAGACCCTACATCAATTGCCGCAAAAAATTTTGTTTTCATGTTACCCCCACTTTATCTGATTTGTAAATTTCTATTACCTTCGTTCGTGATGGAACTATGCCTCCATCCCTAAAACATAGTCAATAAACTGCTGTGCAGTTCTGCCCGACAATCCCCCATGGGCAAGCTCCCACTTATTAGCCTCTAACAGCAATTCCTGCTCTGACATGGTAATACCATGTCGCGTTGCCAACACTTTTACAATATTACCAAATTCTTTTTTGTCCGGCGCGCAGAAGAAAATAGTAACTCCGAATCTGGAAACCAGTGACAATTTCTCCTGTACTGTATCACCGGCATGTAAATCATCTCTTCTTTCTTCTTTATCAGAGAATTTCTCCCTTACCAGATGACGTCGGTTGCTGGTTGCGTAAATAAGTACATTCTTAGGCTTTTTCTCCAAACCACCTTCAATGACAGCTTTTAAATATTTATATTCAATTTCAAATTCTTCAAAACTCAAGTCATCCATATAAATAATAAATTTGTAATTTCTGTTCTTAATCTGAGAAATTACATCATTTAAATCTTGAAATTGATGCTTGTAGATTTCAATAATTCTAAGTCCGTCATCATAATATTGATTTGCAATAGCTTTAATACTGGAAGACTTTCCTGTTCCTGCATCACCAAAAAGGAGACAATTATTGGCTTTTCTGCCATAAACAAAGGCCTCTGTATTATCTATCAGCTTTTTCTTAGGTATTTCATATCCTACCAAATCATCCAAATGAACATGGGCAATGTTCAAAATGGGAACAATCTGAACTCCTTTGTCCGTATGTTCTACACGAAATGCCTTATGTAAACCAAACTTCCCTACACCATAATCTTTATAAAATTCTGTCAAAAAACTTTTCATTTCCCGGGGTGAACGGGCTGTACTAAAGCGTTTGGCCAAGGTACAGATTCTGTCCCTGATACGACTGTTATACACTTTACTTTCCTGAACACTGGCAGTATAATCCAAAACCATGGAAAATCCTTGAACTTTTAATTTATCCAGCATATCAGAAAAATCAAAATCAAAAAATTCTTTTATAATAGTTATATCATGTAATACAGCTTCGTTAATGGTTCCCTCAATTTCTCCACGGATTTCACATGCCTTACTGTAGCTGTTTTCATTATTTACCAACAAATTGGTCAAATAACAGTGCCATAAATTTCCACTAAATCCGTAATGTCCAGCCATTTCCAACATACGATGAATATTGGTATAGCAAAGGGCTGACTTATCTTCTATATTGTAAAAATCATCTGCATAATTTTCCATTAACCATACCATATCCTTTAAGAGTTCCCCCTCTTCAAAGTTACGGTACAACATTAATTCCTGCTCTCTCATACCTGCCTCCCAGTAGCTTCACAAATTCTTCAATACTAAGTAAAACAAGATTGCTTTCTTATAAATAATTCACGTAAAAATTTTACTCCAATTTCTTCTTGATAGCAAGCAAATATAAGATTATACTAAAATTAAGAAAATAAGAAAAAAGGATGTGATACTGTATGAAAAACCTCAAATTAATTCTAGTCCTTTTCCTAATCCTGCTACTTGGCGGTGGCATTACTGCTTACACCTATTTCAAAGTACAGGTTCCCGAAAATCCCGCCGGTACGGTAGGGAATACTCCGGGAAATTTATACAATAAAGGTTTATTTTGCGAAAATGATGGAAAGGTATATTTTTCCAATGCTTATGATTCTAATACTCTGTATGTTATGAATCCTGAGGAAACCGAAATCGAAAAGATTTCTACTATAGGAGCTGTTTCCATAAATGCTGACGGAAAATACGTTTACTTTTACCAAGGCACTTCTGCTGAAGGCTCCGGCCTTGGATACGCTGTAAAAACCACCGGTATGTATCGCATGACCAAAGACGGAAAAGACAGTTTATGTTTAAAAAGAGGAGCTATAAATGCATTAGCATTAATCGACAACAACATTTATTATCAACACTTTCTTGATACCGGCGGTTTAAATTTGGAACAGATTTCTATTGATAAATCCACAGAATCCGTTGTTTTGGAAGGTATTATTTCTCCTTCCTGCGCTGTAAACAGTATTATTTATTACAGCAATCCTACAGAAAATTATACTTTATATTCTTACGACACACGCAGTGGTATGAATTCCAATGTCTGGAATCATAGAGTTTGGAATCCTATTTATCATACTGATGGATATATATATTTTATGGATATTGATACCGAATATGAACTTCACCGCTATCACCCTGTAACCGGCGAACACCAAACTCTGACAACCGACCGTTTGGAACATTTTAATGTTTATGATAACTATATTTATTACCAAAAATTTTCTCAGATTGAACCCCAATTAATGCGTATGTACACAGATGGCAGTAATTTGGAAACTGTAGCCTACGGCAATTTTGAAAATATTAATATAACTTCCGCTTACGTTTATTACAATGAATATGGTTCTCCTACTCCTGTCTATCATCAGGCACTCTATGGACCTGTAAATCCAACCATATTCTCACCTTAAAAGAGTATAAGAAAGGCTGTTGCAATTGCAACAGCCTGTTTTTATGCACAAAACCCTTCTATACCTCATGAGTATGAATATAACATTCCTTTAAATCTTCTACCAATTCATCCACGGTTTTCTTTAACAACGGATGTCTTTTGTACCCTGCAAGCTGGGCCAAAGGAATTAAAACAAAATCTCTGTTTATCATATCCTTATGAGGAATCTGAAGTTCCTTTTCATCCAAAACCAAATCATCATAAAATATAATATCCAGGTCCAAAGTTCTCGGTCCCCAATGCTGAATTCTGATTCTACCTGCTTTTTCCTCAAATTCATGTAAAATCTCTAATAATTCAAATGGTTCAAGCATAGTTTCCATTTCCAAAATTCCATTTACAAAATCTTCCTGCTCTACTCCTCCATAGGGTTTGGAATAAAAAATATCTGACATTTTTATATTTCTAAAATAGATACTATCTTTAAATTCCTTTACGGCATTCTGAATATATGTTTCTTTTTCCCCCATATTTGAACCAAAGGCAACATATACTTTATGCCATCCTCGGGTAAGCTGTACCGAAACAGAGTCAAACTCCATAGGAATAGGGGCATTAGGTTTTCTAAGTTCTATGGTTACTTCCTGTATCAATGGAAAATTTATTAAAATATCCTCTATCATTTTTTCCGCTGCCCGTTCAATCAAATCATAAGACATCTCAGTCATAGTTTTTTTGATTTGTAAACAAACTTCACCATAATGAGTAGAGTCTGTGAGACAATCCGTTCTTCCTGCTTTTTTTAAATCTGTTCTTAAAACAGCATTTATATAAAACTGCTGACCCTTCTGCTTCTCTTCCTCAAAAACACCATGATAAGCATATACTTCAAGATTATCTATTTTAATACACTCCATGATACGTCATTAACCTCTTAATAAATTAACCGTAAGTACTCCGTCTTTAGCAACTGCATCAATAATAATATTGTAATTTGTGGTATTTTTAAACTTCAAATCTTTAATATTCTTTGCAATTACCGCATCCAGTCCCTTTGGAACATAATCTACCGGTAAACCATGATAATGATGTTCTGTAGGTTCAATTCCTGCAAGAAGTAAGGATACATAAAGATTAGAAGATACTTGGCAAATTCCTCCCCCAATGGCACTAACTACTTTTCCGCCGGAAAATGCCGGTCCGGGTACATAGCCATTAGCTCTGGTTCTGTCTCCTACCGTTTTATGATAAGAAAAGCTTTCTCCCGGTGCAATTACCTTACCGTTAATTTTGGAAGCCGCCACTTCTACATTGGTCGCACGTTCTTCTGTAGGATCATAATATGTAGTATAGGTGGACAATACATCCTCCGGCAATATCTGTCCTTCTTGATAAGACGCAATTCTTCCTTCTTGAAAACCACGTCTGATATAATGCTCATAGTATTCCGACAAATCATCTGCCTTTAACTCTGCTACCAAATCCAGATTGTTCACCATATAAGCTTTTACATTAAAATTAACATTCCCGAATCTTCCTTCTTTCATACCAAAAGCTTTAAAATGTTGTAATAAAGCTTCTTCATCCATTCCCACATTTATCTGTAAATCCGGATACATATTATAGTATTCCTGCGCATTAAATACAGCAGAATAATCTGTTATGGGTACTTCTACCTGCTTTTTAGTTTCTTCTTTACTTTGTTTCTTTTTTGCAGCCTCAGCCTCTAAACTAAAAATGCCCATTCCCACAGAAAAACACATTGCGGTAAGTGCAATTTTTACCATTAATTTATGTAATTTCATATTATATATTCTCCTTTTTTTCACATCAATACATCAATTATGCCATATCACATTTCCCTTTTCAATATACATTTTCCAACAATTACCAATGGTTATAATTCTAATTTTAGTCACTTTTGTGAATTTAAAAGTGCCTCTATCATTTTTACCACTTCTTTATTTTGTTTTATGTCATGTACTCTTAAAAAAGAACAACCTTTTACAACTCCGTAAGCACTGATTGCCAAGGTACCGTTTAATCTATCTTCTACCGGTAAATTTAAAGTCAGTCCGATAACAGATTTCCTGGATGCCCCAAGCAAAATAGGATATCCCCATGTTTTTAACTCCTCCAAACGACGGATTACTTCCAAATTATTCTCATAACTTTTTCCAAATCCTACGCCCGGATCCAATATAATTTTTTCTTCTTTAATCCCTGCCTCTTTTGCAAAGCTTAAAATCCTTCCAAAATCCTCCATTACATCCGAAAAATAATTTTCATAAACAGCTTCCTTCCGATTATGCATTAAACAACAGGAAACCCCGGAAGAAGCAATCACCTTTGCCATATTTCTGTCATACATTAATCCCCAGATGTCATTTATCATATCTGCTCCTGCCTGAATACCTGCCAAAGCGACTTTACTTTTATAAGTATCCAAAGATATGGGAATATCAAACCGTTGCTTTATTTTTTCCACAACCGGTGCCACTCTGCTTATTTCTTCTTCCTCTGATATTTTTTCATATCCTGGTCTGGTAGATTCCCCACCAACGTCCAAAATATCAACACCTTCCCCTATCATTTCTTCTACTCTGAAAAGCGCCTTATCCATATGATTATAATTTCCACCGTCAGAAAAGGAATCCGGAGTTACATTCAGGATTCCCATAATATAAGTGTGATTATTTACTTCAAAATTCTTATTTCCAATAATCATTCTATTCTTATTTCCTTTTTCTTGCTAGCTTAACACTAAATTTTTCTTTTCCACAGACCAATCACATTCCGGCTCTGCCTTACAACTAAAGCATGCTCTGCTTTTTTTATCTGCCCGATAAAGGAATCCTGATAAAGAAATTTCCTCCTTAACAGAACTATTTCTATGATTCCCAATAGCTTTTATAATTTCTTCTGTTTCCTCCGGATCAAAACCACTGTCTTTCAAAATCTCAGGGGCTAACCGAGCACTTGCAGTTTCATGACGGATTCCCTTTTCATATTCCTGCCATCTTCCAATATCATGTAACAATCCCGCTGCATAAATAAGCTCTTTGTTCACAAAAATCAACTCACGATTCCTTGGGGCCAATAAATAATCCTTATTTTCCTGTTGCAATTTTTCCATTTCACAAATACGTAACTGCAGCCATTCTATTTCTGCCAATCGGCACACATCAAGGAAATGAACCATATCATGTTTACAGAAAATTCTTTCCTTCTCCCATTCATTTATTCTCTGTATATATTCCAAATATAATTCATGTCTTAAAATTCTATTGATTCTATCCAAGATATTTCTCCGTTTTTAATCCATATATCAATTAGCGTAACCTTCTGTAAAAAGCTTCCTGCATTTTATCTTCTTCAAAGCAACCTCTTGCCACAGTGGTTATAGTTTTACTACCGGGCTTTTTTACTCCCCTCATAGTCATGCACATATGCTCATCTGCTTCTATCATCACCATAACTCCCTTAGGATTCAGTTCCTTCATAATAGCATCTCCAATTTGTGCCGTCATTCTTTCCTGCAGCTGCGGTCTTTTAGCGAATACTTCCACACATCTTGCCAATTTACTTAACCCCAAGACCTCTCCATTTGGAACATATGCAATATGTACTCTTCCAAAAAAGGGCAGCAAATGATGCTCACACATGGAATAAAAAGGAATATCTTTTTCTAAAATCATCTCATTGTCTTCCACATGAAATCTTTTTTGTAAATGCACAGATACATCTTCATTCATACCTGCAAAAATTTCCTCATACATTCTTGCAATTCTATCCGGTGTTTCCAACAAACCTTCTCTGGTACAATCTTCTCCGATACCTTCTAATATTAATTTTACACCTTCTTTAATTTTATCTTTATTGACCATGAGTATCCTTTCCCATTTCTTTCCGATGTTTTACTGCGTTAATACAATCTCCCAAATATGCTAAAGAACCAAAAGCAATAATTACAGTATCTTTATCCGCCAATAAATAACTTAACTCTACCGCTTCCTCTACACTGTCAGAAGCTGTTACTACCGGATTTATCTTTGCAACCTCCTGTGCCAATTCCAGCGCAGGCAATGCCCGGCTATTTCCTTTCTTGGCTACTGTAATAATGTGTTCTGCCAAATCACAGGTTTTTTCGATCACCTTTGTATATTCCTTATCTCTAAACACTCCTATTATATAAATAATTCTCTTATTTGTAAAATAAAACTGAATGGATTTTCTAAGTTCATCCGCGGCTGCCGCATTATGTGCTCCATCAATCAAAAAAAGAGGCTTTCTGTCAAGAATCTGAAATCTTCCGTTCCAAACAGTTCCCAAAAATGCTTTTCTGATTTTATCTTCTTTCAATGGATAACCCATTTCCTGCAAATTAAGCATCACTTCCAATGCCAGTGCTGCATTTTTTACCTGATAAGTTCCCGGCAAACATATTTCTAATTTTTTGAAGTTTTTATATTGAAAAGAAGTTTTTGCCAAATCAAATTTTTCTTTGGTAATATCTGCATTGTCCACAAAAACAATCTTTGAAGCCTGTTCCTTTGCAGCCTTCTCTTCCAAAACTCTTTTTACCGCATCTTCCTGACAGGAAGATATTACTACCGCATTCTTCTTAATAATTCCGGCTTTATGGGATGCAATTTCTTCTATAGACTCCCCTAAAAATCCCATATGGTCTTTACTGATACTTGTAATCACGGAAACGAGCGTATTTCCGATTACATTGGTAGCATCCAACGTACCTCCCATTCCCGTCTCCAACACTACAAAATCACACTGTTTTTCTGCAAACAATAAAAATGCCATAGCAGTTTCAATTTCAAAAGGCGTAGGATGAGAAAAACCATCTTTCTCCATGGTATCTGCATGCGCAGCCACCTTTTCCATTAATTTCCCCAACTCAGCTTTAGAAATAGGCTTTCCCTGAATCTGAAAACGTTCCCGGTATTCCATAATCGTAGGAGAAACATATCGTCCGGTTTTATATCCGTTTTCTGCTAAAGCAGTAGAAATAAAGGCCAAGGTGGAACCTTTTCCGTTGGTTCCTGCTATATGAATAATTTTTAAATTTTTCTGCGGATTCTCCATTCGTCTTAAAAGTTCCCGTATAGAATCCATGCCCGGAACAATTCCATATTTTGCACAAGACTCAATATAATCCATTGCATCCTGATATTTCATATCTGTATTCCTCGTTTCCATTAAATCAAATTATTATCATTATTTATTTCCGCATATTTTTCTCTGTTTCACAAATACTATTTCCATAATTAAATTCATTTTTATTGAATAAAATATTTTCTGCAAATGCAAAGGAGTCTGTTTTGAAAAAATTAGTTTCTGATTATTTCTTATGTGGAATTATTGGCTGGTGTACCGAAATCATCTTTACATCCCTTCAAAGCTTACGAAATAAAGATTTTCGCCTTTTAGGCGTTACCTCCCTATGGATGTTCCCAATCTATGGTCTTGGTTCTTTACTTGTTCTTCCCTATAGATTCATAAAAAACACTTCTGTTTTTCTTCGTGGAACCATTTATACTATTTGTATTTTCTTAGGTGAATATTTCAGTGGCAGGCTACTTACCAGATTCCATGTCTGTCCATGGAATTATGAAAAAGCTAAATTAAACATCCACAAGGTAATTCGTTTGGATTATGCACCCTTATGGTTTATTTTTGGTCTGTTTCTGGAAAAAATATTAAATAAACCTTCCAAAACAACATAAAAAAACCATTGTAAAATGTCAGTTACAGTAAAAATCATTTCCATTTTCCTTAAAACCTTACATTGTCCATTTTACAACAGCTTATTTTTACATTATGTCTATATTTTGGATATCATCATCCTCTGCATCACTTGTAATATCCATGGTAGTTAATACTCTTCTTTTTAATCTGGCTTCTTCCGATGCCTCTAAAATAAAGCCCTTTATTTCTTTTGCATGTTTAATATGCTGTAATTCTAAGGTAGGATTAGTATTATCACCTGTAAAACAAACTACAGTTCCCAGGCCAAACAATCTCTCTATCAATGTGGATCTTAACTGAACATCCTGTACTTTGTACATATAACAGTCATTTTCTATTCTGTTAAAAAAACCACTGTCAATGGTAATCATATCTTCTTTAACTTCATATTTTGTAAATGTCCATGGAAGTCCAAAAAATAATAATCTCTTTCTTTCTACATATCCGGCCATATCTGCACCAATTCCTTTCCCTGTATCAAAATACAGCTTTCGTTTCTTTTATTCCTCCTACTATCACTAATAGAAAAAACTATTTTCATTTTACTGTAATTTAGTTGTGAATGCAATCAAATTACTATAACTTTTTTGATTGAATCCATAGGGGGATTATGCTAAAATAGATTAAATTTAAGAATAAAGACTTTTATATCTTAATTCACATTAACCACATTAACACTCGTGGAGGATTTTTATGACAACAAAAGATTGCATTTTAACAAGACGCAGTATTCGAAAATTTAAAGATACGCCTGTAGATCATGCACTATTAGAAAATATTATTGAATTGGCATCCTATTCTCCAAGCTGGAAGCATACCCAGATTGTTCGTTATATTGCTGTAGAAGGTGAATTAAAAGATAAAATTGCAAAGGATTGTTTTAGTACTTATGCCAGAAACGGAGAAATCATTGCTGCAGCCCCTATGTTAATTGCTGTTACTGTCATCAAAAACAGATGTGGTTTTGAACGTGATGGTTCTTACTCTACATGGCGCAAAGATGGTTGGCAAATGTTTGATGCCGGTGTGGCATCCCAAACTTTTGCACTTGCCTGCCACGAAAATGGTTTAGGTTCTGTAATTATGGGTATTTTTGACCAAGAGCCTGCTTCCGATTATCTTGCAATTCCTGAAGACAGAGAATTAGTTGCCTTAATTCCAATTGGATATCCTGACGAAGAGCCGGTTACTCCAAGAAGAAAACCTGTCAGTGATCTTGTATCCTATAAAGCTTAAATTATAATAGCTGTCACATTGTTTTTTGTGACAGCTACTATTTCGCCAAGAATATTTAAATAGAAAGGAAATGAAAAAATGAGACATTTATTGACTCCACTGGATTTTACAGTCGAAGAATTAGACAAGCTGTTTGATCTGGCAAATGATATTGAAAAAAACAAAGCAAAATACGCCCATGCCTGTGACGGCAAAATATTGGCAACCTGTTTCTATGAACCCAGTACCCGTACCCGTTTAAGTTTTGAATCTGCTATGCTTCAGTTAGGCGGACATGTTCTGGGCTTCTCCGATGCCGGCTCCTCTTCTGCCTCCAAAGGTGAAAGTGTATCCGATACCATTCGCATGATTTCTGCTTACACAGATATCTGTGCTATGCGTCATCCTAAAGAAGGTTCTGCTTATGTGGCATCCCAGGTAGCTTCTATTCCTTTAATTAATGCCGGAGACGGTGGACATCAACACCCAACCCAGACCTTAACTGACCTTTTGACCATCCGTTCTTTAAAAGGACGTTTAAATAATTTCACTATTGGTCTTTGTGGTGATTTAAAATTCGGCCGTACCGTTCATTCATTAATTAAAGCATTAACCAGATATGATAATATTAATTTTGTATTTATTTCACCTGAAGAATTAAAGGTACCGGATTATCTCATCGAAATGCTTCGTGAAAAAGAAATTCCTTTTAAAGAAGTTATTCGTCTGGAAGATGTTATGCCTGAACTTGACTTATTGTATATGACACGTGTTCAAAGAGAACGTTTCTTCAACGAACAGGATTATATCCGCTTAAAAGACTTCTATATTTTAGACAAAAATAAAATGGCATTAGCAAAAGATGATATGTTGGTTTTACACCCTCTTCCTCGTGTTAATGAAATCTCCGTAGAAGTAGATAACGATCCCCGTGCTGCTTATTTCAGACAGGGACAATATGGAGTATATGTAAGAATGGCTCTGATTTTGACACTTTTAGAATTAGCATAAAATAACTTAGGGAGGTAATCAAATGTTAAACGTAGGACGTATTGAAGAAGGATTTGTATTAGACCATATTCCTGCCGGAAAAAGCATGGCTATTTACCAGCACCTTCAGTTAGACAAATTAGGCTGTACTGTTGCTATGATCATGAATGCCCGCAGTAATAAAATGGGTGCAAAAGATTTATTAAAGGTAGAATGTGATATTGAAAACATTAACATGGATGTTTTAGCTGTTATTGACCACAATATTACTGTAAATGTAATTAAAAACGGAGAAATCGTAGAAAAGAAAGAATTGATTCTTCCAAAAGAAGTAAAAAATGTGTTTAAATGTAAAAACCCACGTTGTATTACTTCAATTGAACAGGAACTTCCTCATATTTTCGTTCTGGCAGACAGCAAAAAAGAAGTTTATCGCTGCAAGTACTGTGAGGAAAAATTTGATACACGTTCCTTTTCCAAACGCTAATATGTAATTTATTAATTATTCTGTACAGAAAGTATAAAAAACGCGGACACTTTATTAGTTGTCCGCGTTTTTTTAATTAATTCCAAAATCTTCCAAGGAGAACTGTTCTCCTACTTCAATTTCTTTTACAATTTCTTCCTGTTTCATAACAACATCATTCTTATTCTGAACACTATCGTCTTTTATCTGTTTTACTCCAAAACTGGAATCATAACCGATCTCCAGCAAATAAGATCTTAATTTTTTTATTTCCTGCGCAAAATTCTTATTTTTTTCTAAAAGAATCGTTACTACAGAAGAATCAAATTGCACCTGATAGCCGGCTTTTTTTAATTTATTTACTGCCTCTGTCTTTTCCATCATATGCCTCTTTTTACTATATTATTCTCCTGCTTTTTCAACCTGAGCAATTGCAGATTTCTGCATTGGAACTCTGCAGTTTTTGTTGTTACCGAATTCTACAATAACAGTATCGTCAGAAATATCAATAAGAACACCATAAAAACCACTTGTTGTAAGTACACTGTCACCAATTTCCATACTTGCAAGCATAGCTCCTACTCTCTTCTGTTCTTTTTTCTGTGGACGAATAGATGCGAAATATACGAATCCAAAAATCAAAGCAATATAAATTACCATAACCAATCCGGCACTCATTCCGCCAAACATTGTTTCTTCTGTTAATAAAATACCCATTTTTCTTTCCTCCTAAATTTTATCTCTAAAAACGGTCTTTTCTAGCATACACAAAAATAGCAAATCTTTCAAGTTTTTTATAAAGATTTCATATTTATCAGAAGTATTTTCGACCTTTAACTTCTTATTTTGAACCAGACTCCATTCCTTCCAGTTTCGCTTTTTTGTAAGCAGCAAAATTTCCCTCATCCAAAGCGTTTCTGATTTCTTCCATCATAGTATTATAGAAATACAGATTATGAAGTACACAAAGTCTCATTCCCAGCATTTCCTTTGCCTTTAATAAGTGACGGATATAGGCTCTGGAATACTTTTGACATGCAGGACACTGACAGCCTTCTTCAATCGGTCGCATATCCTTTTCATATTTTGCATTAAATAAGTTAATCTTTCCGTGATTAGTATACAAATGCCCATGACGACCGTTTCTGGTAGGATATACACAATCAAAGAAATCAATTCCTCTTTCTACACCTTCCAAAATATTGGCAGGTGTACCCACTCCCATCAAATAAGTCGGCTTATCAACCGGCAAATATGGTACAGTTTCCTCTAATACATAGTACATTTCTTCATGGGTTTCTCCTACAGCCAAACCACCAACCGCGAATCCATCTAAATCCATCTCTCGGATTCTTTTTGCATGTTCAATTCGGATATCCGCATAGATAGCTCCCTGATTAATACCAAATAACATTTGATTCTTATTTACTGTATCATCCAAACTATTAAGGCGGTTCATTTCTATACGGCAACGTTCCAACCAGCGGGTAGTTCTTTCTACGGATGGTATTACATATTCTCTGGATGCCTTTGCCGGAGCACATTCATCGAATGCCATGGCAATGGTAGAACCGAGATTAGACTGTATTTGCATACTTTCTTCCGGCCCCATGAATATTTTACGTCCATCTATATGGGAATTAAAATAAACACCTTCTTCTTTTATTTTACGAAGTCCTGCCAGTGAAAACACCTGAAATCCACCTGAGTCTGTAAGAATAGGTTTCTCCCAATTCATAAATTTATGAAGTCCGCCCAATTCTTTAATTATCTTATCTCCGGTTCTTACATGAAGATGATAAGTATTGGACAGTTCCACCTGACACTTAATCTGGTTTAAATCTTCTGTGGAAACAGCCCCCTTAATTGCTGCCACAGTACCGACATTCATAAACACAGGGGTTTGAATTGTCCCATGTACGGTCTGAAATTCTGCTCTTTTTGCTCTGCCTTCCTGTTTTAAAAGTTTATACACGTATCTTTCTCCTTTTATTTATGTTTTCATACGCAAGGAAAAGTATTTCCTACTCAGAAATACTTTCCACAAATTCTTCTAATGTTATTTCATTATCCATAATGATTGTGGCTGCTTCTTTCCCCACATATCTAAAATGCCATGGCTCATAATCAATTCCCGTAATATATTCCTTACCACGGGGATATCTCAAAATAAACCCATATTCTTTACAATGTTTCTTTAACCATTTTCCTGCAGAAGTCTTTTCAAATCCTTCATTTAATACAGTATAATCATTGGAAATAATATCCAAAGCCAAGCCAATCTGATGTTCACTGGCTCCCGGAACCGTCACAATCTGCGAAGCTTTCTTATATGCTTCCATATAAGAATATCCATTACTCATATGAGCCTTAATCTTACGCTCAAACAGCCTTTGTTGTCGTTCGATATCTCTATAAGGAGAACATACTGCCAAATATACCCCCTCATTCCTTGCTGCCTGTAACATAGCAAACAATTCCGGTAAGATTCTGGCATCACATTTCATACTTCCGGCAATGGTTCCCAATTCAAAGGTATGACCTTCCGGCACCGGATGCTGTTTATTTACCAATAATAAATTCCAATCCTCTTTGGAAAATTTTTTATTTTCTGTAGTCTCATTACTACTCTGTATAATTGTCTGAGACTGGCTGTTTTTCAAAATCTCATCTACAGAATATTTATTTTCACCCTCTTCTAATACTTCGTCTTCAAAATCTTCTTCCAACAGGATTTCTTCATCCAATTCCTGCACATATTCCGTTTCCATATTCTCCACGGATTCTGTCATAATTTCCACTACCTGACTTTGAAAAGCAGGTGTTGAAAAACTGTTGCTTACCAAAAATACCAAAAAAGAAACTCCAACTCCAAGTAATCTTTTCCGATTGCTCATAAAATAGATTCCGGTACGGTCTATTGCCACTATGAAAACTATAAAAAGCAACATTAATGGCTTTAACCACCGATGCTTGTTACCGGTTCTTATACATCTCGAAACCTGTATCTCTTTCCATGTTTTTTTCATATATACCCAAACTTTCTAAAATACTATAAATCCATTCTTTCCTAATTTTAATATAACATAGAAGTTCGATTTGTACAGTATTTTTTTATAAATCTTTGTTTTTCATTTCCCAATTCTTGAATTTTCTTCCCTTAATGATTATACTTAGAAATTATAATAAAAATGTTTTAGGAGGCTTTTATGGCTGGCTCGACATATGGAACAATTTTTAAAATAACTACCTGGGGGGAATCCCATGGAAAAGCTATCGGTGTCGTTATTGATGGTTGCCCTGCCGGTTTACCCTTATGTGAAAATGACATTCAAAGATTTTTGGACAGGAGAAAACCGGGACAAACTGCATATAGTACTCCCCGGAAAGAATCTGATGAGGTTCAGATTTTATCCGGTGTATTTGAAGGAAAAACTACAGGCACCCCTATTTCCTTACTGGTAGAGAACACTTCCCAGCGTTCTCACGATTATTCACAAATTGCATCCTGCTATCGTCCGGGACATGCCGACTATACTTTTGACAGAAAATATGGTTTCCGGGATTATCGTGGTGGTGGACGTTCTTCAGGACGCGAAACTATCGGGAGAGTTGCTGCCGGAGCCGTTGCAACTCTGATTTTAAAAAAAATGGGGATTGAATTTACTACTTTTACGCGTTCCATTGGTCCCATCTCTATTCAGGAAGAAAATTTTGATGCTTCTTTCATTTTCCAAACTCCTACTCTTATGCCCGATGCCGTCGCCGGCAGACAGGCTGAAGAGTATCTGAAAGAATGTATGAAAAACCATGATTCTGCCGGTGGCGTCATTGAATGCCGCGTTACCGGACTTCCAATCGGACTGGGCGATCCTGTTTTTGAAAAACTGGATGCAAACCTGGCAAAAGCCCTAGTTTCCATTGGTTCCGTCAAAGCCTTTGAAATCGGCGACGGTACCTTAGTTTCTACCTTAAAAGGCTCTGAAAACAATGATGAATTTTATATGGATAATGAAAGAATTCAAAAAAGAACCAATCATTCCGGCGGTACCTTAGGAGGTATCAGTGATGGCGACACTCTCCTTATGCGGGCTTACATTAAACCTACCCCTTCCATCTTTTCACCACAGCAAACTGTAACCAGTGCCGGTGAAGAAGTTACTATTAATATTCAAGGCCGACATGATCCTGTCATTGTTCCTCGTGCAGTTGTGGTGGTCGAAGCCATGGCAGCTCTTACTATCTTAGATTCTTTACTTTTAAATATGACTTCAAAGCTGGATTCTGTAGTTAATTTCTATAATAGGAAAGAATAAAAATTGGGATGTTGCATTTTGCAACATCCCCTATTATTTACGGAAGTTTGTGGAAAATAATACAATTTGGTTTGTTTACCTTGATTTCTTTTCCATTCATTACCAATAATCCTTTTTCTAAATCTACGTTAAAAAAAGTCATAGTATCAGTTTCATGATTTAAGGAAACCAAATGCTTATTATCAGGGAATAAGGAAGCATCCTTTGGATAATCCCCACTTACCGGAAGACAGAATATTTTGGATAAAAGTCCTGTTTCTTCATCCATATTATATACAATTACACTATTATCTCCGGCATTAGTACTTAAAATATATTTATGATCCACAGATAATTTTAATGCACTTGCTGCACTGAGACTGGCGTGATACTCATTCAAAGTAGAAATGGTCTGAATTTTTTCAAATTCCGGATTATTATTCTCGTCTGTATATGCGTATACATCAATGTAATTCTTCAATTCATGTACAATATAAAGAAATTTTCCATCCTTACTAAACTTCAAATGTCTGGGAGCCGATTCCTGTTCACTTCGGATAATATCCACCAATTTTAATTTCCCGGTTACATAATCTACTTTATATACATTTACATGATCCATTCCCAAATCTGCTGCAAACAAATATTTATTATCACGGGACATTTTCACACAGTTAATATGTGGTCTGAAATTACGCTCTGCAATACTGCCCAATCCTCGATGGTATATTTCATCTGTAATCTCACCTACACCTCCATCTTCTCTAAGACGAAGGGCTGTAACTTTTCCGTCATGATATCCTGCCACAAACAACATTTTGTCATTATAATCTGTAGAAAGATAGCAGCCTCGCATACCATTAATATTACCCCGGTTAATTTCAGTAAGACTTCCGTCTGCTTCAATTTTATATGCTTCAACCCCAAAATCAGTAATTGAATATAAATATTCTCTACTGTGAGAAATGGTTACGTAAGATGAATTAGTAATTTCTACCTGATCTTTTGGTATAAACCGCCCATTTTCCAAATCCACATCATATATTTTTATTCCATACTGATTTCCACCCATAGTATAGGTTGAAACATAAGCCACATACTTTTCCTTTTCCATGCTGCTATCCTTTCAGTAATATTCTATATTCAGAATTAACATTCTCTCTGCTGTAAATTTTATCATAAGTCCTAATTTTTGTTAATATCTTTTTCCTTTTTTCATGTGGAAACAAATTCATATTTTTATTTATCTATCAATTTCCATAAGAATAATTATTGACAATCCTTTGCCAATTATTTATCTTTAAGAAAAATTCTTTTCATAAACATATGATATTCATAAAATGAAACTACAGTAAACCCAAGGAGCCGGCTATGGAGCGTAAACTTTTATTTAAGATTTCTCAACAGGATACTAATCATACTATTTACGATTATTTGAAAGCACAAGGATTTTCTTCTCAAAATATTATTGACTTAAAAAAAATGAATCGAAGTATCTTAATCAACCAGCAGTGGGTTCATGTAAACTATCGCTTAAATGCAGGTGAAGAACTACTGATTCATATTCAGGAAAATTCTTCCAACGATAAAATTATTCCCTCAAACCTGCCTTTCCCTATTATCTATGAGGATGAAGATATTGTAGTCATCAATAAACCTGCTGATATGCCTATTCATCCATCCCAAAATAACTATGGAAACACCCTTGCCAATGCAGCCGCCTATTATTATGAAGTAGAAAAAAACACTCCTTTTATCTTCCGCTGTATTAATCGTCTGGACCGTAATACTACCGGATTAACTATTTTGGCAAAAAACATGTATTCTGCCGGCGTATTAGCCGGTCAAATGCAACGAAGGGAAATTAAACGTTTATATCTTGCTGTTATTGATGGGCACTTAGAAAGAAAATATGGAACCATACGCCTTCCCATAGGAAGAAAATCCGGTTCTACCATTGAAAGACAAATCGACCTTGAACATGGTGAAAATGCCATTACCCACTACTGCCGCTTGCGGACAATTGGCAACTATACTCTGGCTGCATTCCAACTGGAAACCGGACGGACGCATCAAATCCGTGTTCATATGGCTTCTTTGAATACACCTTTAATCGGGGATACTTTATACAACACACTTCCTTCCGCAACAGCTTTACCACGACAGGCACTCCACGCATATCGGATTAGTTTTACACATCCTGTCACAAAAGAACATATGAAATTCACCGCACCGATTCCGGAAGATATACTTTCACTTATTTAAAATGGGTATGTTACAAATTTTTGTTTTGTAACATACCCTTCTTTAAATCTTAACGGATTCTTTCCGGAAATCCTACTTTTTTCTGCACTTTTCTAAGTGTCTTTGTGGCATAATATCCGGCCTTATCTGCATTTTCTTTGATAACACTATCAATATACGCTTTATCCTTACTTAATCTTGCAAATTCATCCTGTACCGGTTTTAAAACACTTACTACGGATTCCCCAACTGCCAATTTAAAGTCACCATAACCTTTTCCTTCAAATTCTTTCACTGCTTCTTCCGGAGTCTTATTATTACAAGCACAATAAATATCCAATAAATTCTTAATTCCGGGCTGTTCATCACGATAACAGATACAAGCCTCCGAATCCGTAACTGCACGTTTAAACTTACGGATAATGGTATCCGGATCATCCATAAGAAGAATACTTGCATTAGGATTTTCATCAGATTTACTCATTTTCTTGGTTGGCTCCTGTAAACTCATAATTTTAGCCCCTGCTTTTCCGATATATGGTTCAGGAATAGTAAATACATCACCATAAACACCATTAAATCTCTGCGCAATATCCCTGGTAATCTCTAAATGCTGAAGTTGATCTTTACCAACAGGTACCACGTCTGCCTGGAACAGTAAAATATCTGCCGCCATTAAAACAGGATATGTAAATAATCCCGCATTAATATTATCTGCATGCTTTGCAGATTTGTCTTTAAACTGTGTCATACGGTTTAATTCACCCATATAGGTAAAACAATTTAAAATCCAAGATAATTCTGCATGCCCTGATACATGAGACTGATAATAAATACAATTTTTCTTAGGATCTAAACCTGCAGCAATATATAAAGTCAACAGATTTCTAGCTCTTTTTCTAAGTTCTGCCGGATCCTGACGGACAGTAATGGAATGTAAATCAACTACAGAATAAAAACATTCATATTCATCACTTAATGTAACCCAGTTTTTTAATGCTCCCAAATAATTTCCCAAAGTCAAATTACCGGTTGCCTGCATTCCACTAAATAATACTTTCTTTCCATCTATCATTTTCTTATCCTCCATTAAGATTTTATCTCAAAAATCTTTAATCAGTTTAACATTCTACACCCTGCAAGTCAAGAAACTATAAACTTCACTTTTCTTTTATTGACTTTCCGTATTTTCTTCCTTTTTCCCATATATATTTAAAGTCTGTGATTCTTCATCAAACCTGTAGAACAAGATATTTTCCTCTAATTCATTTATTTTTTCTTCCCATTGTATTAGTCTATTTTGGAGTTTCTCTATCTCTTCTTTCTGACTTACTTCTTTTTCTGATAATTCTTCTTCCAACACTGTAATTTTATCATTCATATTTTTTATTTCATTTTTTAAAGCCAAAATAGATTCTTTATTCTGTACTGCTTCATTTTGTAAATTATCCAATATCAGGATTTGATTCTTGATATCTGTAATTTGATTCTGTATACCGGTGATTTTATTTGTTGTATCTATAATTTGATTTTGCACGCCCGTAATTTTATTTTCTGTATCTGTAATTTGATTCTGTATGCCGGTGATTTTATCGTTTGCATTTATATTTTGTTTTTGCAATTCCACAATTTTTTCCGCAATATTTGTAACATATTTTTCTACAGATGTAATTTCACTTGTCACATTGGAAACATGGTTTTCCATTCTGGCCAAACTACCTTCATAAATTAGCCTTTGTTCATTTAAATCATTGATATCTGCTTTTTCCTCCAGCCACAAATCAATATCTTTGCTTAATTCTTTTACCTCTGAATTTTCCTTTTCTGAATATGCTTTGATGGCTTTCTCCATGCCTTTCTCTAATTCTACCCTCTGATTTTGATAAAGAGCAAGAAATGATGCTACTAAATACACTATAGTTGCTGTAAAAAGAACCAGTCCTACTATTTTTCTACGTTTCATAAATATTAACTTCCTTTCTCTCTTGTTTAAAATTATGTATTAAAATAAAAGATGTCTGGACATAACATCACCTTCTTTCATTAATTATTTGAAATAAGCTTTTGGAAAAATTTGAATTGTCTAATAAGATTAGAAATTCTGATTTGTAAAAAGATAATTAATTTGTATCTATTTTATAGCATAGTCGTATTGCAATTGCAATATAGTTTATAATTATTTTATATTTTATTCATTCTTATTCTGCGTAAAAAAAGAGATAAGAAATTCTTATCTCTTTCCAAAACTTATCTTTTTAATTGTTCGATTTTTCTTCACAACCACAAGTACGTGGTTCCACATCTAAATACGGAAATTGTGTTCTTGGCATTGGAGGCGGTGTATGGGTATTCGCACATGGTGAAACATTACATTCGCAATCACGCCTATTGGTGTTTCGTTCTTCCATGTTACTTCTTCTTGTATTGCAACCTCCCATGTTGCCTCTTCCTGTATTGCAACCTCTCATGTTGCAGCTTCCTGTGTTACAGCCATTACCATTACAGCAAAAAAGAATAATAAGTAAAAGTAAACAGTTCATAATTACCTCTTGGGTTTCTTTATGATACTATATTCCTTTGTTTTATCTTTTGTGCCTATCCACCTATAATATTACATTTTTAACTTATAATGATTATTATATTTTTTTACCAATAACTGCCACTTTTCCTTATCGTCCCACATTCTTTGGTTTGGAAGAATCTTTTTCTTAATAAATCGCACCATTTCTTCTTCCCCATATTTATCTAATATAAGAAGCAGTAATTCTAAAGTTTTTCTGGTTTTTTCATGCAAGGGAGCATAATCTTTTCCTAACTTATAATAATTGAGCGGATTGTGCTGTGTATATGCCTCTTTAGCATATACCTTACTGGCAGCAATTCTATCCATAACCATCTCAAGAATATATTTCACCGGCATAGGCGCCGGAGCCATACCGCCTTCAATATCTTTTACACTATAATCAATCCAGTATTCATAATGATGCTTATTGCGTCCCTTATGATGCAACCAGGAAGCAGAATATCCTTTTTCCTCACGTTCTGCATTATTAGGACTTCTGTTTCCCTGAAAAAATCTGGCACCTACAAAAAATTCCGTAGGACTATATTTGGATAAATCGTGACAAATGCCCTGCTTATATAAGCCTATAGAGAAACATCCCTTCATCACAAGCCACTTATGATAAGTAATGGTTTTAAAATGCTGATACACTTTCATCGAAATCATCCTTACTTCCCTTCGCTACAATTATCTTAATTGTTCTTGGTGGTATGGAAATTGTTTTTTCAATTTCTCCAATCCATTTTTCTTCCTGTTCTAAGGAAGTATCCAATAATACTTCCCATTTATGTCCTCCCGGCACATTTGGCAATGCAAGGATATTTTCCTGCCAATGCATATTAAATCCTATATACATATAAGTATAATCGCTATAATACAGGATTCCTCCTGCCTCCTCATTGGCTGCACTCCACTCCAGCTTCCATGCATCTGTTCCATGAAAAGACATATACGGATATTCTTCCCCATTTCGTCTTACTGTCTGTTCTTTTGACTTCTTTAAGAAAGAATTATCCTTCATAAAAGAAATCATACTCTTAGTAAACCTAAAATGAGCCTGATTTTTATTCAAATCCTTCCAATTCAGCCAGCTAACCGTATTATCCTGACAATATGGATTATTATTTCCTCCCTGACTGTTTCCAAATTCATCTCCTGCTACAATAACCGGAGTTCCCTTAGATAACATCAAAAAAGCAATTGCATTTCTCATCTGTCTTTCCCGAAGTGCAATAACATTTTTCTTTTTCGTAGGTCCTTCTACTCCACAATTCCAACTCACATTATGATTATTTCCGTCTCTTCCATTTTCACCATTCTCTTCGTTATGTTTACGATCAAAAGAAACCATATCTTTTAAGGTAAAGGTATTGTAATTTGTCAGATATACCATATTGGCAAACTGGTTTTGTTCCCGGTTTATAGCATGGAATGCTGCCTGCAGCGAACCAATGTCTCCCTTTAAAAACCTTCTTACAGCATACAAATACTCATCATTATAAACTGCCAGATTTTTATATGCCGGTGCATACCGGTAATCATAAATCTCATGGATAGGCATATATTCGTACATAATTTTAGTATTTAACAGTTCCGGTTGGGTAGCAATCACAGATACCGGTATATTAACTCCCAATAATCTTACACCATCAATATGATATTCTTTCACCCAATACTTAATAACTTCTAAAATATATGACCTCTCCACTGTTTGCGGAAAAAAGAATTGCATCACCACCTCAATATCTGCCTTGTGCAATTCCTTTACCATATTTTTAAAAGAATTAATGGGATTTTTCCCTGCACTGTAAGCTGCTTTTGGAGCAAAATAACATGCTTCCTTAAATCCCCAATAATTAATCTTTGAAACCGGCTTTTCCTCCGGTACTGTCATATAATTTTCTTTTACATAATCCATGGTAAGAACCTTTGGCGGCTCTTTTTCACATTCCATAAATTCATAAGATGGCAATAACTCAATGGCGGTAATTCCCAACTCCTTTAAATATGGAATTTTTTCTATAATACCTTCATAGGTACCTTTCTTTTTAACTCCTGAGGAAACATGTTTGGTAAATCCTCTGACATGAAGCTGATAAATTACACTGCTTTCATACGGATGCATTAAAATTTTATCATCTTCCCATTTAAAATTTTCTATCCGTATACCTGCGGAAATTAACCTCTTTTCCTCCTCTCCCCACACTTCATTACCACAAATAACCTTAGCATAGGGGTCTAAAATTTCCTTTCCGTTTTCCAAATAATTATAAGTGTATTTTGACGGTTCTATATCTTCAATCACGATAGAATACATATTTCCTATACGATATTCTTCTGTTAATTTATATTCTTCTTCTTCTCCTGTAGTCTTTTCATATAATACAAGTGTTGTTTCTTTTTTCCGATTTATTTTCGATACAAATTGTACTGCCTTCTTTCCAACAACTGTTGATCCCATTGGAAAAGCTTCACCAATTCTGCTATTTCTCATCCATTTCTCCCATTCTTCACACTATTTATATAACTATATCATATTTTCAGACTCTTGGGAAATATTTTGTCTTGTAATTGGTACAAATTGTTAGTAGAATATATTTATTCAAAGCCAAGTAAATTAAAGGAGGAACCTTATTATGGGCAAAAACGAAAATTTAGATGAAGAAATGACTGTAGAATTAAATCTTGAAGATGGTACTACTGTTGTTTGTGCAATCATAACTATTTTAGATGTGGAAGGTCAGGATTACATTGTACTTCTTCCATTGGATGAAAACGGAGAAAATGAAGATGGTGAAGTTTGGTTCTATCGCTACAGTGAAAATCCGGATGATCCTAACGAAGAACCTGAACTTGGTTTCATTGACAGCGACGAAGAATACGAAGCTGTTGCAGATGCTTTCGATGAATATTTGGATGGCGTTGAATTTGATGAAATTATTGAAGGGGAAGAATAAATAAAAAATGACGGGTTTAACCGTCATTTTTTATTGTCTGTTAAAATAATCCAATCCATCATCAGGATAAAAGAAAGTTCTGATATATCCGTCTACAGATACAATTACAAAGCTATTTGTTTCTTCGTGATAATATACATCATCACCATCTTCCTCTTCTATTCTATGTAAAGAATCCGGATTATTAATCACTTCACCGGCCGCAGCCTCATAGCTCTTGGCACTATCAAACCCCATTTCTTTTCCATGTTTTTCGTAATGTTCGTTCAATAATTTTTCATTACGAAAGCTATAAGTTATCTCCTGAACATACTGCTCTTCTACAACAACCTGACTTTCAACCTGTTGCTGTTCTTCTACAATAATTGCGGGTTGTTGTGAAACCGTAGTTTCTACATCCGAAACTGTCCCTACTACCCCTGTTCCACCAAACAAAATAACTAATATGGCTATTATATAATATAACCATGATTTCTTATTCTTTTTCATTTTATTATTACCTCTCAACAAACAGGAACGGAAAAGTTCTATTATATTATAGTTTTTGTTTATACATATCCAACTTGTACACATCTGTGAGACATTGTACGCAAGAAACGGACAATAACACTTTATAGTTATTGTCCGTTGATTGAGCACAATGTAACGAGCAGCAAGCGAACAAGGGATATGTATAACAAAAACGCCTTACATAATCTTACTCCCGTTCCGTCATTATTAGTTATTAATTAATTTATCTTCTTCGTTGTTCCAGCTGTAAAGTTTACGGATTTCCTTACCTACTACTTCTGATGGATGTTCCGCTGCTAATTTACGCATAGCTCTGAAGTGAGCCTGTCCACCTGCTGCAGACATATCTAATAAGAAGTCTTTTGCAAATGTACCATCCTGAATATCTGCAAGAACTTTTTTCATAGCTTTCTTTGTATCTTCTGTAATAATCTTAGGTCCTGTGATGTAATCACCGTATTCAGCTGTGTTAGAAATAGAATATCTCATTCCTTCGAAACCGGACTGGTAAATAAGATCAACGATTAATTTCATTTCATGGATACATTCAAAATAAGCATTTCTTGGGTCATATCCGGCTTCTACTAATGTTTCGTAACCAGCCTGCATTAATGCACAAACACCACCACATAAAACAGCCTGTTCACCGAAAAGGTCTGTTTCTGTTTCTGTTCTGAAGTTAGTTTCAAGAACACCTGCTCTTGCTCCACCAATAGCCTGTGCATATGCTAAAGCTTTATCTAAAGCTTTACCTGTTGCATCCTGATGAACAGCTACTAAACAAGGAACACCTTTTCCTGCCTGATATTCACTTCTTACAGTATGTCCCGGTCCCTTAGGAGCAATCATAGTAACGTCTACGTCTGCAGGAGGAACAATCTGTCCAAAATGAATTGCAAAACCATGAGCGAACATCAACATGTTACCTGCTTCAAGGTTTGGTTCAATATCTTTTTTGTACATTGCAGCCTGTTTTTCATCGTTAATAAGAATCATAATAACATCAGCTTTTTTTGCTGCTTCTGCTGCTGTGTATACTTCAAATCCCTGTTTTACTGCTTTGTCCCAAGATTTAGAACCTTCATAAAGACCGATAATAACGTTGCATCCGGATTCTTTTGCATTTAATGCATGTGCATGTCCCTGACTTCCGTAACCGATAATTGCAATTGTCTTTCCTTCTAACATAGAAAGGTTACAATCTTCCTGATAATAAATTTTTGCCATAATATTTTATCCTCCATTTTTTAAATGCTTTTATAATTTAAGGTTTTCCCTAAAAATTCAACTATGGATTACTCGTTATCTAAATCAAGATAAACGATATCCTCTGTTCCTCGTCTTAAACCGGCAATACCAGTTCTTGCTAATTCTAAGATTTCGTAGCCTTCTAACAAACTAAGGAAAGCATCCACCTTATCCTGATTACCGGTAAGTTCAATGATTAATCCTTCCGGCGAAACATCAATGATGTTTGCACGGAAAATATCTGCTACTGCGATAACACCCTGTCTTTCTTTTGCGCTGACTTTTACTTTGATTAAAGCCAATTCACGATAAACACTGGATTCCGGTTTTAATTCTTTCACATCTCGTACATCTTCCAGTTTTGCTACCTGCTTTTCAATCTGTGCAAGAATTTCATCATCACCACTGGCTACAATAGTAATTCGTGTAATTCTTGAATCTGCTGTAGTTCCCGCTGTAATACTTTCGATATTGTATCCACGTCTGGAGAACAAACCTGAAATTCGGCTTAAAACACCGGAAGTATTATCTACCAATAACTGAAATACTTTTTTCTTCATAAAATACATCCTCTTTTTCAGCTCTTGCCGGCTGATTTTTCTTTACTTAATATATCAACATAAAAGCATATTGTCAAATAATAACTTGTCATGCCATCCATAACTATAAGTTATATCTATTTTGTCTCACAACATTTCTTTAATGCTACTGTTCCGGTACGTGCAACTTCCACAATGCTAATTCCCTGTAACATTTTAATGAATAACTGGGTTCGTTCCGGTACATCACATACCTGAATAATCATATGTGTTTTGGATATATCCACAATCTGGGCATTCATAATTTCACAATTTTCCATAATATCTTTACGATTACCCTTATTATATTTTACCTTTAAAAGCATCAACTCTCTACTGATACTCTGCATTTCTTCAAAGGTATTCACCTTAATAATGTCAATTTTCTTATTCAGCTGTTTTTCAATCTGCTCAATGGTTCTCTTATCCCCACTGCTTACAATCGTCATACAGGATACTTCCGGATCATCGGTTTCACCTACAACAAGAGAATCGATATTAAAATTTCTTCTGGCAAAGAGTCCGGATACTCTGGAAAGTACGCTTGGACGGTTTTCTACCAAAATAGAATATATTCTTTTCATACGCTACCTCCCTTTACACTAAATCCATTGGATCTACCAGACATTCCATTAATACAGAACCTTCTGTGTTTAAGAACTTGTCGATTGCCGTATCTGCTTCAGACATATCTTTCACACGGATAAACGGCATATCGTAGGCTTGTGCAATTTTTTCCAAATCAGGACTTCCTGTCAAATCAATGACAGAGTAGTTGTCTTTATAAGTAAAATGCTGATACTGTCTTACCATACCAAGAACATTATTCTTTATTACCATAACCTTCACTGCTACACCATGCTGTCTCATGGTAGCCAGTTCCATCATAGACATCTGGAAAGAACCATCACCACAAACAGCCACAACCTGTCTGTCAGGTGCTCCTACTTTTGCGCCCATAGCAGCCGGAATGGAATATCCCATGGTTCCCATACCTCCGGAAGTCATAAATCTTCCGTTCTTAACTACATGATAATTACATGACCAAATCTGATTCTGTCCAACATCCGCAACATATACCGCATCATCTTCCATTTTGTAAGATAATTTTTTAATAAATTCAGCCGGATCTACGTATTCAGGGTTTGGCGTTCTTTTCTTAGCCATAGTTTCCTTGTATGAATCCAATGCTTCAATCCAGGCATTATGTTCACATTCAATTTCTTCATTGCATAAATCTTCAAAAATGTGTTTTGCATCTCCAACCAACGGAATGGTAGGACCTGCATTTTTCCCAATTTCACAAGGGTCAATATCGATATGTACTAAAACTTTGTTCTTAGTAATCAAATCCGGCTGGCTTACGGCACGGTCTGCCACTCTGGCACCAACCATAATCAAAAGGTCAGACTCATTCATGGCTCTGTTAGCATAAGCTTTTCCGTTATTACCTACATTACCGTAATACAATGGATGTTCTGTAGGCATTACCCCTATTCCCATCATAGTTGTAACCACCGGAATTCTGAATTTTTCTGCAAAAGTTCTCAATTCTTCCTGTGCGTCGGAAAGAAATACTCCTCCTCCGGCACAAATAATAGGACTTTTTGCTTTTTCCAGTTCTTTTCCTACTTTATGAATCTGAACAATATTACCTTTTACAGTAGGCTTGTAGGTACGCATTTTGATTTCATCCGGATAACGGAACTTGCTCACCACCTGATTTTGTACATCAATAGGCACATCAATCAAAACAGGTCCTTTTCGACCGGTGTTGGCAATATAAAAAGCTTCTTTCATAATTCTTGGAATCTCTTCCGCATCTTTTACCAAATAACTGTATTTTACAAAGGATTCGGAAGCTCCTGTAATATCTGCTTCTTGAAACACATCACTACCAAGCAGAGAAGAATCTACCTGTCCCGTAATACAAACCAAAGGAATACTATCTGCATAAGCGGTAGCAATCCCGGTAATCAAATTGGTTGCCCCAGGGCCGCTGGTTACTGCACACACACCAACTTTTCCTGTAACTCTGGCAAGTCCGCTGGCTGCATGAGCTGCATTTTGTTCTGTACGAATCAATACTGTTTTTACTTCTGAACTTAAAATACTATTATAAAAAGGACAAATTGCAACTCCCGGATAACCGAAAACAACGTCTACTTCTTCTTTTTCCAGGCATTTTACCAATAAATCTGCACCATTCATAATTGGTCCTCCTCGACAACATTTTCAAACATTTTAACACACTAAAGCACGAAACACAACAAAAAATTATCGAAATCTTCCAAAAAAACTTGATAATGGTGAAATCACTTTGTTAAAATCATCAATAGATTGATTTAATTTCTCAAAATCAATACTATTCATATTTTCCAAAGCCTGGGTTATGCCCTCACCGCTTTCTTCAACCAGTATTTTTGCACTTCCCAGCACCTCATCCACCTTCTCTGCGGTAAACACAATTTGTTCTGCCATATAAGAAATCTGCTCCAGTGCCACATTGGCATTATCCAAGGTAACAACAAGCTTAGGAACCAAAACACTTACGGAAATCAGTAATACAAGAAAAATTCCTGCCATGGCAAACATTAATGCTTTCATCATATTTAACTGTTTCTTTAAATAAGTTCTTTCGATTTCATTTTGTTCTCTGATGTCATCAATCAATGTTTTTATATTTTTTTCTTCCATATCACTCTTCCCTTTCTCTTTTATTCTGATTTTCTCCTTCTGATTTCTGTTATAGTTTCGCTTCCGGTATTTTTATGCAAGTAATTTCTGTACTGTTTTTACAGCCTCGGCTGCATCCTTGGCATAACCGTCTGCTCCAATCTGTTCTTTATAATCTTCCGTAATTACAGCACCACCAATCATGATTTTAGCTTTGCAGTTTTTTGCTTTTGCATATAATACTACTTCTTTCATTTCCTGCATAGTTGTTGTCATAAGCGCAGAAAGACCGATGATTGACGCACCTGTTTCTATTGCTTTTTCCACAATTTCTTCTTTCGATATATCTTTTCCTAAATCAATTACATTATAGCCATAGTTTTGAAGCATTAACACAACCAGATTTTTTCCAATATCATGGATATCTCCTTCTACTGTTGCAAATACAATGGTAGGCATATCTCTATTATCATTTTCCTGTAACAATCTTGGCTGCAAAACTGCAATAGCATTTTTCATAGCTTCCGCACTGGCAATTAATTGCGGAAGGAAATATTTCCCTTTATCAAAAAACTCTCCCACATCATTAATGGCAGGTAAAAGGTTTTCATTTAACAGCATATTAGCATCTGCCCCTTGATTTAATAACTTATCCGTCTCTTCTGCTATTACATTCTTTTTCCCTTTTAACACCATTTCATAAAGAACATTTTTATTTTTTACGTTTTCTTTCTTTTCTATAGCTTCTGTTTTGGATGTTGCTGTTGCTGAAATGGAAATGTCCTGCATCTTTTCAATATAACGAATGTCACTTCCCTCTTTATTTAATAACAAATCACTTGCAAAAGCTGCCGCTACCAACAAATCCTGATTTGGATTAGCAATTGCCATGGTAAGCCCTGCTTGAATTGCCATTGTTAGGAATGCTGTATTTACTACAATTCTTTCCGGAAGCCCAAAGGAAATATTGGACAATCCACAGGTAGTTGTTAATCCGTTTTCTTTACAATATTTAATGGTTTCCAAAGTTTCCAAAGCAGCCATTTTATTAGCTCCTACGGTAGTAACCAACCCATCTACCACGATGTCTTCTTTAGAAAAACCTAAGGCAAATGCTCTTTCCAAAATGGTATTCAAAATGGAAATCTTTTCTTCCAAACTTTCCGGTAATCCTTTGTCTGATAAAGGAAGTAATACAAACATAGCTCCGTATTTCTTTGCAATAGGCAGTAACTTATCTATTTTTTCCTGTTCCAAAGAAATGGAATTTAAAATAGCTCTTCCCGGATATCTTCTAAGAGCTGCTTCACAAACTTCCACATGGGAAGAATCAATAGACAAAGGTAAATTGGTAGCCATAGATAATTCTTCCACAGCTTTTAACATAAGCTCTTTCTCATCTACTCCGCTCATGCCCATATTAACATCCAGAATGGTTGCTCCCTTTTCCTCCTGACTCTCTGCAAATTCAAGAACCATTTCCATACTTCCCTTACGAAGCTCTTCCTGTAATTTTTTCTTTCCGGTAGGATTAATCCGTTCTCCGATAATCATAAAAGGACTGTTAACATCAAAAGTAACGGTCATTCTTTCGCTTGTAACATGACATTTTCTCTCATAATCTCTTGAAACCGGTTTTTCTCCTTTCATAAGAGCTATCATCGTCTTAATATGTTCCGGTGTGGTTCCGCAACATCCTCCCAGAATAGATGCTCCCTTTTCCCAAAGCATCCTCACTTCCTTTGCAAAATCCTCACAGCTCAAACCATACACTGTATTTCCTTCTTCATCCAAAGTAGGCATTCCTGCATTCGGTTTTGCGATTAAAGGAAGCTTTACTACAGACTGTATCTTTTCAAACATAGGAATCATTTGTGCCGGTCCGGTAGAACAGTTAATTCCGAAAGCATCTGCTCCCAGACTCTCTAAAGTAATGGCTGCCGTTAATACATCTGTACCATATAAGGCTCTTCCATCGGCCTCAAAGGTCATGGTTACCATTACCGGCAACTCACAAACTTCCTTAGCCGCAATCAAGGCTGCTCTGCTTTCCTGCAAACTCATCATGGTTTCCACTACCAATAAATCTACTCCTGCTTCCACCAAATAAGTAATCTGCTCTTTATATATCTCTACCAATTCCTCGAAATCCAAGGTTCCCATGGGTTTTAACTGTAATCCGGTCATGGTAAGATCACCGGCAATCCATGCCTTTCCCTCTGCTGCACGTTTAGACAATGCCACCAGTTTATGATTCATTTCCCGAATCTGTTCTTCTAATCCAAATTCCTGTAATTTAACTCTATTAGAAGTAAAAGTAGGTGCATACAAAATATTGCTTCCTGCATCTATATATTCTTTTTGAAGTCCTACAAAAATATCTTCATGTTCCAAAATCCACGTTTCAGGACAAACACCACTTGGCATTCCTCTTTTTTGCAAATTAGAGCCGGTTGCTCCATCTAAAAAAAGTAACTGTTTTTCTACTAATTCTCTAAATTGTTGTTTTGTCATGATTAGTACCTCGTGTTATTTCTTATAATTTGAATAATCTTTTTTATAATATCATAATTAATCCACTTTTCCCACTACAAATCAGGGAAAAAAGCGATATCCTAATGCCAGGTTAACATATATAACCATCCGCCGGATATCGCTCCTTAATATTTTATATTTATTCTTCTGTATACGGTTCAAATTCCGCGCCATCGCCCTCAACAATGGTAGCACCTTCCGGAATTTCTCCCTGCAGTAATACTGCAATATAGTTTATTCTCTTCATAGCACTGATATAATTTTCCGCAGCAGCCTGAATCAGTGGATCACTAATATAATCTTCTTCGTAAGCTTCTTCATATAATCTTA
>JAFZGJ010000100.1 GCA_017555455.1 Lachnospiraceae bacterium
AAGAAAATCTCTTGGACAACCATGGATGAGGTAAGAAACCGGACAAAGCAGGCGGTAAAGAAGGGAAAGGTGCTTTTGTTTCATTGGCGGGGCGGATATCTTACAAAAGAGATTTTGACACAGCTTATGGAGATATTTGATCAAGAAGCCGGAGCAAAAGAAAAAACAGCATATGTTTCTGTTAATTGGCCCCAGGCAGTATTGCGGGTGCGGTTTGAATATGGAATTGGAGAAGAGCAGCTTGAAATGGAAGAAGCTAACGAGGGCGAGAAGAATTAGCGGTAAGGAGTAGGACATTGAATATACAGATATTTGGAACCAAGAAATGCAATGAGACTAAGAAAGCAGAACGCTTTTTTAAAGAGCGAGGTATTAAGTATCAGTTTATTGATATGAAAGAAAAAGGAATGAGCAAAGGGGAATTCACCTCCGTAGCCCAGGCCAATGGCGGCATCGAAAATATGATTAATCCTAATTGTAAAGATAAGGATATGCTGGCACTGATTACTTATATTGCTGGGGAAGATAAGTTGGAGAAGATTCTGGAAAATCAGCAGATAATTAAGACTCCGGTGGTAAGAAATGGAAAGCAGTCCACACTGGGATATGCCCCTGAAGTTTGGAAAGGGTGGAAGTAAAGAGGAGAAGTGTGCTAGAAGATATATAATTAGTTAGAGAAGGAACTATAGGTAATAGCAAAGGAACAATGGACCTTTGCTATTTTGTCGTAAAAATGCAAAAATTGAATTTAGTGAAGGAGACAGAACAATGGCATCTTTATTTATTATAGGAAATTTTCCAATGATAAAGCATAAAAAATTCTTTAAGAGCCTTTCTACAGATATTACTAAAGTATATTTCTATGGTTTTAGTTATGGGAAAGTGGATGCTGTATATATAAAACGTATTATCAAAAGTATATCTCCTGATGCAACATGGTATTTTACCAAATTTGAAGCAAGAGATGCAAAAACTTTGCGGATGAAAAAGATTAAATTACGAAAATATGGATTTAAAGGAAACTTCGATGTGTATGAGGGGTAAAAGAATGGGTGATGTTTGTTATTTTTTGTAGAATTGGAAGTGGAGAAGAGGATAGTGGAACGGCAGCAAGTTGCTTTTCTAGAGAAGGCTAGGAAAATCAAGGGTTGTGGGAGTTTGAAAGTAGAATTTTATACCAAATCTATGACAGGAAATTGAGGATTTGGGGCTGTGGCATGGCTGGAAAAAGGAGAAGGTGGAGAAGTATGGGAGAAAAAAGAATAGAAAAGGTTAGTATAGTTAATGAAAAATATGAGTGCTTCGACGTTTGTAAATGTTCGAATTACCATACGCTTCTCCACATAGCACTTGGAGAAAAGAAAGTGTTTTATAGGAAATTGTTTGACTTCTTTTTTTCGGATGAGAAGCTTCTTCGATATGTAGAACATAAGACAACACTACATTTTAAACCGACGAAAGAGAATTATACTTCACTCTATTTGCATTTACAAATGTATTTAGATCAAGAGAATATAGAGAAAAGGGTCGATGAGTTAAGTGAAATAGTAAAAGAAGTATTGATAGATGAAGAAGAGATTGAAGAGAAAGATGGAATATTATATGTGCGAAAAGATAAGATAGGGAAGATAGGGGAATATATTTTTTCATGTATTTTATACGATTACTATGAATTTGATTGTATTATTCCCAAAATTTTATTAACTACAGATCCAAATATGAACGTTTATGGGATTGATGTTTTGTTTTATTCCGCTAAAAAGGATTTGTTAATGTTTGGGGAATCAAAATTCTGTAGAAATTTGGATAATGGAATCAAATTGATTAAAGAATCTTTGAATGATTATGAAAAGCAACTGAGGCAAGAGTATGTATGTGTATTGAGCAAAAGGCTTTACAAAAATTTATTTAATAAGTTTGGAGAGATATATGGAGAAGAATTAACAAAATCTATTTCAATGGATGAATTTATACAAAACGCAGGAATTAAAAAAATAGGAATACCGGTATTTATAGCGCATGGCACAGAGTTAAATCCAGAAATTATTATCAATAAATTGAAAACACTAAAGCTAGACAAAGTGTTGGGACAAGAGGTTGCATTAATTGTGATTTCACTGCCTGTAATTGATAAAAGAGAGTGTATTGCTTATTTTACAGAATATATAAGAGAAAGGCTTGATGAATATAATGAGAAGCACAAATGATATTCAGAAATTAAGAGAAAAGTATATAAGAATGTTAAGTGATGCAGAATTTCCGAGTGAAGTAGCAAGAGAATTCTCAGACGAGTTGTTTTCACTAGATTTAACAGTCTATTCAAAGAATTATTCATTTGATTCTATCATCTATAATTCTTTCGCAAAATCAAATGTTGATAATGGGGTATCGTTACATCCAGAGCAAATGGAAATTATAGAACAAATAGAAGAAAATAATGCATTAATAGTAAGTGCCCCAACTAGTTTTGGAAAAACTTTTTGTATATTTGAGTATATCGCAAAGCATCAACCTCAAAATATAGTTCTTATTGTTCCGACACTTGCGTTAATAGAGGAATATTTTAGGAAGATACTTAGAAAGTATAGGAATGCATTTAAGCAATATAAGGTTCATACTAATGTAATGGAAACGGATGATTATAACAATGGAGAAAATAATATTTTCATTTTGACTCATGACAGAATAGTTAATGAGAGTCTTTGTGATAGAATTCCGAATATAGATTTTTTAGTTATAGACGAGGTATATAAATTAGAAACAGACAAAAATGACGACAGAGTTTTGATTTTGAATATGGCATATTATAGATTAGCTATAAAATCAAAAAAGTATGTCTTGCTTGCCCCTTTTATTGGAAAAGTAGAAGATACAGAGTTGCTAAATATGAATCCATTATTTTGGAGGACAAATTATTCGCCGGTTATTAATGATGTTCATACAATCGAAATATTAGACGAGAAGGAGAGATTTGCTGTTGTAGAAAAGATATTAGAAGAAAAATGCAGAAAAGAAAAAACATTAATTTATTTTCCAACTGTTGCAAGTTTATATAAATATATTTCGAATAATATAGTAGACCAACCTTTGCTTACAGATATTCCTTCGAATGTACAACACTTTATAGATTGGGCAAAGGAAGAAATCCATGAAGAATGGTGTTTAGTAAAAGCGTTAGAACGAGGATATTTAGTCCATAATGGACAGATTCCATTAGGCACAAGGACGTTTCAGTTAGATTGCTATGATGAAGAAAAAAAATACAATAGAATGCTGTGTACTTCGACATTACTCGAAGGGGTAAACACAACTGCTCAAAATATTATTATTACGAGACCTTCGCGAAAATCAAATAAACCGGGAGAGAGTTTTTTCGAGGCGTTTGATTTTTTTAATTTAGTTGGGAGGACAGGAAGACTTACAGAAGGATTTATAGGCAATGCATATTACATAAAAGGACCAAAAGATCCAGTATATCAAAAGGAGGCGGCTGTAAAAAGTATACGTTTTGAGATAACGGATGATAGCAAGGATATAGAGCTTCAAAAAGGAAACTTTAAGAAATATCCGGATGTAGTGGCATTTTTGGCTCTGTTAAATATTTCAGAAGAAGATTATTTAGAAAATATTGGTGTTAAGGTTAGATTTGATAGTGTAGTGGCAATTTATAATCGATACATCGCTAGAAAAGGCGCACTTATTCAAAAATTGCAAGAATTTTTGATGAATAATAAACAAGGAAGGAGAGGATTGGTGGAGGTTCTTTTTTTAATTTGCGGAGGTTTTTATAATGAGGATGAAATAAACGATATTAGTATTTCTGTGAGTATGATTACTTCGTTATTGGATAAACGTAGACCTACTATTAAGAAAGTTGTAAATGATGCTAGGCAGTATTATGGCAAAAGAGATATTAATCAATTGATTTCTTTAGCAATTAAAATAAAAGAAGGGTATATAGAAAATTCGTTTTACAATAGGGTGAAAATTATTTACTATTTTTTAAAAATAAATGAGGTAGACGAGAACTTGCTGACCATACTAGATGAAAAAATTATCAAGTCTATTGAAGCATTGTATTTTACTAATTCAAAACATAAGAAGATGTTATTGGATTTAGGAATTTATGAGAGAGATATTAATAACGTGCTAAGGATTATTGGTGATGATTTTAAAGATGCAGTTGAATTAAGACAACGTTTGGCTGAAAAAAGAGCTAAATTTAGAAGATTGAGTTATTTGTCGAAGTATGTTATTGATAGAATTATATAAGTTGTAATGTATAAAGATTTATACGAATCAGAAATCTTTTTGTAACGGATGTTCTTTGAGAAATATAGATAATCTGAGATTGGTATTCAAGAGAGTTTTATCGTACACCAAAAAGTTGTATAATTACCTTGTAAAAGAAAACCTGTCAATCCATAATCCAATCTGGAGGTCATTATGAGTATGAAGACTAAAATATCTAATGTAGATATGGATAATGAAAATTTGGATATAAAATGTGAATTAATCCCCTATGATAGTTTCATAGGCTCACAGGAATTTGACTTTGATAAAACTATTTATGATTTAAATAGTCAAATTGAACTTTTATCAAGTCAAGCGGATACCTTGGATTATGTTGTCGCAATTGCAAGTGGTATTGCTTGTGGCCTGTTGGATATTCTTTGGGTTGGAGAGTTCGATTTGGCAGAGGGGCGAAATATTGCTAGTGATAAAGTAGATGCATTTGTAAAAAAGACAGCAGAAATGTTAGAGGACGAGAAATTCGATGATGTAAAACCTGCAGTGAAAGCATTAGAGAAACGATTCCCGATTCCGAGTGATGGAAATACTCCTGATTTTGGTGGTGGATTGCAACACCATCTTAGAGACTTTGCACATCATCCGACAATTGTGGGGTTGGCATTTTCTTTATTAACACAGTTTACGGAGAAAACATACGGAACAGATGTTAACGGGATGTTCCTTGTTGTTGATGTTCCGGAAAAGAGCAAGCCTTTCATTGGAAAGGATGTGCCACAAAAGATATTAATGGGAACGATAACCTGGTTTTTCCATCTTGTAAGTGATGTGGCTGGGTCGAGTAGCACGGCGGGAATAACTGGTGGCACAGGAATTCCCGGACCAATCCTTGCTTTAGTAAAGGAGATTTCAGCAATACCGTTTTTTAAGGATATAAAGGTTGATGATATGTCTTTGTCTCTCTTCCTTTCAAAGTTGTTTAACGGTACGCTTATGATGCAACGTGATGAAAATGGACAGATTATCAAGGAGTCCGTCATTAAATTTGACTTGCGTAGTGAGCTTGGCGTTGTTGTGGAATTGTGTAAACAGGCTGTTCCGGTAATTGCTAACGAGTGCATTGTACGTGCATTTTATTTTATAAGGCGTCTTGCAATAGAAATGAAAGAAAATAGTGTGAGTTGCATTGCAGACATGAAAAAGATTGACTGGAATACTGTTAAACCTACCAACAACCCGACAATTGCACGTATGCTTACTGTTTCCACAGGAGTATTTACTGCCCTAGATATTGGTGAGGCAATTGCAACACAAAAATATTGGGTATCCATTAATTATGTCGGCGTGGGAAGATTTGCGGTTGCTATCGGTTCTGATGTGAGTTGGGGACTTAAGGCTCGAAACATTAAAAAGGTTCGAGATGTATATGAGAACATAACGCAGCAGACATTCAGAAAAGCCGATGCAGATATCTATAAAAGAATAGGAGCGGACATGGATATACAGATGGATAAACTCGGTCTTTCGTTGGAACAGACAGAGATACTTTATAACCTTGAATATTACAAAACACTCAATGATATAGAGCATACCAACATTCCCATAACCGGAGAAGGTGTTAAAGAACTGAAAACTGCATGGCTTCAAGAATGGTCGAAGTTTATCTCTGATGGTTTTGAGAGTTTTACGCAGGTTTCCGGAGCAAAAATGCATTGGTACAGTATGGATGAACTGCAGCAGAGCATTGCAGGACAAAATCCTAATGAACCGTGGTATCGTTTGATTCTTCTTGAGGCAATGCTGTTTGAGCCTTATTATCCGCTTGGAGTGGAGAAGGACAAGAAGGGTAATGATGTGCCATGTAAAAAATATAAGCATTTGAATAATACACTTAATGGCTTCAAAAAAGGAGAGGGAGATCATTTCTTAAATGAACAATTCACAGGTAAGTATTGCGAATCAGGATATGTGAAACGTCTGCGTAAGTCTTATGATAAGCGAATGAATGAACTCAACGAGGTTCTTAAGACGGTAATTACGTCCCTGTCTATTACGGCGGTTATTGCAATAGTTACCATTGCAACTGCGGGTGCATTTGCAGGACCTATTGCTGTGGCTTTGGTAGGTTCAAATTTTGCTGGGCTTAGTGGTGCGGCATTGACCAGCGCTTGCCTTGCATATCTAGGTGGTGGTGCTATAGCTGCAGGGGGTGCTGGAATGCTTGGTGGAACAATTGCTATCGTTGGTGGAGGAGCAGCACTTGGAATAGGTGTTGGTGCTGGAGTAGGTGGTGCTGTTGGTTCAGTAGGGCTTATAGGTAAGAAAAATACCATTATGCAATCAGCAAAATTGCTCACGTCTGTACGGGAAATTTTCCTTAGTGATGAACATGACGTCGAGTTTTCTAACAGCGTGTATGAGCAATATCTTCAGAATATTACTGAAATTGAAAAGGGTCTTGTGGAACTCAGATTAAAGAAAGATGTTGCAAAGGGAAAAGAGAAAAAAGTCATTGTTGAAACTATAAAAAAGGCTGAAGAATCTGTAGAAGCGATGAAAGTTGCTCGGAAGAGTATGCTTAAATACAATAGTTCCTTTGCAGAGGGACTACAAGTAAATGAGAGCTAGGGCTAAGAAGAAAGGAAGTGTAACATGTTCCCAACAATCAACCTTAGAGAAACCGGAGTCAATCTCCATAGAATCATGGACAAGCGTGGGATTACTCCGAAGGACATAAAAGAATTCTTGAATCTTGGAAGTATACAAACTGTATATAACTGGTGCAATGGTCTAAATATGCCTACAGTTGATAATCTGTATGCACTGAGCCAATTGCTTCGGGTTCCGATTGATGAAATTATTTGCGGAAATAGAAAAGCAATTGCACCGGAGCCGATTGTTATAATAGAGAATCCAAGAACCAGAAGATTGTATGCTTACTATAAACATCTAAATAGGGTATTAGCTGCTTAAAAATTAAAGCATGGTTGGAATGACAAACAAAGAATCCTCTTACAACATGAAAGTATAACATTTTGTAGGAGGATATTTTTATGCAAAGAAACGTAAGCGTAGTAGAAGACTTGAATGGAAACAAGATTGTGTTTATCCATGATATCCGATTTAAGGGAAGACAAGCAATTGAATGGGAAGATGTTGAGATGTATTTGAAACAGTATGTTGGTGAAGCACGTATCATAAAAAGTACAAATGATATGGTGTACATAGGTGCAGATTTACCTAAGGAGTATGCACATTCAAATTACACGAATACTTTAAAGGGAACAAATGCAAAAGCAAAGGCAAATGCAACTCAGGGGTTACCGGAAATGATAGAGATTGCTACGAATAAGGCGCATAAGGAAAATTTCAAGGAAAAGCATAAAAGAGATGCAAAATATGGTTGGTATCGATATGATTTTAGATTTGCGTTGCCGGTTTTTGATGAGGAAGGTGAAATAAAATATTACAACGTTTTTAAAGTAATCATGGTTGTAAAACATGCAGAAGACGGAAAGATGTACTTATATGACATTATGAACATAAAAAAAGAAACGGGTACCCATTTCCAGTCATAAAGACCTTACTCAGTCAAAAACTCGTTTCTTCTTGAGTTAATAATATGAGATTCAGAAAAAATAGTCAAGAAGAAAATCGGATAACATCGCATATATCAGGTGTTAAAGAAAAAAGTTTGAAAGGAAGCGGATTATGGCTAGAAAAAAAGTGGTTCTTTTTCCTAGTGTAGAACAGGCATTGGAGAAAGTGGGGGCAAATATAAAGAGAGCAAGACTACGTAGGAATATACGGGCAGAGCTTTTGGCAGAGCGAGCCGGTATTAGCGCAGATACACTTTCATCGATAGAGAAAGGTGTGTGTACTGTTTCGATTGGTGCATATGCAGCAGTATTGTTTTCTCTTGGTATGGAGAAAGACCTTGAATTGTTGGGAGCTGATGAAGAAGAAAAGCGAAGATATAGAGAGCTTAATCTGAAGATGCGTAAGCGGGCAATGAAAAGGCCAAAAGAGAAAAAAATTATAAAAGGAGATGGACCGATGATATACATAACCGGTGACTGTCATGGGGAGTTTGAGAAATTTGATATCGACCTATTTCCGGAGCAAAAAGAAATGACCAAAGAAGACTTTATGATTATATGTGGTGATTTTGGTGGAATATGGGATAAGAATGCATCCGGAGGATGGGAAACAAAAATGCTCGATGAATTGGAGAGCAAACCATTTACTACATTGTTTGTAGATGGGAATCATGAAAATTTTGACAGGATTTACAACTATCCCGTAGAAGAATGGAATGGAGGAAAAGTTCATAAAATCAGGCCGTCTGTGATACATCTGATGAGAGGTCAGGTGTTCACAATTGCAGGTAAGAAGATATTTACCTTTGGCGGAGCCAAAAGTCATGATATTTCCGGAGGAATTTTAGAATATGATGACCCGGATTTTTACAAAAAGAGAATGGCATTGGAGGAGGATTTTAAGTCTTACAGAGTGAATCATTATAGCTGGTGGGAGCAGGAATTACCATCGGAAGAGGAGATGATGGAAGGAATTACAAATTTGCAAGCATACGGAAATGAAGTTGATTTCATAGTATCTCACTGCTGCGCAGCAAGCACACAAGCTTTAATCGGTGGTGGTAAGTATAAGAGAGATTATTTGAATGAATATCTTGAAAAAATACGTCAGAGTGTACAGTTTCAAAAGTGGTTTTTTGGGCATTACCATAATAATAGGAGTGTAAATGCACAGGAGATACTTTTATATGAGCAAATAATGAGGATTGTATAATGGAGGAGTTGGCGATGGAAGAGAATAAAATTACTGCAATCACCAAAGAAAGGACAGATGTGCTTAGAGAAGCATATAAGGATACCTTGGAAATACTGGATGCATACGACCATCAGACACTGACGCGTCCAGAGGGGACATATTATGATGGGAAGGAAACCATTGAAGAAGTGGCGGTAAATATGTTGTATGACATGATAAAGAATCCGGTTTGGTATGACTGCGATAAACAAATGGCAGCAATCGTATTTTGAACCTAAAATGGAAGTGAAATTAGTGAAAGAACCAGAAAATGAAGTTGATAAAGAAGCTATCAGAATAGAAATGGATGGATTAGGACTTGTAGGTTATGTGGCAAATAGTCCGTTTACTGTACAGGGAGAAAGTATGAGTGCCGGTAGATTATATGATAAGATGGGGGATACTGCGACCGGTGTTGTTAAGTATGTATTGCCACGGGGAATTCTTTGTGAGCTGATTATTTGAGCATTTGCATTGAAGTGTATAATGAATTGAAGAAAGAACTATAGGTAATGGCAAAGGAACAATTGACCTTTGCTATTTTCACATATAAATGCAAAAATTTAAATAAGCGGATGAGAAAACATGGAGGTATGTAAGATGTATATCAATGGCATAGATTTTCCAAATGAAATGATAGATGCAATTACAAAAGGAGAATTGGTAGTATTCGTGGGAGCAGGAGTATCCATGGGAGCACCGACTCTATTGCCAAATTTTGAAAAATTGGCAGAGGAAGTTGCCGCAGGTACAGGTGAAGGACCTAAAAAAGAGGAATCCTGTGAAGCATTTCTTGGAAGATTAAAGCACAAGGGAATCGACGTTAATCAACGGGCAGCAGATATTTTGTCTGAAAAGAATTTGCAGCCGAATCAGCTTCATGAATATATAATTAATCTTTTTACAGACAGTAAAGGAATAAAAATTGTAACTACCAACTATGACAATATGTTGGAAATGGTATTGCAGAAAAAAGGCATAGAAAATGTAAAAATATACGATGCCCCGGCGCTTCCTTTAGGAGATGATGTGAGGGGAATCGTACATATTCATGGTAATGTATGTGAGCCGGAGTATATGGTAGTTACAGATGATGATTTTGGAAAAGCCTATTTGTCAGATGGATATGTGGCACGATTTCTGGTGAAATTGTTTGAGAGTTATCCGGTTTTATTTATTGGCTATAGCTACAACGACGTGATTGTTAGATATTTGACCAGAGCCATGACAAAATATAATGCGTGTAAACGATATATTCTTACAGACAGCAAAGAAGGAAATTGGAGTGAGCTTGGTATAGAACCGATTTTATACCCTGAAAAGAAATATGATATTTTAAATGAATCTGTAAATCAGCTTGCAGTCAGAATTAAACGAGGAATATCGGATTGGGAAAATAACTTGAAATTGATAGGAGAAAGACCGCCTACAGATTTGAGCATGGAAAGCGAGGTGCTTTTTTGTCTGCAGGATGAAAATAAGACTCGAGTACTTATGAACTGTGTTCATGGAAAGGAATGGTTATGGTGGTTAGAGGCAAATGGTATATTTAAAAATTTGTTTATGGAAGATGTTCCGCTATCAAATATAGAAGTTGCATGGGGTGAATGGATCATACGGGAATTTTTAGAAAAAGAGTATGAGGAGATA
>JAFZGJ010000101.1 GCA_017555455.1 Lachnospiraceae bacterium
ATAGATAATTTGGCTAAGCAGTTTGAAATTACCGGAAGCAATATTAAAAGTATTGTCCGCAATGCTCTTTTTATGTCCTTTATGGAGCACAGGGAACTTAGGATAGAAGATATAGCAAAAGCTGTTAAAGTTGAATTTGAAAAACTGGGTAAAATTCCTAATTTGTCCAGTTTGGGAATATTTTTTACTTATGTTTCAGTTTAAGAAACGGGATTTGAAGAAGAGGATGATAATATGGTATAAAAATGGAAGGGGCTGTTTAAAACAGCCCCTTAGTATAGTATCTGAAGGCATATAATCGTTTTAGATTTATCGTTACTGAATAGCAGCCGGATGACTGGCTGACCGAAGTGCGTCGAGAGCCTTAGGGATATCCTGTTCACTTTCTTTAAGTAAAGTAAGCTCGCTTTCTTCCCTTTCTTTTTGCTGGATGGAAATATCGCTTTCCGGGTCTTCAAAAATCTTTGGGTTGTTGATTCTTAGATTTTTCTTTTGTTCATAATTTATAGAAACAGAAGAAAAGCCTTTTAGTGTTGATAAAAAAGAACGCAGTGCTTTTTTATAGGCTTCTAAGTTCTCTGATTGTGCAGGCGGGGGATTGTCAATTAGGGCTTTCTTTAGTAATTCTGCAGTATCGGTTGTATAGGGGTCATTTTCAATGCTGTTGGATACTATCTTTTGAATATCTTCAGGAAGCTTTATTTCACTGACAGCTTCACGTACTTTTGCTAAACCGGTCTTTTTTAAAACTTCTGCAAAGGATTTATCTTTGGTAATCTTATCGTATATTACATAGTTTTCATAACTTGTTTTCCCTTTTTTATAGTGATATTCAAGACCATGGATCTGCTCAAGATTATAGTTTCTTTTCTTTACGTTTGCGGTGGTATCTGCAGGAACTTTAAAGTTCTTGTGATTAATAAGTTCGGAAAGAGCATTCTGCAGAACGTAATCAAGTTTAATGATTTCCTGACTTTCTTGTTGGCTCAAATGCTTGAATTGTGTCAGTAGTCTTGCGTGTTCACCAGTGTTTCCGGGGATTCGTCTTTCCTGATTGGCTTTTTCTTCTAAAAAGGGAATAACTACATCATTGGCAGCACGCATTCTCCATTTTTTGTAACGGATACGGCTGTTAAGCTCTTTTATTTTTTGCATATTTTCGATGGTATATCCTGCGGCTTCGGCACTGTCTTTTTTAAAAAGACCGAATTCGAGAGGGATACGATTCATTTCATTCAGAATAGTAGTATTTATGGCATCATCCTCACCGCCTATGTAAAGATTAGGGTTAAGATTCTTTTCCGTACCCCATTTTTTGGCATCAGCCATAACTTCAGGATTTTTAAGATAGGCTTCCAAGGAAGCAACAACCCTTTGTTTAGACTGTATTTTTTCCTGTTCAGATTTTGCGTTTTCTTTTTTTAAGAGTTTTTGTTTCTTTACTTCTTCTTGGTGAGCCTTTTTTACAGCCTTTTTTTCTTCCCGATTGAGATGACGGAGTTCTTCTTTCTTAAGAGGTGCTACCTCTTTCACAGGAACTTCGTAATCAAGATTATAAAATATTCTCTGCATACCGCTCAGTTTTTCTACACTTTTCACGGTTTCGGATTGTTGCTCTTTAAGAAATTTGGGGCTGAAGGTTTCAAGAGAGACCGGTTCTGCTGTTATTTCTACAGGTTTTGAGTGTTTTGATTGCTGCATCATATCATTTTCTTTAGAACACATAATAAGTCGCCTCCTATAATAATTTATCTTCGTTGCCGGAAAGTGTAGCACGATAAAAAACAGTTTCCTCAGCATTTTTTACAAAGGTTTTAACAAATTTAACTCCGACAGGTGTTATACATGAAGCACAAATAATCGTATCTGGGGAAAGGCCTTCCTTTTTTGCATTTTCTATACAGTGGCTAATTAGATTTATAAAACGCATAGCGGATTGGGCAGTAGTTTCTCCGTGGATATATAAGAAAGAGATTTCTACCGTGTTTTCAATATCCTGCCGAATCAGGATACAGCCTTCCAGTATCCCTTTATTTATTATAACACTGCTAAGAGTTGATGACATTTCTGATACTTCCTCAGTATCAATTAAAAGTTCATTGTTTTTCTCAAGGTCGTGCAGAAAGGATTGGATGGAAGATACTTCCTGCAGAGAATATACATTTTTGGCTGGTTCATGTTTAAAATGGGATACATCCACATCTTCCATTCGGAAACAAAAACGAGAACCCTGTTCTTCCAATTTGTACCCGAGGGAACGCAAAAAGGAGAGTAATTCCTCCTGATTGGAAGTTATGGGCAGTACTGTGTTTATATTAAGATTATGAACAGATGCATAGATGCCGGCTTTGGAATGAAGAAAGGTTGCCAAACCTTTTCTGCGGTAATCCTCTGCTATGTAAATCCAGTAAAGGTTAATGATGTCCGGGGATATAGAAGTGAGCATTACACCACAGGCAACATTTTCATAGATAACGCCTACACCCTGGATATCACCATTTTCGATATAGGCAAGATATTCTTTTGGGAAAAAACTGCTGAAATGCTGTAGGTTTGCAGAAGTAACAGCAACGGCAGACAAAAAGTTATTAGTTTCCATAAAGCTCCTCCTTCATAGGATAATCGTTATGTTTTCATGATACAAAGGATATCTGTTATCGTCAAGGGAGGGATTTTTTAGTTCGATTGAGGTTTGAAAAATGCTGATTCGTGCATAAAGGCTGCATTGTATTCGAAAATGAGATATGATAAAAACATTATAGAATGGCAATGATTAGAGAGTGAAATGTTATGATTACAGATATAAACTGGATAAAAAGAATGTTATCTCATAATATGCGTATGCCTATGTCCGTCATTACCGGCTATGGGGAGTTGCTGAAACAGGGGTTATTGACTCCGTTAGAGATGGAAGAGGTTATAGGAAACATATGTGACAATATCAATTATATGGATGATGTGTTGAAGGTAGTTTTAGAGGATCGGTCTGAAGATTCTATAGCACTTACAGCAGTGGATGTAGCAGCGTTGGTAAGGAATTCTACAAAATATGTGAGAGATATTGCTAAGAAAATATCGGTTAAGATATCCGTCGTCACAGAACAGGAAAAAATATGGATTCGGGCAGAACAGATTCCCTTAATGCGTGTTTTTTATCATTTGTTTGAAAATGCCTTGAAATATTCCCAAGGTGGGGATATTATTACTATTAATATTTTCCATGTGGAAGACGGACAGGTACTGGTAGTATTCAAAGATAATGGAAAAGGTATCAAAGAAGAGGAATTAATGAATATTTTTGAAGAAGGTATCCGGGGGAGTAACAGTGAAGGGAAAGCCGGAACCGGATATGGTCTGTATGATGTGAAAACTATCGTGGAACGATATGGCGGAACGGTTGAAATTTCCAGTAGGGAAAAATTCGGTTTTGCTGTATATATGTTATTTCCGGCCTATGACGAAAAGAAAGGCAGTGATGCTTAATGGAATATATTTTATTGGTGGAAGATGATAAACAGCTTTCTTTTATCACTAAACGTATTTTGGTAAGTAAAGGATATGGCGTAGTAACAGCTTTTTCCATTAGACAGGCAAAGTATGAACTAAAAAAAAGAGAATTTGATTTGATTCTACTGGACATGATGCTTCCGGATGGAGAGGGCAGCCAGATGTGCGAAGAAATTAGGGAGTATTCTTTTTGTCCCATTATTTTTGTCAGTTGTTTGAGTGATCAGGATACAAAGATATCTGCTTTGAAAATGGGCGGGGATGATTATATTACGAAGCCTGTAAATTATGAAGAATTGTTAGTACGGATTGAGGTTAATATCCGTAGAGCAAAACAATATAATGAGAAAAAAACAGTTTCAGATGAACTGTTTTTTCCGGGACTTTGTATAAAGCGGAAAATGAGAGAGGCATGGGCTACGGATGAGAATGGGAATCTGATTTCTATATTGGAATTATCTCCTATAGAATACGCATTATTATTTTGTCTTATTGAGAACCAGGGTGAACTAGTTTTGTATCAGGATTTATTTAAAACTGTTTGGCAGACAGAAGATGCCTCCGATATCAGAACCGTTATGGTACATGTTTCCAATCTTCGTAAGAAGATGGGAGAATGTGGAAAGTTAATACATACGGTTAGAAGTGCAGGG
>JAFZGJ010000102.1 GCA_017555455.1 Lachnospiraceae bacterium
AAAATCCTCGGAAATGGAGAATTAACTAAGAAACTTAATGTTAAAGCAGATGCATTCAGTGCAGGTGCTAAAGAAAAAATTGAGAGTCTTGGTGGAACAACAGAGGTGATGTAATATGCTTACAACCCTGAAAAATGCATTAAAAATCAAAGAGCTTCGTAAGAAACTCTTATACACTTTAGGTATGTTAGTTGTGATTCGTTTAGGATCACAGCTTCCTGTACCGGGAGTAAACAGAGATTATTTCTCTTACTGGTTCTCAGCGCAGTCCAGTGAAGCATTTAATTTCTTTGATGCGTTTACAGGCGGTTCTTTTGAGAATATGTCTATCTTCGCATTAAATATTACTCCATACATCACATCTTCCATTATTATGCAGTTATTAACAATTGCAATTCCAAAATTGGAAGAAATGCAGAAAGATGGAGAAGATGGTAAGAAGAAGATTGCCTCTATCACAAGATATGTTACAGTAGGGCTTGCCTTAGTACATGCAGCAGCTATGGCTATCGGATTTGGTAGAAGCGGTTTATTACAGGAATACAATGCGATGAACATTATTACTGTAGTTGCAGCCTTAACAGCAGGTAGTGCATTCCTTATGTGGGTTGGTGAAAGAATTACTGAAAAAGGTATCGGAAACGGTATTTCCGTAGTATTGGTTATCAATATTATTTCAAGAATTCCGGAAGATTTCTCTAATTTGTATCAGCAGTTCATTCAGGGAAAACCAATTGCAACAGGAGTTCTTGCAGCAGTAATTATTCTTGCAATTGTAATTGGTATGGTAGTACTTGTAATCGTATTAAACGATGGTGTACGTAAAATTCCTGTTCAGTATGCAAAAAAAGTACAGGGAAGAAAAATGGTTGGCGGACAGACCAGCAATATTCCGGTAAGAGTGAATACAGCGGGTGTTATTCCGATTATCTTTGCTTCATCCCTTTTCCAGTTACCATTGGTAATTTGTACTTTATTTGGTGTTAACCCAACAGGGTTCTGGGGAGAAATCTTAAATGGTATGAACTCCAGCAACTGGTGTAAACCATCAGCACCACAGTATTCTATTGGTTTAGTAATTTATGTAGTATTAGTAATCTTTTTTGCTTACTTCTACACATCCGTTACATTTAATCCATTAGAAATTGCAAATAATATGAAAAAACAGGGTGGATTTATTCCGGGTATCAGACCTGGTAAACCAACCAGTGATTATTTAACTAAGATTTTAAACTACATCATCTTTATTGGTGCGTGTGGACTTACAATCGTAGGTGTATTACCTTTCGTATTTAATGGTGTATTTGGAGCAAGCGTTTCCTTTGGAGGAACAAGCTTAATCATCATTGCCAGCGTAATCTTGGAAACAGTAAAATCTATTGAATCTCAGATGTTGGTACGTAACTACAAAGGTTTTTTAAATGATTAATATTTAGAGCAGGACTTTTGGGTCCTGCTTTTTTTCTTTTTCCTCTTTCTTATTGGCTCAGAAAGTGGTATACTAGAATAGGTAAATTTTTGTAACAGTTTAATCCTACAATACGGCATAAAGTTGTAGGGAGTTTATATATAAGAAAGGAAGGATGATATTTATGAAAATTATTATGTTAGGTGCTCCGGGTGCAGGAAAAGGTACACAGGCGAAAATGATTGCGGACAAATATGCAGTTCCTCATGTTTCTACAGGTGATATTTTCCGTGCAAACATTAAAGAAGGTACAGAGCTTGGAAAAGAAGCGAAAAAATATATGGACCAGGGGCTTTTAGTTCCGGATGAATTAACAGTTAAGATTTTATTAGACCGTGTTGCAAAAGAAGATTGCGCAAACGGCTATGTATTGGATGGTTTCCCAAGAACAATTCCTCAGGCAGAAGTTTTGGATAAAGCTTTAACAGAACTTGGTGACAAAATTGATTATGCAATCAATGTAGATGTACCGGATGAAAATATTGTTAAGAGAATGGGCGGAAGAAGAGCCTGTCTTGCTTGTGGTGCTACATATCATATTGAACATATTCCACCAAAAACAGAAGGAATTTGTGACAGATGTGGTAAAGAATTAATTTTACGTGATGATGATAAACCGGAAACAGTAAAGAACAGATTACAGGTATATCATGATCAGACTCAGCCTTTAATTGATTTTTATAACGCAAAAGGTGTATTAAAAGAAGTAGACGGCACAGTTGATATGAAAGATGTATTTGAAGCAATTGTGGCAATTTTAGGTTAATGGGAAGGAAATAGACGTTTAGAGTATGGCTGTATCAATCAAATCAGAGAGAGAAATTGAATTAATGCGTCAGGCAGGAAAGATTCTTGCAAAGGTGCATGAAGAATTAGGGAAAGCGATTGCTCCGGGAATTTCCACTTTAGAAATTGACCGGTTGGGAGAAAAATTAATTCGTGAGTATGATTGTATTCCGAACTTTTTGAATTATCATGGTTATCCGGCTTCTGTTTGTGTTTCTGTAAACGAAGAAGTGGTTCATGGTATCCCGAGAAAAGACCGTATTTTAAAAGAAGGAGATATTGTAAGTCTGGATGCAGGACTTATTTATAAAGGTTATCATTCCGATGCTGCAAGAACCCATTATGTTGGGCAGGTAACTCCTCAGATTCAGAAACTGGTAGAAGAAACCCGAAATAGCTTCTTTGAAGGTATAAAAATGGCCCGTGCAGGCAATCATTTATATGACATTTCCAATGCCATTGATGCATATATTTCTCAGTTTGGTTACGGAATAGTAAGAGATTTGGTAGGACATGGAATCGGAACCCAGCTTCATGAAGATCCGCAGATTCCAAATTTCCGTCAAAGACGCAGAGGCTTAAAACTTCAACCGGGGATGACATTAGCTATTGAACCTATGATTAATATGGGCAGAGCCGATGTGGAATGGCTTTCTGATGACTGGACAGTAGTAGCACAGGATGGTTTGCCATCTGCACATTATGAAAATACAATTCTAATTACCGAGGGAGAACCGGAAATTCTAACAATGTTATAAAAAAAGCTTGCTTTTTTGGAAACTTTCGGTAGAATGGAAATGCGAGGTTGTAATGACAGGTTTTTTAGCGTCCTCAAAAGTGGGACATGATAAAGATAAAGTATATGTCATAATGAAAGAAGATGCAGAATATGTATGGTTAGCAGACGGTGAAATAAAAACTGTTGAGAAGCCTAAAAAAAAGAAGAAAAAACATATTCAGTTAATCAAGTACTTTAATAATGAAGAAATAAGATCTTTATTATCAGAGGGGAAAGTGGTATCTGACCTTGAGGTTATGATGGCTTTAAAGAAATATAAAAAACAGCAAATGAGTGATACAGGAGGAAAATAAATGTCTAAATCCGATGTTATTGAAATCGAAGGAACTGTAGTAGAGAAATTACCAAATACTATGTTTCAGGTAGAATTAGAAAATGGACACAGAGTGTTAGCACATATTAGTGGTAAACTTCGTCAGAACTTTATCCGTATTTTACCGGGTGACAAGGTAACTCTTGAACTTTCTCCATATGATTTAAGCAAGGGTAGAATTATTTGGAGAGATAAATAAAAAAACTTAAAAAAAGTGATAAAAAAGCCGTTTGTCTTGTTGACAGGCGGTTTTTTGCGTGTTACAATATATAACGGTCTTTTTATGAAAGGAGGGTTTAACATGAAAGTTAGATCATCAGTAAAACCAATTTGTGAAAAGTGCAAAGTTATTAAAAGAAAAGGTGCAATCAGAATTATCTGTGAAAATCCTAAGCACAAACAGAGACAGGGCTAATTCATTTTTTAATGACCAACAATGAATTGACTGTCGCATTATTGTAGCGGCTATAAGACAGATGTTCTTATTAGAACATCGTGAAGATAATGGAACGTATCAACGGGATGTGGTACGGGAAATTACTTTTTGATACCGAGAATAATGTAAAACACAAATAGGTGCAAATCGTTTTCAAAATGAAAACAGCATCCGAGTATCGGAAACGTCGGATTTATATTCGACCGGGCAAAATTTGCCCCAATCAATTAGTAACATTTTAAAAGGAAAAACGGAGGAAACGTAAATGGCTCGTATCGCAGGTGTTGACTTACCTAGAGAAAAACGTGTAGAAATCGGTTTAACTTACATCTACGGAATTGGTAGAGTAAGCTCTAACAAGATTTTAGCTCAGGCCGGTGTTAATCCTGACACTCGTGTTAGAGAATTAACAGACGACGAAGTAAAGAAAATCGCAGAAGTTATTGATGAAACAATGACTGTAGAAGGTGATTTAAGAAGAGAAATCGCTCTT
>JAFZGJ010000103.1 GCA_017555455.1 Lachnospiraceae bacterium
TCTGATAAAACTGTTTCTAAATGGGAACGAGGGTAATCTTTGCCGGATATTGTAGTCCTAAAAGCGGTAGCAGATTTGTTTGAAGTAACTTTGGATTACCTGGTGGAAGAAGAACATGATGGAAAGCCTGTGACAAAGGAAATAAGGGATGGGAATTATAGAAGAAATTGCTATATTATTACCGGAACCAGCATTTTTATAGTGGTATTAATAGCAACCTTGATTTTTGGTATTCTTTTTATGTTTTTTCCGGGAACAGGGTATCCCTGGTTGTGTTATGCCTACGCAGTACCGGCAGCACTAATTGTATGGTTGGTATTTAACTCTATTTGGTTTAATCCCAGAAAAAATTTTATGATAGTCTCTCTTTTGGTGTGGTCTCTGCTTTTGGCACTGTATTTGACTTTTTCTATGATGGAATATCATATTATACCTATTCTATTGGTTGGGATTCCTGCACAGCTGATTATATGGATGTGGTCAAGATTGAAGAATAAAATTAAAATATGATTTAATTTCAAAAATGAAATAGATTTTATATTTTGTGATTTTTCAGATTTAAAGAAAATTGTACTTAATAATTAGTAATAGTGAAGGGATGTATGATTAATATGTTAGAACATTTTATGGAGTTAGTTTTGGAAATTTTGATACCTTTGTGTGAACTTATGGGGATTTTTATTGTAGCGGTTTCAGCAGTGGGGGCTTTTGCCGGTTATTTGAAGGGCTTGATTACCAGAAGTAAGGTGAATATCAAATTTGAATTGGCAAATGGACTGGCTTTGAGTTTGGAATTTAAAATGGCAGCAGAGATTTTGAAGACAGTTTTGGTGCGTGACTTGAATGAATTGGTGGTGCTTGGAGCAGTCATTGTTTTACGTGCATTGTTATCATTGCTGATCCATGTGGAAATGAAGCATAAATAAGAATGCCATTTTAAAAGGTAATTGACTATTATTTGAAAATGGTAATATATCATGATGGAAATTGTTGGTAAAGGAAGATATGAAAATGAGCGAAAATGTAATATATAAAAGAGTGGATGATTCCAGAACAGAAACAGCCCATCTGATTCGACCGGGGCATTTAAACGGAGCCAACCGATTATTTGGAGGAATCTTGATGCAGTGGATTGATGAAGTGGCGGCTGTGGTTGCCAAAAGACATTCAGGAGCCAATGTAACAACTGCTTCTGTGGACAACCTGACATTTTTAAAAGGGGCATATCAGAATGATATGGTTATCATTAAAGGAAAAGTGACTTGGGTAGGAAAAACCTCCATGGAAATATGTGTTGATACTTATGTGGAAAGTTTGGATGGAGAACGTACAAGAATCAATAATGCACATTTTATGATGATTGCCTTGGATGAAAATGATAGTCCAATGGAGGTCCCACGATTAATCTTAGAAACAGAGGATGAAAAGTTGGCCTGGGAACATGGGGAAGAACGGCGTAAAATACGAATCAAGAGAAAACAAGATAATTTGGATGGAATTTGACAAATATGTGACTTGTGTGGATTTGAGGATTGTGGAATGCACCTTTGATAGCCATAGGTCATAACTAATTAGTTTTTATATAAAAGACGGTGTGATTTGAATGAAAGTCACATCGTTTTTTTATACAGATTGTAAAGAAAGTATGTAAAAATGTCAGGATTATTTTACTCGAATTTTACTTTTCTACGGTTTTTGATTTTACAAGAAATAAATACAATAAGGGAGCAAGCAAAAATTGAATAGATAAATTCAAAGGAGAAGAAGAAAGAATGAAAGCAAAAAAAATAATTTCCGGTATGTTAGGACTCGCAATGACAATGTCTATGGTAGCTTGTTCCAGTGCTCCGGCTCAAGACACAGTTGTGAATGCAGGCGTAGAAACAGAAGTTGTTGTTGAAACGGCTGCGGATACTGCTCTTGTAAATGAAATGGAAAAACCTAAGTATGTATTTTTATTTATCGGCGATGGTATGAGTTATCCTCAGTTTCAGGCTGCATCCGATTATTTAGGAGCAATCGCTGATGACGATTATGAAAAAGCTTTGCCAAGTACAGATTATGAAACTCGTGAAGGTGCCGTATTAGATGGTCCTGTGAAGTTGAATTTCATGGATTTTGAAGTTGCAGGTTCTGCAGTTACATATGATTCCTGTAGTTTTGCACCGGATTCTGCATCAACAGCAACTTCCATTGCAACAGGTGAGAAAACATATTCAGGTATGATTAATGTAGATATTACGGGTGCAACTCCATATGAAACAATTGCTGAAAAACTTCATGAGCAGAAAGGCTGGAAAGTAGGGGTAATTAGTTCTGTTAATTTAAATCATGCGACTCCGGCTGCATTTTATGCTCATCAGGCAAGCCGTAATGATTATTATGAAATTGGTGTAGAATTGGTTGAGTCTGGTTTTGAATATTTTGCAGGTGGTGGTTTAAAGAAAATTACCGGTGCTGATGAAAATCAGACAAGTTTGTACGATTTGGCAGAGAATGCGGGATATAAGGTTACTTATACTCAGGCAGACGCAGAAGCTGTTACATCTGCGGATGGTAAAGTGATTTTAATTGATGAGCATTTAGCTGACTCCGATTCCATGGATTATGAAATGGACCGTGTGGAAGGGGAATGGGCATTGTCCGATTATGTTGCAAAAGGCATTGAAGTTCTGGATAATGAAACAGGTTTCTTCATGATGTGTGAAGGCGGTAAAATTGACTGGGCTTGTCACGCTAATGATGCTGGTGCGACAGTTACTGATACATTAGCTTTAGCAGATGCAGTTCAGGTTGCTGTTGATTTTGCGAAAGAACATCCACAGGAAACTTTGATTCTGGTTACAGGAGACCATGAAACAGGTGGTTTAACAATTGGATTTGCAGGTACTGACTATGATACTTATTTAGATACTTTGGAAAATCAGACAATTTCATATGCACAGTTTGATGAACAATATGTAGAAAAATATAAAGAAAATCAGACCTCCTTTGAAGATGCAATGAAAGATGTGGAAACTTTGTTTGGATTAAAAATGAATGGCGAAGAAGGTGATCGTTTAGCTCTGACTGAGTATGAAATTGAGAGACTTCGTACTGCTTATGAGTTAATTTTGACAGATTATGATGCAGATAATTTTACCCAGGAACAGTATGTACTTTATGGAACTTACAATCCGTTCTCTGTAACAGTTACACATATTTTAAATAATAAGTCAGGTGTGGATTTCACCAGCTATTCCCATACCGGTCTTCCGGTCGCTGTTTTTGCAGATGGTGTTGGTGCAGAAGATTTTGGCGGTTATTATGATAACACTGATATCTACAATAAGCTGGCTGCAATTCTTGAAGTTAAATAATTATAAAGGAATATGACACAGGGGACCTTTGTTTCCTGTGTTATGTCATTTGGAGGTTTCATGAAACATTTTGTAAAAAGTAAGACCGTTGGTCCGGTCTTGTTGTCATTGATTTTGATGGTCATACTATTGCTTATGCCAACCGGATATGAAGGAGCATTATCGTATCAGAATGCAGAGAGGGTGGATGCATTGGTATTGTCTACAGATGAAAGTGATATTGTTGACACTGGTCTGGTACGCAGTGGAGAACAGAGATGTCAAGTACGTATCTTGAGTGGAAAATTTGAAGGAGTAGAAATAGACGCAGTCAATCGGCTAAATGGTTCTTTGGCAGAGGATAAATTATTTTTTCCGGGGGATAAGGCATTTGTTGTAGTAAGTCATTCTGCTGGAGAAATTACAACTGTATATATGACAGATCATTTTCGACTAGATAAAGAGGTCATATTAGCAGGGATGTTTCTTCTCCTACTATTGTTGTTTGCCCGGGATACCGGTCTGAGGGCGATTCTGTCTTTTGTAGATACTATTTTATTAATGTGGAAGGTATTGATTCCATGCCTGTTAAATGGAAGAAATCCAATCTGGGTTTCCATGGCAATAGTGTTATGTCTGACTTGTCTTGTTCTTAGCTTGATATATGGGTGGGACCGCAGGTGCCTTGCGGCAGCTTCGGGTGCCGCATTAGGAATTTTAGTGACGGCTGTCCTTGGATATTTTTTTACAGACCTGTTTCGAATACATGGTGCTGTGATGGAGTCTAGTGAAAGTCTTTTGTATGCAGGCTATCAGCATCTTAATCTGACAAAAATATTTGTGGCATCTATTTTTCTTGGTTCTTCGGGTGCTGTAATGGATTTATCTGTGGATATCTGTTCTGCGGTTTATGAAGTTGTAGAAAAAAAGCCGGACATCAGTGCAAAAGAAGCTATTTTCTCAGGTTTTGCTGTAGGTAGGGCAGCTTGTGGTTCTACAACAACTACGTTACTGTTGGCATATTCAGGCAGTTTTATTACATTATTAATGGTCTTTATGGCGCAGGGAACTCCGGTCATGCTGATGCTGAATTATAAATACGTGGCAGCAGAAATCATACATACTATTGTGGGTTCTTTCGGATTGGTTACGGTTGCTCCTTTGACTGCAATTACCAGTGGTTTACTTTTGACAAAAAAATCTCATTGAATTAGGTCTATAATAACAAATAATAGTATTATTTTTAGCTTATATCCCAAAAAAATTGAAAATAAATCCAACAGATGCTAGAATATTTTCAGAAGATATTATTTTTTATCATGAAAGGGGTAGATTCCAATGAGAACAAAATCTTTATTAACAACAGCTTGTTTTGCAAAACAGAACGAAGTATTTGCATCAGTTGCACTTCCACATACATGGAATGCATTGGATGGACAGGATGGCGGAAATGACTATTGGAGAGGTATCGGAACTTATACCATTGAGCTTCCAAATCCAACAGAAGGCAAAAAACAGTACATCGAATTTCAGGGTGCTAACCATGTAGCAACTGTTTACTGTAACGGAAAAGAATTAGGAACACATAAAGGTGGTTTTTCTACATTCCGTTATGACTTAACAAGATCTATGAAACCGGAAGGCAATGTACTTACTGTAGTGGTAACAAACGGTGTAAGTGATGTTTATCCACAGAGTGCAGACTTTACTTTCTATGGTGGTTTATATCGTGATGTAAACTTTATTGAAGTAAACGAAGCACATTTTGATTTATTAAAAGAAGGTACAGATGCGGTATTTGTAACACCTCACAAAGCAGGAAAAACTCGTGTTGATTTATTCCCTGTAAATGCTTGTGGATGTGAAGTGACTGTAGCTTTGAAAGACGCTGAAGGCAATGTTGTGGCAGAAGGAAAAGCAGCAGCAGAAGCTCATACAACAGTAAAATTAGATGTAGCAAATCCTCATTTATGGCACAGTGTAGATGATCCATATCTCTACACCTGTGAGGCAGCGATTGTAAAAGATGGCGAAGCAGTTGATACAGTAACCGTAAGCTATGGTTACAGAAGCTTCCATGTAGATCCGGAAAGAGGTTTCTTCTTAAATGGTAAGTCTTATCCTCTTCATGGTGTAAGCCGTCATCAGGATAAATTGGACAAAGGCTGGGCAATTTCCAAAGAAGACCACGAAATCGATGCTGCACTGATTAAAGAAGTTGGTGCAAATACAATCCGTCTTGCACACTATCAGCATGATCAGTACTTCTATGATATTTGTGATAGAGAAGGTTTTGTACTTTGGGCAGAAATTCCATTCATCAGCCAGTTTATTAATACAAAAGATGCTTATGATAACACCATCAGCCAGATGACAGAATTGATTGCACAGAACTACAATCATCCATCTATCTGCTTCTGGGGAATTTCCAATGAAATCACCATCGGTGGCGAAAATGAAGCATTGTACCGCAACTTAGCAGATTTACATGCATTATCCAAGAAACTTGACCCAAGCCGTCTTACAACTATGGCAGAAGTATCTATGGTTCCTATGGATAGTGAACATGTATATATTACAGA
>JAFZGJ010000104.1 GCA_017555455.1 Lachnospiraceae bacterium
GCATTCTCAGAAAATATTGGTTTACCATACATTGCCATTGGTATTAGTTTAGTTGTTTCAGTCATACTCGGATTTTATGTTTATTTTACTTATAAGCTCACAATAAAAAATTCTTTCCATCAAAAAGATTTTAATAATATTCTTCCCGGAATAAGTATTATTACTTGTGTACTTATGATTGTAATGAATTCTAATATCATTGTTTTTTTAGGAATCATTAGTGCTATTTCACTAATCCGTTTCCGGCATACTTTAAAAAATCCATTAGATTTGCTATTTCTATTTTGGGCCTTATGCATAGGAATTTTTTCAGCAGTCCAATTATACTATATTGCATTTTTAGTGTCTGCATTTATAACAGTTTTATTCTTCTTCTTTAATACATTATCATTGAGAAAGGCGTCTTACATTTTAACAGTTGTAAGTAACAATGATATCTATGATGAACTGTATGAAATAATAAAGAAACAAAGTAATCATGTCATTCAAAAAAAAGTCAGTCATCTTTCAGATAGCTTTTCTTATACCTTTAGTTTAAAAACAAAAAAAGAAGATATTTTGATGGAACAAATCAATAAAATACCTTCTTTAAAATCTATTTCTTTTACTTCTTATAATGGAGAATATCGAGAGAACTAGCCTCGATATTCTCCGTCATAACTTAAATATTTAATACTATCTAAAGCAAATTTTTTTTCTAATTCTCTAACCAATTTTTCTTCATCATAAGGTTTAACTTCAAGAATAATTTCTGTTTCTTTTCCTATAACATTTCTGGACTTTTCTTTCATAAATTTGCTGTTTTTATCAATAAATTCTTTAATACTTTTCCAATCTGTATTTTCTTTTCTATCTTGTAACACAATAATAGAGTTAGGAGTTGTTTGAGGAAGTTTATTCAAAAACAAAATCATAACAGTCATGACCAAGCAAAGAGCCATGGCTAAAAGATGCAGCCCTACACCACAAATAATTCCTGCACTTACAGACCAAAAAAGAAATAACAAATCCGTAGGATTTTTTACAGCATTTCTAAAACGTACAATGGACAACGCCCCCACCATACCTAATGACACAATAATATTTGATTGCATTGCTAACATAATTGCCGCTACTAATACCACAAGCCCTGCTATTGTCACATGCATATCTTTTGAATAAAAAATCGTTTTACAAACTACTTTATATACATAATAAATATATACTCCTATAATACATGCTACAAAAAAAACTATAAGCATCTCAATATAATTCCATTCAGTCCCGCCTGTAAAACCTGAATATACACTATCTTTGATTACATCTTTTATACTCATTTGTATTCTCCTATCTCTTGTCTGCATATTTGATATTTCGAAAAAGATACTTGTCTCATATTCCCAAATTCAATTAACTGTGTAATAAAATCCGGTATAAACTCATCGTATTTTACCTCCAATACATCCTGCCATTCCTTTGTATACATATAAGGAATTTCTTCTTTTCCAAATAAATCTATTTGTCTGCTTACTCGCAATCCTCTATCCAATGTAATCCTAACATTCCCCGGTTTGTATATGAATGCTCTTCTGTCATACTCTACGATAACCTTAGGTCTAAAACCTCTGTTTTTAATTGCCATATTAAATAGCATGATAGGATCATTCAAGGTAGTAGCATCGCATGTAATGCATTCTCCTTTAAGCAGAGTGAACATTTCATCTTTGCTGATTACTTTTGTTTTCTTATATATCCTACTATTTTCTTTATATTTTATTTCTAATTTAATAACATCAAAAGAATGATTATATATTCGTATTCTATATTTTTCCCTTTTATAATTTCCATCTATTGTATCCCACAAGCAGGAATCATATATATCATCAAAATACACACTGGTAATTATGTATCCATCTTCATTATCCGCATGATCGCTTTCTAATATCGCATTTAATCTGTTTTGTAATATATATAAATCTTTCTTCTCACAATGGAACTTATCTTCAACTCTGTACATATCTTCCAAAAGCCTCATAATAACAACACTATGTGTTGATTATAGTATATAACTATATTTTAGACAATGTAAAAGTATATAAAAAATGCAGTTTATCCCCTACAAAGTCCGGATAATACTTTGGCGATTTTAATTGCTCCGTTTCCATCCACTAGCTGTCTCATTTTTTTGTGTTGAATACGGCTTTTAGAGGGATCGTTATATAAAGATAGCAAATGTCCGGAAATCTGCTCGAAAATTGTATTCATTTCATCTGTTGTTTGAACTCTGATATCTCCCGCATAAGGAACAGCATCTACTGTAGCAAAGATTTCAGCCATAGGAATTTGGTTATCAGCCATGGAAATGCTGATAGCAGGAATTCCTAAAGCACATAATTCATATAAAGTGGTTCCGGCGGCAGAAACAGCATAATCGCACTGCTTCATAAGAGAAGCCATATCACTGACATTATAGTGCAGGTGAAGGGAAGAATATTGCTTGGATAATTCTTCCAAAGTTTCTATGTTTTTAAATAATCTTCCTACAACTACATGGATTTCCATATTTAATTCCAGGGATAATAAATAATCGGAAAGTGTTAAAGTAAAATCATAAGGATCGCTTCCACCGGTAGTAATCAGGATGTTTTTAATTTGACCGCGTAAGGATACTTCTTGATTTTGGAACTGACTACGCAAAGGTGTATATTTGGCACCTAACAGAGAGATACCGGCATTGGTATAGGAAAGCTGGTATTCCTGTTCTCTGGCAGGTTGAATTACATCATAATTTATAACCAAATCAACAGGATAATCAAAAGCTCTTAAATCATCCATATAGGCAACTTTTGCGAATGGTTTTAAAGACGTAAAATAGGCTTCTGTCACAAAATAAGAATCTACAAAAAGTATGGGTTTGTCTGATGAGGGATTTTTGGCTTGGAAGGTTTCCTGTCCGGTAAGTAAAGAAACATCTGATTTTAGAAAATTCGAGAGTTCATCGATTTCCAATTCCAAATCATCATATTTTGCAGTTTCCAATATTTTCACATCAAAAGAAAATTTATAGCCACAAAAAACAGATTCAGCCAAGTCTTTTAGCAAAGAAAAACTATCCTTGTCTGAAACAAGAAAACAGACTGATTTTTTCAAAGATTCCAGAGCCTGGGCAATACAAAGACACCGGACAAGGTGTCCGGTGGCTATCTTAGAATTCCCATCTGTTCGGATATAAATTACTGAATCAGTTCCCATGCAAGCGGTGTTCCTTTCTTTAAGAAAGATTTTGCTGTTTTTCCTAAAACTTCTTCATAATACATGGTATGAAGACCGTTTCCGGGACGAATGGAGCGGATATTTTCCGGGGTTAAAATTTCACCCGGTTGAATGTCTTTTACTACAAACAGGGAGCGGGAACCGCCATGTTCCAGCTTCTGGGTATCGGTTAAAACGTACTCACTGCATCCCAAAGCCTTTTCCAAAATACGGACTTCTTCTACTAGTTTGGCAAATTCCTTTGGTTCCATGGAAAATGCAGCATCCGGTCCGCCGTCAGCGCGGCTTAAAGTAAGATGTTTTTCTATCATTTTTGCACCTAATGGAATAGAACCGGCAGAAACGATAGTCCCCATAGTATGGTCGGAAATTCCGCTGATACAGTCATAAGTTTTGGCTAAGGTAGGAATAACCCGTAAATTTACCTGTTCATAAGGAGTTGGATAAGAAGAAACACATTTTAATAAAATAATATCTTCATTACCTTCTTCTTTGCAGGTTGCTAAAGCCCGTTCAATGTCTTCCGGATAAGCAATTCCGGTAGCAAAAATCATAGGCTTGTGTAATTTGGCAATTTTGCGGATCAAAGGAATATCATTGATTTCATAAGACGCAATTTTGTAAGCGGGAACATTCATGTTCTCCAAAAAATCTACAGAGGTAAAGTCAAAGGGTGAGGAAAAACATTCCAAACCGATTTTATTTGCTTCTTCCATTAAACGGGGCTGCCATTCCCAAGGGGTATAGGCTTCCTGATATAGCTTGTGAAGAGTCATTCCATCCCAGATTGTCCCTTCGTTAATCACAAAACAAGGTTCATCGCAGTCTAAAGTAATGGTGTCTGCAGTATAGGTTTGTAATTTAATGGCATCTGCACCGGCTTCTTTGGCAGCATGGATAATTTCTACCGCACGTCCATAATCCTGATTGTGGTTTCCGGAGATTTCTGCCACGATAAAAGCAGGAGCATTTTCGCCTACTAATTTATTTCCAATTTTAAATTGTTTGTTCATTAAATATTTCCTTTCGCTGTGTTAGAAACAAGCTCGCTAAATGAGTGTCTATTCAGAGCAAACTTGAATATTTGAATAAGTACTAATAGTATAAACAATTTAAAAAAATAAGGCAATCAAATTTGTTCCTTTGATACAAAATATAGTGTATACTGTAGGAAAGTATATGTGAAAATAAGTTTTTTTAAATAGTAAAATACATTGGTTTATAGATAGAGAGACGGGAAATAAAACTGTAAGGAAAAAGCAGAGGATAAAATAAAGAAAGAAGGATGAGAAAATATGGCAGAAAAACGATTGGCAATGATTACGGCAAGGGGAGGAAGCAAAAGGATTCCCAGAAAAAATATCAAAGAATTTTGTGGGAAGCCAATTCTCTTTTATTCTATAGAGGCGGCGTTAAATGCAGGAGTTTTTGATGAGGTCATGATATCTACGGATGATGAAGAAATCGCACAATTGGCCAAGCAGGCAGGTGCCAAAGTGCCATTTATGAGAAGTGAAGCTACTGCAAATGATTATGCGTCTACCGATGAAGTAATTATGGAAGTATTAAAAGAATATGAAAAACAAGGACAACATTTTGATAGTTTTTGCTGTATTTATCCTACGGCTCCCTTTATTACGGCAGAACGCTTAAAAGAGGCCATGGAACTTCTGGATACTGCGGATTCTGTAATGCCTGTGGTTGCTTTTTCTTATCCACCTCAGAGAGGGTTGATTGTAAACCAAAGCGGATATGTTGAAAGACAGTTTCCGGAATATGCTACAGCCAGAAGTCAGGATTTGCAAAAGGTATATCATGATTGTGGTCAGTTTTATGCTTGCAGAACCCTTCCTTTTATGGAAGCAGGAACCACAGATGTGGAAAAATTAGTACCATTAGTATTGTCGGAAATGGAAGTTCAGGATATTGATACCTTGGAAGACTGGAAAATTGCGGAAATCAAATACTTAAGGAGACAGAAAAATGGAAACAAATAAATTACAGACTCCTTTTTATCGGGTGAAAGAAAAAGATTTATTATATGATATCAATTTATTAAAAGAAGCTTTAACAAAAAACTGGGGTAACTATGTTATGGGCTATTCTGTAAAGACCAATTCCCTTCCCTGGTTACTGAGATATTTGAAAAAACATGGTTTTTTTGCAGAAGTTGTATCGGATATGGAATATGACATTGCCAAAAGACTTGGATATACGGATGATAAGATTATTTATAATAGTCCCATCAAAGATAGAGATGTCTGGGAAAAGGTTCTTCTTGGAGGAGGATATGTAAATTTTGATTCCACTTATGAATTGCAGTGGATTGGGGAAATGAGCAAAGCATATCCGGAAAGGGAATTTAAAGTAGGCCTTCGCGTAAATTGTGATATCGGAAGTCTTTGCCCGGAAGAACAGTTGGTGGAAGAAGAGGGAGGAAGATTTGGTTACTGTTACGAAAATGGGAAATTAAAAGAAGCTATCGATATAGTACAGAGCTTTTCTAATGTAAAAGTAGCAGGACTTCACTTACATTCTTCTACCCAGTCCAGAACCGTGAAAGTGTATGGTGCTTTGGCAAAAATGGCAGTAAAAATTGCAAAGGAATATGCACTGAGTCTTGAATTTGTAGATATGGGAGGCGGCTATTTCGGTGGAAGAGATGATAAGCCTAATTATCTTAATTATTTTGAAGAGATAGGAAAAGAATTAAAGGAATATTTTAATCCCGAAGAAACCAAGATTATTGCAGAACCCGGTGTTTCTTTAATCTCCAGAGGAATGAGTTTTGAAACTACAGTTTTGGATGTTAAGGATATCAGAAATCATAAATTTATTGTAACTGATGGAAGCCGTGTAAATTTAAATCCACTGGTAACCCGTCATGTATATCCCCATCATATGGTTTATAGCACAGATACAAGTGACAGAAGCATGGAAAAAAGTCAGTGGGTATGTGGTTCTACCTGTATGGAATATGACCGATTGTTTGAAATTGTAGATGATGTAGCTTTACAGCCGGGAGACCGGATTGTATACGATACTGCGGGGGGATATACCATGTGTCTGAATCCTTTATTTATTCATTATTTCCCTGCTATCTGGATTGAAAAAACAGACGGACAGCTTTATCAGGCAAGAGAACCTTGGACAAATGATGAATATATGCAAAAATACCATTGGGAGTAAAAAAGTGAGAAAAGAACGAATTTATGTATGTCATACCTTTTATCATGTATATATATCGGTATTAAAAGAGTGTAATCTACCTTTGGAAAAAAGAGGTGGCGCAACGCTGGTTTTAAGCACCATGTCTAATGACTTTGGTAATTTAAAGGAAAGAGCATTAAAATCCGGTCTGTTTGAAGATGTGGTGGAATATGATGAAAAAGAGGATACTTTTTTTCCACAGCTTCAAAAATATCATGTGGATCGGGGAAATATTGTTATAAATATGCTTGCCCGGATGAAATATACCAAGATGTTGGGGAAATTGCAGGAACCTTATATTCCTGTGGATTTTAAGGAATATAAAGATATTTATGTGTTCTGTGATTCAGACCCTATCGGATATTATTTGTCCTATAAAAAAATCTATTATCACGCTTTAGAAGATGGGTTGGATTGTATCAAACACTATGATACTGCCAGATATGATAATCGTGGACATTTCGAATTAAAAGCAAAACTGGCTTCCTGGAACTGGATTTTTATCCAAAACGGATATGGAAAATATTGTTTGGATATGGAAGTAAACAACATAGGTTGTCTAACCTATCCTTGCAAAAAATATATTGAAAAATCAAGAGAAGAGCTGGTGTCAGGGATTCGGGAAGAAGATAAACATCTGTTGGTCGAAATCTTTATGGAAAATGTAGATGGCTTGATGAAACAGATTGTCCGGGGAGATAAATCGAAAGAAAAAGTGCTTCTTCTTTCAGAACCGTTATGCGATTTGGAAACCAGAGAACGGTTATTTAAGGACATCATTGAAGAATATGCCAATGGGGCAGAGGTGTTTATAAAACCACATCCCAGAGATTTGCTGGATTACAAGAAGCTGTTTCGAGAACAGATTGTAATTGAAGGGAAATTTCCTATGGAAATTATGAATTTTATTCCCGGAATCCGTTGGAATAAAGTAATTACGGTATTTACAGTGCCGGATTCCATTAAAAATGCAGATGAAATACTCTTTTTGGGAGAAGATTTTATGGACCGTTATGAAGCACCGGAACTTCACAGACAAAATGAAGCTATATAAAAATTAAGGTTAAAATTAATTTCTAGAAAGATAAAATGTTTAAAATGTAATTTGTTCTTGCAGAAACAGACATTGTATTTTGATAAAAACAAGAAATGAAAGAAAACTTGCAGAATATAGACAAAAGACTGCAACAACAGAAAACTTTTGCAAGGAAAATGCAGAGCGGTTATCAAAGGTGAAAAATGACATGATTGGCGACATAAATACAAGGAAATTATGGATTGTATATCTCCTTATTTTTATGGTAAAATAAAATGTCAAAATATAATTAAAATTGCGAAAATTTTAGGTTGAGAGAGATTTCGGCCTTATGTTTGCGTTCGAAGATAAGACAGCGTAGGAGAAAAAGATGGTAAAAATATTCAAAAAGATGAACAAACTTTTAGATGCCAAACAGAAAAGGGTTATGGTAGTTATCGTATTTCTTATGTTAATTGGCGGTGTGCTGGAAAGTTTAAGTATTTCCGTGGTGATACCGGTGGTAAGTGTATTGCTTGATCCGAAAGCGGTAGAAACCAATGAACTTTTGGCAACTATTTATAACGGTTTGCATTTACAAAACGTGACACAGTTTACGGTAGTTATGCTGGTAGCTCTAATTGGGGCCTTTATTTTGAAGAATTTGTTTTTGTTTTTGCAGAATGTAGTTCAGCTTAGATTTGTTTATACCAATCAGTTTGCAACCTCCAGACGTATGATGATTAATTTCATGAAACGTCCTTATGAATATTATCTGAATGCGGATACAGCAGTGATCCAGAGAAATATTACTTCAGATGTTAACAATATGTATGGTTTGATTTTAAGTGTGTTACAGTTGATTAGTGAAGGTGTGGTATTTGCCTGTCTGGTAGCGGTGCTTTTAATTGTAGATGCAAAGATGATTATGACTATTGCTGTATTGCTGATTGTAGTACTGCTTTTAATTAAGGTAGTGTTGAAACCAATCATGGTGAAAGCAGGGCAGGAGAATCAGGATTACTACAGCGGATTATATAAATGGATAGAGCAGTCTGTTATGGGAATCAAAGAAATAAAGATTGCTAATAAAGAACAGTATTTTATTAATGAATACGCAAAATGCGGATTCGGTTATGTAAATGCGGTTCAGAAATATAATTTGTTTAATTCCACTCCAAGATTATTGATTGAAACCGTATGTATTGCCGGTTTGGTACTTTATATGATGATTGTTATGTTACAGGGAGCAACTGTAACGGAAATGATTCCACAGCTTACCACCTTTGGTATGGCTGCCATGCGTCTCATTCCAAGTGCGAACAGAATCAACAATTATCTCACCAGTATTTCTTATTTTGAACCGTTCTTTATGGGCGTAAGCGATCATTTACAGGAAGAAATCCACGATGAAAACATGGTATATGATGTAGAAGCCTATGACCATAAGAAAATCGTAGAAAAGTTAGATATTAAAGATAAGATAGAGTTGAAAGATATTACTTACAAATATCCTAACAGTGAACAGCTGATTTTTAACCATGCAGATATGGAAATTCCTGTTGGCTCAGCAGTAGGAATTGTGGGAAGCTCCGGTTCCGGAAAAACTACGGTTGTGGATATTTTGTTGGGACTTTTAGAATTACAGACAGGAAACATTTATGCAGATGGTATTAATGTAAAAGAACATTATGAAGAATGGCTGAAAAATATAGGATATATTCCCCAGACCATTTTTATGATTGACTCCACCATCCGTAAAAATGTGGCTTTCGGCATTGCAGATGAAGATATTGATGATGAACGAGTATGGGCGGTATTAAAAGAGGCACAGTTGGATGAATTTGTAAAGAGTCTTCCGGAAGGGCTGGATACAGGAATCGGAGAACGAGGCATCCGTTTGTCCGGCGGACAAAGACAGCGTATTGGTATTGCCAGAGCCTTATTTGAAGATCCGGAAGTACTGGTATTGGATGAAGCAACATCTGCGTTGGATAACGATACGGAAGCTGCCATTATGGAATCTATCAACAGACTTCATGGTAAAAAGACATTGATTATTATTGCCCACAGACTTCAGACTATTGAAAAGTGTGATATTGTATATCGGGTGGAAAATGGAAAGGTGTCTAAAGAGCGCTAGTATACAAGAAAGAGGAAAACATGGATTTAATTATCAAAATATACCGTAAACACAAAGAAGCAATAGATTATCTGTTTTGGGGTGGTGTGGCATTCCTTTTAAGCATGGTTTTATTTTATCTGTTTGCCAATGTAATGAACATTTATGAACAGATAGCCAATATTATATCTTGGGTTATTTGTGTTATTTTTACCTATTTGACAAATAGAACTTTTGTTTTCTGCAGTAAAGTAAAAGGCTTTAAAAATATTTTTAAAGAATTTAAGGATTTTGTAACTGCAAGATTGTTAACCTTGGTTATGGAAAATGCAATTTTGTTTGTTATGATTGATTTGTTGAACCTTAATAATATGGTTTCTAAACTGGTGGGACAGTTTGTGGTAATTGTTTCTAACTATTTCTTAAGTAAGTTGTGGATTTTTAAGAAGAAAAAAGCGGATAAGTAAAATAGTAGTTTTGTAGAATATACTATATTGAAAAGATAGATGAAAGATTAATTATAAAAAATAAGGCAGGGAGATATGAAGAAAAAAGCACGCCAGGCAAATATGGAATTATTAAGAATCATAGCCATGCTGATGGTAGTAACATTACACTATCTGATTAAAGGGCAGGCGGCAGTTTCTTTGGTGGAAAATACCGGAGTAATAAATCTCATTATTTGGTATTTAAATGCTATGTGTATTGTTACTATTAATATATATGTTTTAATTAGTGGATATTTCTTATTGGAAGCAAAATGGAAGATTTCTCGTTTGATTAGTCTTTGGTTTCAGACTATGTTCTATTCTATTGGGATTCCGGTGGTTTGTCTTGCTTTAGGAGTAGGAGATGTAGATAAATGGGGACTTTATGATTGGGTGAATGTGATTTTTCCAATCCAGATGGAACACTACTGGTTTATTACAGCTTATACCGTTTTATATTTGTTTGTACCAATTTTGGGTGCAGGTCTAAAACAATTAACAAAACAACAACATGAAGTGGTTATTGCCGGTTTATTATTGATTTTCTCTATTCCCAAAACTGTTCTTCCTATTTATATTCCCACAGATAGAAATGGATATGATTTTGGTTGGTTCTTATGTTTGTTTGTAATTGCTGCATATGTGCGTATGTATGGAATCCCGTTTTTAAATAAAAAAAGCAGAGGATTTGAAGTGTATTTTCTTGCAATTACCGGAATGTGGCTGATTAGTGTGGGATGCGGTATTTTAAGCAGAAAAGGTCTTGCTTTAGAGCATGCCATGGATATGCCATATTGTCATAATCATTTGTTAGTGTTAATCGCGGCATTGGGATTGTTTTATGGGTTTGGCTGCATCAAGATACCTCAGGGAAGGGTGTCAAATGTTATTTGTAAAATTTCATCCTACAGCTTGGGGGTCTATTTACTCCATGAGAATCTTGCGGTTCGTACTAAATGGCAGTTTTGGATGGGAATTGAACGGGTGAAGGATGGAATTGGAATTTTTCCGCATATGCTGTTAACCATATTTGCAGTTTTTGTTGCAGGCGTTATGGTAGATTTTGTCAGGGAATGTATTTTTAAAGTAGTGCAAAGAACCTGGAGAAAGGTTTTTGCAGGAAGAATTGCAATCATAGAAAAATAAAAAGATTGAAAAAGTAGGGAGGAAATATGAACCATTTAAAAAATATATATCGACAATATTATGAAGTACTTGCAAAATATATTTTTCCGGTGATTTTATTTTTCTACCCTTTTATGACGGTTAATCAAGGGGTGGATGTGTCGGATTCTACCTATAGCTTCAGTAATTTTCTTTTCTTTGAACGGATGGAAGGAATGTGGGTGGTGTCCACCTATGTTTCTAATGTGGTAGGGTGGCTGTTAACCAAA
>JAFZGJ010000105.1 GCA_017555455.1 Lachnospiraceae bacterium
GGTAATAATACTATTGTAACAAATGGTGATCAGACAGATACTGTTTATGAAGGTTTAGAAAAAGGCCTTACTTTTGAACAGTCCTTAAGAAGCAGACAGTTTGAACCGGACGAACCAAACTGCACACCTAGAATTTCCGGTTTGTTACACATTGCAGAGGGAGAATTCCACTATGCGATGTCTATTTTAAAGAGCAACAACGGTAACCCAGCAAGCAATAACAGATACACCTATACCTATGAAAATCCAATCGCAGGTGAAGGCCGTTTCATTCACACATACATGCATGACGGTAATCCGCTTCCAAGTTTTGAAGGCGAACCCAAATGGATTTCCATTCCTGACGATATGAACGCATTTACAGATGCTTTATGGAACAGTTTAAATGAAGAAAATAAAGTTTCTTTATTTGTACGTTACATTGATATTACAACAGGAACATATGAAACAAAGATTATTAACAAGAACATGTAACTATTCAGAGCCAAGCGAATTTATAGAAAATGTGCGACGAATGCTTGCATTCAGGAGTATATTTTCTTATAAATTCATTTGGCGAGAAGCCACAACGAGGAAATCCGAAGGATTTTCGAGTCTGGCTCTGAATAGTTACAACATAGGAGTAAATAAACATGAAAGAATTACAATTAAAATATGGTTGTAATCCAAACCAGAAACCATCTAAAATTTTCATGAAGAATGGTAAAGAACTTCCAATCGAAGTTTTAAATGGTAATCCGGGATATATCAACTTTTTAGATGCTTTCAATGGATGGCAGTTAGTAAAAGAATTAAAAGAAGCTACAGGGCTTCCTGCAGCAACTTCTTTTAAACATGTTTCCCCTGCAGGTGCAGCGGTAGGTCTTCCATTAACAGAAACCTTAGCGAAAATCTATTGGGTAGATGACCTTGGTGAATTATCTCCTTTAGCTTGTGCTTATGCAAGAGCAAGAGGCGCTGACCGTATGTCTTCTTTTGGTGACTTCATTGCACTTTCTGATGAATGTGATGCTGATACAGCCAGACTTATCAAAAGAGAAGTTTCCGATGGTGTTATTGCACCGGGATATTCCGAAGAGGCTATGGACATTTTAAGATCTAAGAAAAATGGTAACTACAACGTTATCAAAATTGATCCTTCTTATGTTCCGGAAGAATTAGAACACAAAGACGTATATGGTATCACTTTTGAACAGGGAAGAAACGAATTAAAAATTGATGAAGATTTCTTCAATAATATCGTAACAGATAACAAAGAAATGACAGAGCAGGCAAAAATTGATTTAGCAATTGCTATGATTACTTTAAAATATACACAGTCTAACTCTGTATGTTTCGTAAAAGACGGACAGGCAATCGGTATCGGTGCAGGACAGCAGTCCAGAATTCACTGTACAAGACTTGCTGGTTCCAAAGCAGATAACTGGTGGTTAAGACAGTCTCCACAGGTTATGAATCTTCCATTCGTTGATTCTATCCGTCGTGCAGACAGAGATAATGCTATCGATTTATACATCGGTGAAGATTACATGGACGTTCTTGCAGACGGCGCTTGGGAAAATATTTTCAAAGAAAAACCTGAAGTATTTACAAGAGAAGCTAAGAGAGAATGGCTTGATAAAATGGAAAATGTAAGCTTAGGTTCTGATGCATTTTTCCCATTCGGTGATAACATTGAACGTGCTCACAAGAGTGGTGTTAAATTCATTGCACAGCCGGGTGGTTCCGTGAGAGATGACAACGTTATCGCTACCTGCAACAAGCATGGTATGGTAATGGCTTTCACAGGAATCAGATTATTCCACCACTAGAATATTTAGATATTGCGAAGTAATGCAAGAACATTAGGAATCCCGTGTTCGCTTGCTGCTCGTTACATCATACGCAATCAACGTACAATTGGATGTAAACATCCATTGTTCGTTTCTTGCGTACGCTGTCTCACAGATGCGTACACGTTGGATTTCCTAATATTCTTTGCATTATCTTCTGCAATATCTTTTCGTGTTTATAAGGAGATTGAAAAATGGAGTTTAAAACAGATATTCAGATTGCACAGGAATGTGTAATGGCGCCGATTACTGAGATTGCGGATAAAGCAGGGATTGATGACAAATATCTTGAACAGTACGGAAAATATAAAGCGAAAATTGATTACAATTTATTAAAAGAAAGCGATAAGCAGGATGGAAAATTAATTCTTGTAACTGCTATCAATCCAACTCCTGCAGGAGAAGGTAAGACAACAACTACTATCGGTCTTGCAGATGCATTACAGAAACTTGATAAAAAAGTTATGGTTGCACTTCGTGAACCATCCTTAGGACCTGTATTTGGTGTAAAAGGTGGAGCAGCAGGTGGTGGATATGCACAGGTAGTTCCTATGGAAGATATCAACCTTCATTTTACAGGTGACTTCCATGCCATTGGAGCAGCTAACAACCTTCTTGCAGCTATGATCGATAACCATATTTACCAGGGAAATGAATTAAACATTGACCCAAGAAAAATCACATGGAAACGTTGTGTAGATATGAACGACCGTCAGCTTCGTTATGTAACAGATGGTCTTGGTGGAAAAGCTAACGGAACACCTCGTGAAGATGGATACGATATCACAGTAGCCAGTGAAGTAATGGCAGTTCTTTGTCTTGCAAAAGACATTACAGACTTAAAAGAAAGACTTTCAAAAATTATCATTGGTTATACATACGGTAAAATCGCTGAGCAGAAACCGGTAACTGCAGGTGACTTAAACGCTCATGGTGCTATGGCAGCTCTTTTAAAAGATGCTTTAAAACCAAACTTAGTACAGTCCTTAGAAAAAGTTCCTGCAATCGTACATGGTGGTCCTTTTGCTAACATTGCTCATGGATGTAACTCTGTAACTGCTACAAGAATGGCTATGAAATTAGCAGATTATGCTATCACAGAAGCAGGTTTTGGTGCAGACCTTGGTGCAGAAAAATTCTTAGACATCAAATGTCGTATGGCAGGAATCAAACCAAACGCTGTTGTTATCGTAGCAACCGTTCGTGCATTAAAATACAATGGTGGCGTTGCAAAAGCAGACTTAAACAACGAAAACTTAGAAGCTTTGGAAAAAGGTCTTCCAAACCTTTTAAAACATGTAAGCAATATCAAAAATGTTTACCACTTACCATGTGTAGTTGCTATTAACGCCTTCCCAACAGATACCAAAGCAGAACTTGATTTAGTAGAAGCTAAATGTAAAGAACTTGGTGTTAACGTTGCACTTTCTGAAGTATGGGCAAAAGGTGGCGAAGGTGGAATCAAGCTTGCAGAAGAAGTAATTCGTCTTGCAGAAGAATCTAACGATGATTTTGCATTCTCTTATGAATTAGAAGGAAGCATTGAAGACAAGTTAAACCAGATTGTTCAGAAGATTTATGGTGGTAACAGAGTTATCCTTACAGAAACAGCCAGAAAACAGGCAAAAGAACTGGAAAATCTTGGTTTTGGAAACTACCCAATCTGTATGGCAAAAACACAGTACAGCTTAACAGACGATCAGACAAAACTTGGTGCACCAACAGATTTTGATATCACAGTTCGTAACTTAAAAATCTCTGCCGGAGCAGGCTTTATTGTAGCTCTTACAGGTGAAATTATGACTATGCCGGGACTTCCAAAAGTACCTGCAGCAGTGCGAATTGACGTAGATGAAAAAGGAGTTATCTCAGGATTATTCTAAAAGAGTAAACAGCCTCAAAGCATGTATAAATGCTTGAGGCTGTTTTCGTGTGGTTAACTATTTCAATTTTTTCAAAAGTTCTTGATAATCGGTACAGTCAGAACCATTGGAAGCATAATATATAAAAGAGAATTCTATAGGAACTTCTAAATTATCATTCAAGCGGGTGAGATTATGGTTTTGAAGGTAGGCTAATAAATTAATTGCTTTGGACAATTCGTTTTCGCTGTTGTAGCCATATAAAAATAAGATAAATTCTCCGCCCCATTGTCTTGCCGCAATACTGTTTCTGATTCCGAAATCAGTAATCATGCTTGCAAGTTTTTGAAGATAAAGATCACCACTATCGGAACCGTAGTCAGTATTAATTTTCATAAGTCCATCGGCCATAATCATAATAATTGTATAATGTCCAAGGTTGCTTGGAGTGGAAAATAATTCTGACAACTTCGATTCCAATCCTTTGCGATTATATAATCCGGTTAGAGGGTCCAGATGAACTTCCAACTCAAGTTTTTTTCGTTTTTGCACGGTATTGGTAACGTCCATAACAACTCCCAATACATAGTCGAAATCCATAATCTCATCAATTTTAAGATATTTATCTGCTATTTCATATGTATTTGTTTCATCTGACACTTTATGTTCCCGGATAGTATTAATAAAGCTTTTAAAAGCTTCAGGGTTGGAAGAAAAATTTTTAGAGGTTTCTTCATCTAAAGAAAATAATATTGGAATATATTCCGAAAACTGCACATGTTTTCCATTGTTTATGTATTCATAAGTACCCAAATAAAAATTAGTTTTACTCAAAACGTAGGTAAGCTTTGCATTACTGCTGAAAAGACTTTGAACCATGGTGTTAATATGTGTACTTAACTCAGAAAGTTCATAGATATTTCTTACATCAACAACCTGATTTAAATCTCCGTTGGTAATGGCAGTAAGTGAATTATTAATTTTATGAAGTTTTTCTGCAATATTTCTTTGCATGTATTCGTTCAGTGAGGCTGCCAACACAAAAGCAACAAGAGCCATAGAAATAAAAAGAATACCCATAATTCCCGGAAGTTCCCGATACATATATTGTAAATTGATTACATAGATAACATAGGAGGAATTGATTTTTCGGAGTACACAGTGGCTGTCTTTTCCGCCGATATTGGCATAAAAACTATTTTCGGAGTTTTTAATATCTTCAAAGGAAAAGCCTATTTCGGAACAATCCCGATTAACAGATTCTGATAAGGAGGCACCTACAATTTTACCTGTATCAGCATCAATGGCATAGTAAAAAACATAGGGATTAACCCTGAATAAGGAAAAGATATAGGATAATTCATTTTTAGCAGTTCTTTTTTGAACGTTAACAGGTTCCATTCCTATCTGGATAATGTATTCTCCGTTGTTGCTCCAAAGAGCAGAGTATTGCATAGATTTTTTTTCTACAGTATTAGGTGTAATGTCCTGAACAAGTTCCAGAGATTTATCTGTTAGGAGAGGTTTAAAAAAGGAGATTTGTTCACCGGAATCAAAAGTATAATTGTAATACTGAGGATGAGTACCGCTAAAGATACGTCCCGTCTGATCGAAAAAATGAATTTCATCTATTTCCAGATGAGTGGCAAGTGCTTTAAGATCCTCAAGATTATATAAGGTTTCAGGGGAGGATTCAATTATGCGGGAAACAACTTTGGCATTAAGTAAGCAGGTTTTTCTATACTCTGCTTGTACGGTTTCTAATTCTTTTTCATTTTCCAGAATAATCTGTTCAATTTGAACAAGAGAACGGAGAGCTTCTTCATTGGTGCGGTCACGGGTTATCTTTATCTGAATAATAGAAGCTATCAAAAGATTAAAAAAAACTAAGATAAAGGTAACTGTATAAAGATGACGATTAATAAGTTGTTTTAAATTTGGCATAAGAGTTCCTCCGAAATAGTTTAAAAATGAGTATAATTATAGTATTATAAAAATAGACAGAATATTTAATTGGTCTTTATAAAATAGTATCAAAATAAAGTTCAATATTCAATAAAAGATATACAATAAATATTAAAATTACTTAATACATAGAAGGAGTAAATACTATGAAAATCTACTATCTGAGTATGTTTGTTATTACAGTAATTGGTTTTCTTATTGTTTGGTATAAATATGAAATCAGTACAATAAATTATTTTTATAGACTCATGCTTATGCTTATGATGGTATCTAATGCGGGGTATTTGGCAATTGCACTCTCAGTCAACATAGAAGAAATAATTTTAGCTGTTAAAATTATGTATATAGGAGGATGTTTTATTCCCCCTATCACATTGTCATTGATTTGTGCACTGATGAATTATAAGATGCCATTATGGATAAAAAGTGTGATTTATGGAGTCAGCAGCCTGGTGTATGGGTTGGTTCTCACCATAGGATATAATGATTTATATTATAAGGATGTATATCTAAAAAAATATAGAGATGTTACAGTAATGGGACATATCAATGGATATGGCAGCATGTTATTTTATGCTGTGTTGATGGGATATGCGGTGATGGAAATATGTCTGATTTTTGTGACCATCATAAAAAGAAGTAAAATTTCCCCAAAAAATTTAATTGGTTTATCATTAATTGTGGTTATAAATATTTATCTTTATGCTATGGGAGAATTTATTAATCCGTCTATTGAGATTACACCATTAACCTATGCTATCAGCAGCTGTATTTTAGTGTATATGTATCGCAAAGGAGCTATGTACAATTTTGAGGATAATATAAGTAATTCTCAAAAAAGAAATTCTAATGCGTATATCATGTTTGACTATCGGTTGAACTTTTTGGGATGTAATTCCATGGCAGAACAAATTTTCCCGCAGCTTGCAGAAAGCATCATAGATAAACCGCTGGATGATGAAATGGCGGCAAAATATATTATGGGCTGGATTGATAAATTTGAACAAGGGAAGGAAAAAACATTTTCTTATGAAAATGAGAAAGCACACTATGTGTGTGAAGTGGAAAGGCTGTATTATAAAGACAAATGCCAAGGTTATATGGTAGAAATGAGAGATAATACAGCTGAATGGAAGTATTTAAGCTTACTCTCTTCTCATAGTGAAGAGCTGGAGCATGAAATAGAACAGCAGCATCGTATCGCGAAAGAGTTAGAAATTGCAAAAATGGAAGCTGAAGGAGCCAATGAAGCGAAAAGCCAGTTTTTGGCAAGGATGTCTCATGAAATCAGAACACCGATTAATGCGGTAATGGGGATGAATGAGATTATCCTACGTGAGAGCAGTGAAGCGGAAATTAAAAAATATGCACATGATATTAAAACAGCCACAGAAACATTGCTTGGAATGGTAAATGAAATATTGGATACTTCAAAGATTGATGCCGGAATGATGGAAATTATACCGGTAAGTTATGAAATTTGTACTATGCTAAATGATTTATATAGTATAATCATAGTGAAAGCAGAAAGTAAAAATTTAAATCTTGTTTTTGATATAGATCCAACCATTCCCAGTGAATTTTGGGGAGATGATGTGCGTATTAAACAGGTTTTGATAAACTTGTTAAATAATGGGGTGAAATATACCAATGAAGGAACCGTGACAATGCAGGTTTCCTGTAGTATTGAGGGAACCAATGCTATTCTTCATTACAGGGTAATTGATACAGGAATCGGCATCAAGGAAGGAGATTTTGATAAACTTTTTGAAAAGTTTGAAAGAGTGGAAAAAGAAAAAAACAGAAATATCGAAGGAACCGGACTGGGATTAAATATTGCTTCCCGACTATTGAATCTTATGGGAAGTGAACTGAAGGTAAAAAGTGTATATCAAAAAGGCAGTGAATTCTATTTTGATATAAAACAAAAAATTGTAGATATTGAGCCTTTAGGAGATTTTCGGGAAAGAATTCTTGATACGGCAGAAAAGGAGAGTTATAAGAATTTCTATGTAGCACCGGAAGCAAAAGTATTGATTGTAGATGATAATTCTATGAACCGTGATGTTTTTGCGGGCTTACTAAAACCAACACATGTAAAAGTGTATCAAGCTGCCAGTGGTGAAGAGTGTATCGCGGTATTACAAGAACAAAAATTTGATCTTGTTTTTTTGGATCATATGATGCCGGGAATGGATGGTATGGAAACTTTTCAGATTATCAAGAAAAAGAAGCTTTGTTCAGAAACACCGGTAATTATGTTTACAGCGAATGTAATGGCCGGGGAACGGGAGAAATTTTTGAATGAAGGATTTAAGGATTTTCTTGCAAAACCGATTATTCCGGAACAGCTGGATGATATGATAATAAAATATTTACCGGAAGAATTAGTAAAGATGGGGGAAGTGGAAAAAACGCGTTCCAAAGAAAATGGTTTGAAAGGCTTACCACAGTTAGAGGAGTTTGATTTTGAATATGCCTTAAAATTGTTAAAAAGCGAAGAACTTTTGAAACAGTCTTTAGAAAATTTTAAGGATATGCTGAAATATATTCCGGAAAAGCTTTCGGTATTTTTAAATGAAATAGAGAAGGAAGATTGTTTAAAGAATTATAGGATAGAGGTTCATGCATTAAAAAGTACTGCTGCAACGGTGGGAGCTTTATTATTGTCTAAGGTGGCAAGATTGTTAGAGATAGCGGCAGCACAAGGAGAAACTGCTAAGATTGAAGTTTTACATCCCATTTTACTGGAAGAAATTGAGAAACATAAAGAGAGGATGTTAGTTTTATTTCCGGAAGAAAAGCAAAAAGTGGAGAGTAAAGAGCTGATAGAATCTTATTTGGAAATGTTGGGTGCAGGTCTGCTGCAGGAAGACTATGATACGGCGGATTTTTTAATGGAAGAAATAAAGAAATATCAATATCCTAAGGAATTACAAAAGAGGATGGATGAGCTTGCCGGCCAGGTTCTTAATATGGAAACGGATCATGCAATAGAAACTTTGGAGAAAATAAAAAATATATTATAGGATGATTTTAGGAGGTGCTATTATGAAGAAAATATTATTAATGGGTCAATTTACAGATCATTTTCGTGAGATAAATAAAAGTCTTACAGGAAAGTATGAAGTAAGGGCATGTGTAAATAAATTGGAAATATTTAAGGGGATGTTTAAATTAAACAAACCGGATGTTGTAGTTATGCTAATAAATGAATTGAATGAAGCTAATGAAGAGCTGTTTAAAGAATTAAAAAAAGAACACAGGGATATTCCGGTTGTTTATACAGGGATTAATTTTGAGAATAACGTGATTCCCGATTATCTGATTTCCAAACAATTGGAATATGTTGCAGTACCCTATACCGTAGAAAATCTTATAGAAAAGATAGAATATGCTATGACAAAAGATATTAGCGAAGAAGAAAATCAGAAAGTTCCTGAAAAAGTAACAAAAGAGGAAAAAGAGAAGGAAGAAGAAAAAGGGGAAAAAGAAGAAAAAGAGAAGAAAGAAGAAAAAGGGGAAAAAGAGGAAGATAAAAAAGCTACAGATGACAGTTTACCCACAGAAAAAAATACCGGTAGCAATGAACATCGGAAAAAGTCGGTTTTAGTTGTAGATGATAGTGGTATATTTTTAAGAATGATGAAAGGGCTTTTAGAGGACAAATATGATGTGTCGGTAACTACTTCCGGTTTAAAGGCAATATCCTTGATTCATGAGAAAAAAACGGATTTGATTCTTCTGGATTACGAGATGCCACTATATGACGGGCGTGAAACTATGATGAAAATACGTGAATCGGAATCTACGAAGGATATTCCTATTGTATTTGTGACTGCAGTAAATGATAAAGAACATATTAAAGCAGTACTTTCACAAAGACCTGCAGGATATTTATTAAAACCATTAGACAAAGAGCGATTGATAAAAACAGTAAAAGAAATTATTGGAGAATAAGGGAATGACAAATAAAGGCAAACGTGTTATATTAGGTGAGTTAATGTTTTAGGAAAAAGAAATAGGAGAATTATTGAAATGATTAAAAATGTATTAAAAGGTATGGTAATCGGAATTGCTAATATCATTCCCGGTGTCAGCGGTGGAACCATGATGGTTGCCATGGGTATTTATGATAAGTTAATCCACTGTATCACCCATTTGTTTAGTGAGTTTAAAAAGAATGTTTTATTTTTAGCGCCAATCGCTGTAGGTATGGCGTTAGCGATTGTGGGCAGTTCTTTTACCATTGAAAAAATGTTTGAAAGTTTTCCTTTCCAGACCAGTCTTTTATTTGTTGGTTTAGTAGTAGGCGGTCTTCCTGCTATGTGGAAAAATGTAAAGGGAAAAGAAATAAAAGTTGGACACATTATCACTTGTGTACTTTTCCTTGCCTTAGTGGTTGGAATGGCATTGCTTGGGGAAAAAGAAGGAAATGCAGCAAATTTAAGCTTTAATATTGTAAATGTAGTAAAATTGTTCGGAGTAGGTGTTATAGCGGCAGCAACTATGGTAATTCCCGGTGTCAGCGGATCTATGGTTCTTTTGCTGCTAGGCTATTACAATCCGATTCTTTCTGCAATCAATGGATTTATCCGTGCAGCATTATCTTTTGATATTCCTGCTATTATGACAGGTGTGGGAATTTTAGCACCTTTTGGTATTGGTGTGGTAGTAGGAGTCTTTGCCATTGCAAAATTAATTGAAATTATTTTTGCAAAATTTCCACTATATGCATATTGGGGAATTATCGGTTTAATTGTAGCTTCACCATTTGCAATTCTTGCTATGGGGTCCTTTACCACAATTACTGCAATTAGTATTGTAACAGGTGTAGTAGCCTTGGCAGTTGGATTTGTAATTGCCATGAAACTGGGAGAATAAATGATTTTCTTATAGCTTTTTAAGCTGCAAAAAGATTTTAGCGAAATCTGAATAAAAAGTAACATAAAGTACAGAACAAACATTCGAAGTTGTTCTGTACTTTATTTTTATCTTCTGCTATAATCAAGCTGAAACATAAAAGAAATTATAATAAATTTAGATTAGTTTATAATAACAAAGAAGATACTTGGTTCATAAAGGAGGTACTTTCATGAATCATTTTAAATTACATTCCGAATACGCCCCCACCGGTGACCAGCCACAGGCTATTGCCGAACTGGTGGAAGGCTTTAAAAAAGGCAATCAATTCCAGACTTTACTTGGTGTTACAGGCTCCGGTAAAACCTTTACCATGGCAAATGTTATTGAAAAGCTGAATAAGCCCACTTTGGTAATAGCGCACAATAAAACCTTAGCTGGACAGTTGTACGCAGAGTTTAAGGAGTTTTTCCCGGAAAATGCAGTGGAGTATTTTGTTTCCTATTACGATTATTATCAACCGGAAGCTTACGTGCCATCGACAGATACTTATATTGCAAAAGATTCATCCATCAATGATGAAATCGATAAGCTACGTTTATCGGCGACGGCATCTCTTTCTGAAAGAAGAGATGTAATTGTAGTAGCCAGTGTTTCCTGTATTTATGGTATCGGTAGCCCGGAAGAATATCAGGGTATGATAGTATCTCTCAGGCCGGGGCAGATGAAGGATCGGGATCAGGTGTTAAGAGAATTAATAGATATCCAATATACCCGTAATGATTTGGATGTTGGACGAGGCTGCTTTAGAGTTCGTGGAGATGTGGTAGAGATTTATCCCGCGGAGGGGGGAGATTATTTAATCCGCGTGGAATTTTTCGGGGATGAGATTGACCGCATTACGGAGGTGGACCCATTAACGGGGAAAATGTATGCTACCTTGGAGCATGTGGCCATTTTCCCGGCATCCCATTATGTAATACCTCAGGAAAAAATAAACAAGGCATGTGAAGCTATTGAACAGGAATGTGTAGAAAGAGTACGTTTCTTTAAAAGTGAAGATAAACTGATCGAAGCCCAGAGAATTTCTGAAAGAACTAATTTTGATGTGGAAATGCTTCGGGAAACCGGTTTTTGTTCCGGTATTGAGAATTATTCCCGACATATGAACGGAATGGAAGCAGGAGCAACGCCTTATTGTCTGATGGATTTCTTTAAGGATGATTACCTGATTATTGTAGATGAATCCCATATTACCATTCCTCAGGTAAGAGGAATGTATGCGGGAGACCGTTCCAGAAAGACAACCTTGGTAGATTACGGTTTCCGTCTGCCTTCGGCATTGGATAACCGTCCGCTTAATTTTGAAGAATTTGAACAAAAAATCGACCAGATGTTGTTTGTGTCTGCTACTCCTAATGAGTATGAAGCAGAGCATGAACTTTTAAGAACGGAACAGATTATCCGCCCTACAGGACTTTTGGATCCGGAGATTGATGTACGTCCGGTAGAAGGACAGATTGACGATTTGATTTCTGAAGTAAAGAAAGAAATCAAGAAGCATAATAAGATTTTAGTAACGACTTTAACCAAACGAATGGCAGAGGATTTGACAGACTACATGAAGGAAGTGGGAATCCGGGTTAAATATCTTCATTCTGACATTGACACTTTGGAACGTGCCCAGATTATCCGTGATATGCGTCTGGATGTATTTGATGTATTGGTTGGAATTAACCTGCTTCGAGAGGGACTGGATATTCCGGAGATTTCACTGGTAGCTATTTTAGATGCGGATAAGGAAGGGTTCCTTCGTTCCGCAACTTCCCTCATACAGACCGTAGGCCGTGCAGCACGTAATGCAGAAGGTCACGTTATTATGTACGCTGATAAAATTACCGATTCTATGGAGACTGCCATTGAGGAAACAAAACGCCGTCGCATTTTACAGGAGCAGTATAATAAAGAACATGGAATTACGCCACAGACCATTAAAAAAGCAGTTAGGGACTTAATCAGTATTTCTAAGGAGATAGCAAGAGAGGAAGTTGCCTTTGCAAAAGATCCGGAATCCATGGACAAAAAAGAATTGGAAAAGCTCATTGCTTCTGTGGAAAAACAGATGCGCAAAGCGGCAGCGGATTTGGACTTCGAAACTGCGGCTGTGTTGCGTGACCAGATGGTAGAGTTGAAGAAGAATCTTAACGAAATCACCGGTGGGAAATAAGATATAGATAAGTATTCATGAATAAGAAAGAGATTATAGAAAGAGCTATGGCAGAATTTAAGAAAATGTTGCCCCGAAAAGAATACATTAAAATCCGGGGAGCAAGTGAACATAATTTAAAAGGAATTGACGTAGATATCCCCAGAAATGAATTTGTGGTTTTGACAGGATTGTCAGGTTCCGGAAAGTCATCTTTGGCTTTTGATACTATTTATGCAGAAGGTCAGAGACGATATATGGAATCCGTATCTTCCTATGCAAGACAGTTTTTGGGACAGATGGAAAAGCCTAATGTAGAGAAAATCGAGGGTCTTTCTCCGGCCATTTCCATTGACCAGAAATCCACCAACCGCAACCCTCGTTCTACGGTAGGAACGGTAACAGAGATATATGACTATTTCCGATTATTATATGCCAGAATCGGAACTCCTCATTGTCCTGATTGCGGAAAAGAGATTTCCAAACAATCTGTAGACCAGATGGTAGACCATATTATGGACTTACCTGAAGGAACCAAAATTCAGCTTCTGGCACCTACAGTCCGAGGGCGAAAAGGGGAACATGTTAAGGTTTTGGACAAAGCCAAAAGAAGCGGCTATGTCCGTGTGCGTATTGACGGCAATATGTATGAACTGGAGGAAGAAATTAAGTTAGATAAAAATATCAAACACAATATCGAAATTGTAGTAGACCGTTTAGTGGTAAAACCGGGAATCCAAAGAAGATTAACTGACTCTATAGAAAATGTTTTGGATTTAACGGAAGGTTTGTTAATGGTGGATGTCATTGGTGGTGAAACTATGACCTTTAGTCAGAGCTTTTCCTGTCCGGATTGCGGAACCAGTGTAGATGAAATTGAACCCAGAAGCTTTTCCTTTAACAATCCGTTTGGTGCCTGTCCGGGATGTTTTGGTTTGGGATATAAGATGGAATTTGATGTAGACTTAATGATTCCCGATCGAAGATTAAGTATTAATGAAGGTGCTATTGCGGTTATGGGATGGCAGTCCTGTAACGATGGAAAAAGCTTTTCCAATGCTATTTTGAGAGCCTTGTGTGAAGAATATGGATTTGATTTGGATACACCTTTTGAGAAATATCCGCAGAAAATTCAAGATGTTTTACTATACGGGACCAATGGGAAAGAAGTAAAAGTATACTATAAAGGACAACGTGGAGAAGGAACTTATCCCGTAGCTTTTGAAGGATTAATCAAAAATGTGGAACGAAGATATCGGGAAACTTTTTCAGAAAGCTCCAAACAGGAATATGAAACTTTTATGCAGATTACCCCTTGTAAGGAATGTAGGGGAATGCGTTTGAAGAAATCCTCCTTGGCAGTTACGGTATGTGATAAGAATATTCATGAAATTACTAATTTATCTATTGGCAGTCTTCAGGAATTTTTAAATGGAATGGAACTGTCTCCTACCAAGCAGATGATTGGAAAACAGGTGTTAAAAGAAATCAAGGCCAGAGTGGGATTTTTGATGGATGTAGGTTTAGATTATTTATCTTTATCCCGTGCTACCGCCAGTTTGTCCGGAGGAGAAGCACAAAGAATCCGTCTGGCAACCCAGATTGGTTCCGGCTTAGTAGGTGTATGCTATATTTTGGATGAACCAAGTATCGGACTTCATCAAAGAGATAATGATAAGCTTTTGGCTACCCTACAGAATCTGAGGGATATGGGAAATACCCTGATTGTAGTAGAACACGATGAGGATACCATGTTTGCGGCAGATCATATTGTAGATATCGGTCCGGGAGCGGGAAGTCACGGAGGGCAGGTGGTTGCCCAGGGAACTGCAGAAGAAATTATGCAGGTGGAAGAATCTATAACCGGACAGTATTTAAGTGGTAAACTACAGATTCCGGTTCCGACTACCAGAAGAACAGCTACAGGATGGATAAAAGTATGCAAAGCACAGGAAAACAATTTGAAAAAGGTAGACGTAGAGATTCCTTTGGGAGTCATGACCTGTGTCACCGGTGTTTCCGGTTCGGGAAAAAGTTCCCTGGTAAATGAAATCCTTTATAAATCTCTGGCAAAACAGTTGAACCGTGCCAGAACTATTGCAGGAAAACATGAAAAAATAGAAGGTGTAGAGCAGCTGGATAAGGTCATTGATATTGACCAGTCACCCATTGGAAGAACACCACGTTCCAATCCTGCAACTTACACCGGAGTTTTTGATCAGATTCGTGATTTGTTTGCATCCACACCGGATGCAAAAGCCAAAGGCTATAGCAAAGGACGATTCAGTTTCAATGTTAAGGGTGGACGTTGTGAAGCCTGCAGCGGAGACGGAATTATTAAAATTGAGATGCATTTCCTTCCGGATGTTTACGTGCCTTGTGAAGTTTGTCAGGGAAAACGTTATAATAGAGAAACCTTGGATGTAAAATATAAAGGTAAGAGTATTTTTGATGTACTGGATATGACCGTAGAAGAGGCTATGCCCTTTTTTGAAAATCTTCCGAGTATCCGGCGGAAAATAGAAACCCTTTATGATGTAGGTCTTTCCTACGTAAAATTGGGACAGCCTTCTACCACACTTTCCGGAGGGGAAGCACAGCGTATTAAATTGGCCACAGAACTGAGCAAACGGAGTACAGGACATACCATCTATATTTTGGATGAACCTACCACCGGACTTCATTTTGCGGATGTGCATAAATTGATTGAGATTCTTCACCGTTTGGCAGAAGGAGGAAATACCGTTGTGGTAATTGAGCATAATCTGGATGTTATTAAGACTGCGGACTATATCATTGATATGGGACCGGAAGGTGGAGACAGAGGTGGTACAGTAGTTGCCAAAGGAACTCCGGAAGAAGTGGCTCAGGTACCGGGTTCTTATACCGGAAAATATGTGAAGAAAATTCTGGAACGTGACATCTAAAGTTTTTGGATAGCTTACCGAAATATATGTTACAGGAAAGCAGGTTTGGCCAACTTGTTTAAATGAATATAGACAGAACCACGGAGGGTATATGAAAAAGAAACGGATTTTCTTTTTTGATATACCCTTTTTTATATTTGCCAAAGGCAAGGCAGAGAAAGTGTGGTTGTAACAGGGAAGGAACAACATATAAAGGTCCACTGTCGGGAAAGGATTGGTCAAAAACAGCAAATAAGCTGATGACAAAAAATATAAACTTGAAAATAGATTCTTCTTACATAGGAATGGAATCCGGCAGGACATATCAGTCCTCTTCAACAGGGAAGTTATCGTTTTGGGTACAAGTGGGAAGTACCAATAAAGAATCACAGGTAAGTGGGGGATTGCACAGCGAAGAGGAGACACTTAGTGGGGAACACGCACTTGCAGAAAGAAGAAAAGGAAACTTATCCAAAGAGCAGGAGAAAGCAGATACTATAAAGCAAGAAAATTCAGATGCAGAAGAAGCAACAGAATTGACGGAGGCACAGGGGAAACTGAGTCAAACTATGGGAATCAGGAGAATTCCTCAGTTAAACAGAGTGGAAGAATATCATGCCTTGGAGGATATCAGGCAACAATGTATTCTTTATCTTTGGACCATTTTCTTTGGAGAAAGCAGAGCCAATGAAATGGCAGACAAGATGGGAGTGCAGCGAAGCAGTAATCAAGGGACATACTATCAAAACAGTTCATGGATGCAATCAGGTACTTTGATGCAGGGGCAATTACAAACTCTGCAAACTTTAAAACCGGCCACATTTACCATCACTGCAGAAAGAGAAACCATATATATGGAATCGGAAAGTACTAATTTTACTACTACGGGAATGGTGAAAACTGCAGATGGCAGAGAAATTTCTTTTAATTTGGATGTTTCCATGAGCCGTAGTTTTACGCAGTATACCAAAGAAACGGTACAGAATGTAGCATCTTTTATTGATCCTTTGGTGATAAATCTAAATGGAAATATTGCAGAGGTTTCCGACCAGAAGTTTTACTTTGATTTGGATGCAGATGGGGAAGAAGAAGCCATTTCCAGATTATGTGAGGACAGCGGATATTTGGCGTTAGACCGGAATCAGGATGGTAAAATTAATGATGGTTCCGAACTCTTTGGGACAAAGTCAGGAGATGGTTTTGAAGATTTGGCTGTTTACGATAAAGACGGTAATGGTTGGATTGATGAGAATGATGCTATTTGGGAAAAACTAAAAATCTGGGTTCAGGATGAACATGGCAATTCCAAGCTTTATTCTTTGGCAGAACAAGGAGTCGGTGCTATCTGCCTGCAAAACGTGTCCACAGAATTTGGACAGAGAGGAAGCCATGGGGATATCAATGCAGCTATACGGAATACAGGAATTTTCTTATATGAAAACGGTACGGCAGGAACCATACAACATCTGGATTTAGCAAGAAGTAACATTGCAAAATATGCATAAACAGAACAAGCCCACATATAATGAAGAAAAGCAGATAACCGGGAACAGAACCGGGGTGTGTTATTATTCAGACAGAGGTGGGCAATGGCAAGGATAAAAATAAAAACACAAAGTAAAAAAAGGAGAGAAACAAAGGGGATGCTTTTTGTAACTCTTCTTTTTTTTATTTTATTTCCTTATATTATCAGTGGTTTCAGCAAGGTGGAAAAACAGAGTATAACCTTGGAAGCAGAACCGGGACGGATTTGGGTATTGGAAGAAAAAATATGGGGTGGAAGAAAGATACCCCTGGAAGAATATTTGATTGGAATGGTGGCAGCAACCATTCCGGCGGAATATACATTGGAAACCTTAAAAGCACAGGCAATTATACTCCGCTCTTTTTCTGTGACCTATATGGAAAAAGAGGAAGGGAAAAAGATAATTAAAGACCGGTTCCTGAGAGAATATTATTTGTCGGAACAAAATTGTGAACAACTATGGTCGGAATCCGCAGGGGAACATTTACAAAAAATAAAGCAGGCGGTGGAAGAAACAAAAGGAATCGTTATGGTGTGTGAAGGAGATATTATAAAACCCCCTTTTTGCCGGATGACCAACGGAAGTACCCGCGATATTACAGAATATGTAGTTCATAAGGAGCTATATGATTATATGAAAAGCGTAAGCTGTAAAGAGGATGAAATGGCAGAGGATGCGGTCCAATATGTGGAAATGACACAGAAAGAATTTGAAGAAACCATAAGAAAAAAATTGGGAGTGGAGGATAAAAATTTGGATAAAGTAACCATATACAAGGATTCCTTAAATTATGTGAAAACGGTAGAAATCGGGGAAGCACAGTTTGACGGAGAAGAATTCCGAAAAGCTTTTGGGTTGAACTCCTCCAGTTATTCCTTGGAAAAAATTAATAATAACATTGAAATTCAGACAAGAGGTATTGGACATGGATATGGATTTTCCCAACACACAGCCAATGAAAGGGCAAAAAACGGAAATAATTATAAAGATTTGCTGACCTACTTTTTTTCCAATATTTCCCTGGAAAAAATATAATGAATATTTTGGTATAAAGATAAAGGGATAGGAAAAACTAAGGAAAAAAGGAGGAGAACAGATGAAGCGAAGAAGAAAAAATCAAAAAAGAGAAAGAGCAATTATGTTAGGTTCCAGCGTGTTGGTTTTAACAGCATTGACTATGACCGGGATTTATGTAAAAGAAAAGAATCAACCCCGGGACGATGGATATGTGGTAGATTTATCACAACTGGAAATGTCCTCTATGGAGGATGACATACAAAAGGAAGAACTGCCGGAGGATTCTCAAACCGTATCCTCTTCCAAGGTAGAAAACAAAAAAACTTTGTGGGAAGAGGATTCTTACGACCCGTTGTTAGGGGAATATGATTTTATGAATGAAATAGGTTTGGAAGAAACAGAAAATGGTTTTTTGGCAGCGAATGAAGAATTAAGTTTTTCCGAAGAAGAGCAGCTTTTATGGCCTGTGGTGGGAAATGTGCTAATTAACTACAGTATGGAAAAGCCGGTGTATTTTTCAACTTTAAAACAGTATAAGTGTAACCCTGCCATTGTGATACAGGCAAAAGAGGGACAAAATATTCATGCGGCTGCCAGAGGAAGGGTGACAGAAATTAAGAAAACTGAGGAGTTAGGAAATGTTATTACTATGGACCTGGGAAGCGGCTATGAAATTTTTTACGGACAGCTTGATAATATACAGGTGAAAGAGGGTGACATGGTAGAAAAAGAGGATTATATCGGAGATGTTGCTGCGCCCACCAAGTATTATAGTGTAGAAGGTGACAATGTATATTTCGCATTAAAAAAGAATGGGGAGCCGGTAAATCCCATGACAAAATTGCAGTAAAGCTTTACCTAAAGTCAGGTAAGATGTTATAATGAAAAAACGCGATTATTCAAAGGAGGAAACTATTTTGAAATATAAAATCTGGTTGTCAATTTTATTAGTAATAAGTTTCTTGGCGGGATGCTCTTTGCCTTTGGGAAACAGCAAGCAGGATTCTCTGCGGGATGACAGAACAGAAACACTGGGATTGACACCAGATTTTTCTTATGAAGTTATAGAACAGTTGCCTAATATTTTAATAAATCAGGTGGGATATCTTCCTGAAAGTAGTAAGGTGGCAATTTTACAGGGAAATGAATTAGATAATATTTTTTATGTTTATAATGCTATTACCAATAAACAGGAGTATTCCGGAACTTTAACTCCCGATAGTTTATTTAAGGAGAAGCAGGAGGAAGTTAGGGAAGCTGACAAAGAGGAAGAGAAAAAAGAAAATTATCTTGCAGATTTTTCACAGCTGGATAAAGTAGGGACCTATTATATTTATCATCCGGATTTAGGTTACTCCTATGAATTTGAAATAAAAGAAAATATTTATGATAATGTAGAAAAAGCATTGCTCGCCTTGTTGGAAAAAGAAAATAATGATACTTCTTTAATTTGTTACCAAATGACCTGTTTGCTATTTACTAAAGAATTATATTCAAAATATGTTGTGGATGCAGAAAGAGTGGAACAGCTTTGCAGACAAAAAGTAGAGCTGTTGTTACAGGCTCAGGATGAAAAAACAGGAAGTATCTATGCTAACGCCGGAATTGCCCGGCAGTTGAAGGATAAGGACGAGGCACAAAAACAGCAGTACATTTCTTTGGCAGCTACTGCAGAGTTTGCAGGAGTTATGGCAATGTATGCTTATGGTGCAAAGAATACAGACAGGGCGTTAGCGGAACGCTGTCAAATTGCAGCAGAGAAGGCTTATAGTTCTATTCAGAATAGTCTGGACAATGTGGGCTATGATGCAGGATATTTTGCAGCAACCTATTTATATCGGCTTACGGGCAGAGGAAAATATTCCGGTGCGATCCAGCAATATGTGGCTATGAAGGAGGAACAGAAAAGTTATACAGAGTATGATTTTTCCCTGTTTGGTGACTATGCCTATATTACCCTTCCTCAGGGCACAAAGATAGAAATCGGGGATGCCTTCATGAAAAAAATGATGTCCAAAGCAGAAGAAAATTCTCTTACAAGCGGAAGAAAAAGTTATTATGTTTCCGAAAAAAGAGAGTATAATGATATTGATGGAAACTTAAGAGATATGTCCAATATGGCATTGGTGAATTATATTATTACTAATCATGAGTATAGTACATTACTTAAGAATTATGTAGATTTCTTTCTGGGGAGAAACCCGGACAATATATGTTATTTGGAAGGATTTGGAAGCAGAAATGCAGGACAGGAAGGCAGTAAAATTAACGAAATCAATGCAGGTTTGTTTTACCTCTTGTTGCAGTCTGCTAAAAATCAGATGGAATAGTTTGTTAGGTGAAGAAGGAGAAAGAGTATGAAGATTGTAGTTTTAGCAGGTGGGTTAAGCCCGGAAAGAGATGTGTCTTTCAGTTCCGGCAGTATGGTATATAGAGCCTTGAAAGAAAATGGGCATCAAGTGATTATGCTGGACGTATATTTAGGGTATGAAGGAAATACGGAAGGTATTTTTGAAAAGGAAATCGACTGGGCAGAAAAAGTAGGAGCGGTATCCGAAAAGAACCCGGATTTGGAAGCGGTAAAGAAATTAAGAAAGGATGGAGGAAGAAGCTTTTTCGGTCCCAATGTAATTTCTTTATGTCAGGAAGCTGATGTTGCATTTTTAGCTCTTCATGGAGAGAACGGGGAAAATGGAAAGGTACAGGCTGCTTTGGATTTAATGGGAATCCGTTATACAGGAACAGACTATTTAAGCAGTGCTATTTGTATGGATAAAGGGCTTACCAAGGATATGTTTGCTTTATTTGGAGTTCCCACCCCGGCAGGAATCAAATTGAAAAAGGGTGCGGAGGATAAAAGAGAAGTTCCATTCCCATGTGTGGTAAAGGCCTGTTGTGGAGGTTCCAGTGTAGGAGTAGCCATGGCAAATAATGAAGAAGAATATGAGGCGGCTAAGACAGAGGCCTTCCTGTATGACGAGGAAGTGGTAATAGAGCAGTACATAAAGGGAAGAGAATTTTCCGTAGGTGTTATGGACGGAAAAGCTTTGCCGGTCATTGAAATTGCACCGTTGCATGGATTTTATGATTATAAAAACAAGTATCAGGCAGGAAGCACTGTAGAAACCTGTCCGGCGGATTTAAGTGAAGAAAAAACAAAAGAAATGCAGGCGCAGGCCGAAAAAGCATTTCAGATTCTTCGTTTGAAAAATTATGCCCGTATGGACTTTATGATGAATGAAAAAGAAGAGTTGTTCTGTCTGGAAGCAAATACATTACCGGGAATGACACCAACCTCATTGTTACCGCAGGAAGCAGCGGCAGCAGGTATTTCTTTTGGACAGTTATGTGAAATGATTGTAGCAGCGGCCTTGAGATAGTTACAAGATAATTAATGAAACGAAATGGGATGAAGTAAGCATGAAAAATTTAACGGTTGAAACCATAGTAAAGATATGTAACGGAAGCTTATACGGAGAAGAATTTATCAAGGAAAGTCAGAAGGAAGCTGCAGGAGTAGTATTGGATTCCCGCTTATTGGAAAAAGATGATATCTTCATTGCTACCAAAGGGGAAAAAGTAGACGGACATAAATTTATTTCCTCTGTTTTTGGAAAAGGAGCATTGGCAGTTATTTGTGAAAATGTTCCGGAAGAGATTACCGGTCCTTGTATACAAGTCAAAGACAGTTTTATAGCTTTAAAACAAGTGGCAGCATTTTATAGACAACAGTTAGATTTAAAAGTAATCGGAGTTACCGGCAGTGTGGGAAAAACCAGTACCAAAGAATTTGTGGCAGGTGTTCTTTCCGCAAAATACAAAGTATGGAAAACCCAGGGGAATTTTAATAACGAAATAGGACTTCCTTTAACTGTGCTTCAGCTTCGGGAGGAACATGAGATTGCAGTGTTGGAAATGGGTATCAGTGATTTTGGTGAAATGCACCGGCTTAGTGAGATAGCCAAACCGGATATTTGTATTTTGACTAATATAGGACAGTGTCACTTGGAATTTTTAGGAGACCGTGACGGAGTTTTAAAAGCTAAATCAGAGATTTTTGATTTTATGAATCCTGAGGGTACCATTTTTGTAAATGGAGATGATGACAAATTAATCACGTTAAAGGAAACCCGGAAAGAGAAACTGGTAACCTTTGGTAGAAATCAGACTAACGATGTTTTTGCAACAAAAGAAGTGTCCAAAGGTTTACTGGGAAGTGTAGTAGATGTACAGGGAAAAATTAATATTTCTGAAGTACAGGTTCCACTTCCGGGAGAGCATATGGTACTGAATGCCTTGGCAGCAAGTGCAGTTGCAGATTTACTTGGATTAACTCAGGATGAAATCAAAGAAGGAATGAAAAAGGTAGAAGCCGTCAGTGGAAGAAGTAATATTATTCCTTTCAAAGATTTTGTAATGATTGATGATTGTTACAATGCCAATCCCGTATCCATGAAAGCAGCCATTGATTTGTTACAATCTGCCAATGGAAGAAAAGTTGCTATTCTCGGCGATATGTTTGAGCTGGGAGAAGAAGAAAAAAATTTACATTATGAAGTGGGGCAATATACTGTAGGAAAAGTGGATATTCTGATTTGCATCGGAAATCTTGCAAAATATATTTACGAAGGTGCCATCCAAGGGAAGAACGAGGATACCTTCATGATATATTTGAAGGAAAAGGAAGAATTGTATTTCCATTTAGAGAATATAATAATGCCGCAAGACACTGTTCTGTTGAAAGCATCTCACGGCATGGGATTTGCGGATATTGTTTCCCGGTTCCAAAAAAACTATTCTTAAACAAGAGCTTTATTTTTGAAATACATATCTTTAATCTGGTCGGAAACATAACCGGCCAGATTTTTTTTGGTATCTTTGTCCAGCTGTTCCGGATAAATAGGTTTTCCGTATTCAATAATAACATGAGTCTTTTTTATCTTAGGACTATGGTCTTCAAAAATATCAGCCACATTATTTAGGGCAATGGGAACAATGGGACAACCGGATTTTTCGGCCAGCTTAAAGCTTCCGCCATGGAATGGTAAGAAGGTGTCGTTTTCCTTGTTACGTGTTCCTTCAGGAAAGATACACATAGAAATACCGGATTTCATTTTATCAATGCCTGTAAGGATGGTTTTTAATCCTTGCTTGATATCCTTACGGTCTAAAAATAAACAATGGAGATTACGCATCCAGTTACGGAGTAAAGGGAAACGTTCCATTTCCAATTTGGAAATATAGCCGGTAGGACGGGGAACCCTGACATAAGTTAACAGAATGTCAAAATAGCTACGGTGGTTGGCCACATATAAAACGGCTTCGTCCTTGGGAACGTTTTCCTCTCCAAGAACGGTAACATCCACTCCGGTGATAAAGAGAATTACGTTAAATGCCCATTTTACAATGGCAAGGGAAGAACGGTTTTTTAAATCCATATTAAAATGACCAATGATCCATTCAATAATTAATAATGGAATACTACAAACTAAAAATACAACTAAAAAAATTGCAATACAAATAAAACGTATCATATAAGTTCCTTCCTTCTATTGAAAGTAATTCCAAAATCCATATATTGGAATTATTGTTTTTAGTATACAAAAAAATCTCCGGTTAAACAAGGTAAAATTTAGCATGACCATATAAATGGATACTATGTATAAGTCATACTTCCCGGGAATATATTGGATATAACAAAACAGAACGGGTGAAGCATGAAATTCTGGAAGAAATGGATGATTACAGTATTGATGGCGGCAATCATGATTGTATCGGGAATTCAAATACAAGGCTGTAAATTTAAAATTGTTTCAGAAGAAGAAAAAAGAGAAATTCCCTTTGTGATTGTCAGTGAGGAATGTATTCCTGAAGAATTAGCTTCTATCATTGAAGAAAGAAAAGAAGAGGAGATAAAAGTAACTTATGCGGATGAAGATAACCGGTATATTATTGTTGGTTACGGAAAACAGGATACAGGAGGTTATTCCATCTATATCAAAGAGTTATATGCAACTGCCAATGCAATCTATGTAGATACTTGTCTTATGGGCCCAAAGGAACAGAATACAAAAAACGCGCCTTCCTATCCAGTTATTGTTTTACAGATATCAGAAATGGGCTTGCCGGTAGTTTTTCAATGATAAATGTGGTATACTATACGCATCTAAGTTATAAAAGGAGTAGAAATATGCTACTGATAAAAAACGGATATATATTGGACCCGGAAAGCGGATATGAAGGGGATGGGGACATTCTTATTGAGAATGGAAGAATAAAAAAATTGTATTTAGGTGTAACAGGGTTAGTAGATGAATCCTTGTTTGAAAATTTGGAAGTTATTGATGCCAATGGTCTGTATGTGGCACCGGGGCTGGTGGATGTTCACGTTCATTTCAGAGATCCCGGTTTTGAATATAAGGAAGATATTGAAACAGGAGCCAAAGCAGCTGCCAAAGGTGGTTTTACTACCGTAGTTTTGATGGCAAATACCAAGCCGGTAGTAGATAACGAAGAAACCTTAAACTATATTTTGGAAAAAGGAAAAACCACACCTATCCATATAGAAACCTGTTGCAGTGTGAGCAAAGGTTTACAGGGAAAAGAATTGTGTGATTATAAAGCGCTTTTAGAAAAAGGGGCAGTGGGATTTACCGATGACGGAATCCCATTGTTAGAGGAAGAACTGGTTACAGAGGCAATGAGCCGTATTGGAAGCTTAGGAGTACCGATCAGTCTTCATGAGGAAGATCCTAACCTGATTGCCAATAATGGTATTAACCGCGGAAAAGCATCAGAGTATTTCGGAATTGGCGGTTCTCCCAGAGAAGCAGAGGTTTCTATGGTGGCAAGAGATATTGAGATTGCCAAAAAAACAGGAGCCGTTGTAAATATCCAGCATATCAGTTGTAAAGAAACTGCGGATATGATAAGAAAAGCTAAGCAGGAAGGCTTCTTAAATATTCATGGAGAAGCTACACCTCATCATTTTACCTTAACGGAAGAGGCGGCAATTCAGTATGGTACTATGGCAAAAATGAATCCTCCTCTTAGAACGGTGGTGGATAAAGCAGCTATTATTGAAGCCATTAAAGATGGAACCTTAGATATTATAGCTACAGACCATGCACCTCATAGTGAAGAAGAAAAGGCAAAAAGCATTACAGAAGCTCCCAGCGGTATTTTAGGCTTGGAAACAGCCTTTGCCTTGGGTGTTGGGGAGCTGGTAGAAAAGAATGATATGCCTTTGATGGATTTAATTGACAGAATGAGCTATGCACCGGCAAAAATGTATGGATTAGATGCGGGTTACATTAAGCAGGACGGTCCCGCAGATTTGATTATTTTTGATCCTAACGAAATGTGGAGAGTAGAAGGATTTTTATCAAAATCCAAAAATTCCCCATTTGCCGGTAAAATGATGTTAGGTAAAATAAAGAAAACCATTTGTAGCGGTAATGTAATTTATAATGATGAAATATAACGTGGAGGATATTATGGCACAGAAGAAAAAAGTAATTGCCACAGTAGTGGACCAGAAACAGTTAGCACCGGGAATTTTTGATATGTGGTTAAAAACCGAATTGGCACAGGATGCAAAGTGTGGACAGTTTATCGGTGTATATCCGGAGGATAAAAGTAATTTGCTTCCCAGACCTATCAGTATTTGTGAAGTAAATAAGGAAGAGAACATGCTTCGTATCGTATACCGTGTAGCAGGAGAAGGAACAGAAGAATTTTCCCACTATGGGGCAGGAACCAAAGTTCCGGTTTTGGGAATTTTAGGGAATGGTTTCCCTATCGAAGAAGGAAAAGGTAAAAAAGCCTTTCTTATGGGGGGCGGTATCGGAGTTCCTCCCATTGTACAGTTAGCAAAAGAATTAGATGCTGATAAACAGGCAATTATCGGTTACAGAGATCATAATTTATTCTTAAAAGAAGATTTGGAAAACTATGCAAAAGTTTACATTGCCACAGAGGATGGAAGTGTTGGAACAAAAGGAAATGTTATGAATGCCATTGAAGAAAATGCGCTGGATGCAGATGTGATTTTTGCTTGTGGTCCTATGCCTATGTTACGTGCTATTAAAAAATATGCTGAGGAAAAAGGAATTCCCGCTTACATTTCCTTAGAAGAAAGAATGGCCTGCGGTGTGGGAGCATGCTTGGGGTGTGTATGTAAAACCACAAAGAAAGACCACCATTCTCATGTAAACAATGCCAGAATCTGTACCGACGGACCGGTATTTTTAGCAGAAGATGTAGATATTTAAGGGGGACAAAAAGGATGAAAAATACAAAAGTAACCATTGCAGGTGTGGAATTTAAAAATCCTGTTATGACTGCCTCCGGTACCTTTGGTTCCGGTATGGAATACGGAGAGTTTGTAGATTTAAATAAATTAGGTGCGGTAGTAACCAAAGGTGTAGCAAGTGTACCGTGGCCGGGCAATCCGACACCCAGAGTAACAGAGGTGTATGGGGGAATGTTAAATGCCATTGGTTTGCAGAATCCGGGAATTGATGTGTTTATTGAACGTGACTTGAAGTTTTTACAGCAGTTCGATACCAGAGTTATTGTAAACGTATGTGGAAAAACCACAGAAGATTATATTGATGTAGTGGAAAAATTAGGAGATACCAATGTGGATATGTTGGAAATTAATGTATCCTGTCCTAATGTAAAAGAAGGTGCCATTGCTTTTGGACAGAAAGCAGATGCCCTTTACAACATTACTTCCGAAATCAAAAAACATGCCAAACAGCCTATTATTATGAAATTAAGCCCTAACGTAACAGATATTACGGAAATGGCAAGAGCGGCAGAAAGTGCAGGAGCGGATGCCCTATCTTTAATTAATACCTTAACCGGTATGAAGATTGACATCTACAGAAGAAATTTTGCATTGGCAAATAAAACCGGAGGAATGAGCGGTCCTGCCATTAAACCGGTTGCTGTAAGAATGGTATATCAGGTAGCTAATGCGGTTAAGATTCCGATTATTGGTATGGGTGGAATTGCAAATGCAGAAGATGCCTTGGAATTTATGATGGCAGGTGCCACCGGAGTAGCGGTAGGGGCTATGAACTTTATTAATCCATATGCTACCGTAGAAACCGTAGAAGGAATTGAAAAATTCATGGAGCAGCAGAAAATTGAAAACCTTTCCGATATTATCGGATGTGTAAAATAAAATACAGTAATAATTGACCTCTCAGGTGAATATATTGGGATAGAAAGTAATAGTTTTGTCTTGCAAGAACACCTTGGGAGGTTTTTTATGGAATTAAAAAAAGTAAATTTACATATGGACCGGGTAAAATGTCAAATAAATACACAGATTACCTTGGAGGAGGATAAAAATATCAGTGACAGGAATCCGGATGCTGCAAGCATTTTAATGGAAAAAGGAAGAGTTGTGGTAGAGGATGTCCGTCCGGGAAAAGATTCCCTGGCCATGAAGGGAAAAATGTTTTATGAGGTTCTTTATGCTTCGGAAGAAGAGAATGGAAGACTATATCGGATGCAGGGAGAGATTCCCTGGGAAGAAAAAGTCCGTGTAGAGGGAATGGAAAATATAGATTCCCCCCAAATTCAGGCAAATATCGAGGATTTAAGAAGTAGTCTTATTAATTCACGCAAAATTAATGTGCGGGGATTGATTAACTTTTGTATCCAAACCAAAGAAATAAGGGATGAAGAAATTTTAACAGATATCATAGAACCGGAGAATATGGAAATCAAAAAAGAAACTTATTCCGGGTCTGTTATTTCTGTAGACAGAAAAGATGTGTTCCGCATCAAAGAAGATTTGGAGTTACCGGCTTCCTTGCCACCGATAGGAGAAGTGCTATGGAAGTATTTGGAGTTGGGAAAATGGGAAATTCGTCCTTTGGAGGAAAGTATTGGAATTCAAGGGGAATTAAAGCTATTTATACTTTATGAAAGCAGTGGGGAAGAACCGGAAATAAAAGCATACGAAACTACGATTCCCTTTAGTGGAAATATGGAATGTCCGGGAAGCAACAGTTGTATGGTAGCAGACATAACCCCCGGTATCAATTATGAGAATGTAAGTGTGAAGCAAGACTATGATGGGGAAGAACGGGTAATCGAAGTAGAGATGGTATTGGATATTCCTATCCAAATGTATGAACGGCGGGAGCTGGAACAGATAACGGATATTTATGGTACAGCATTGGAAATTACACCGGAATATGGAAGAGGAAGCAGTAAATTAGTTTGTGATAAATATCAGGGAAGAGTGAAGGTGGTTGAAAACATAAAATTGCCTGCTTCCCATGGAAAAATCCTTCAAATCTGTCATGTGAATGGGAATGCCATGATAGAAGATTCAAGAATGGAAGCAGAAGGACTTACGGTAGAAGGAATCCTGTCTGTTACCATGATGTATATGACGGATCATGAAAGCAGAAAATATGAAGTAATGAAAAAGGAAGTTCCGTTTACTTATCTCATGGGTAATTCAGAGGTTACTTCAAAAGCAAAATGGAAAATTGTACCTATGGTAGAACAGTGTAGCGGAGTTATTTTGGATGAAAGTCATGTGGAAGTAAAAAGTTTAGTAGACTTGGATATTTTAGCGGAGGAACAATGGGAAAGGATGACGATAACAAATGTGAAAATTAATCCGTTTCCGGAAGAAATAATAACCAATACGCCGGGAATCATTGTGTATATTCCTGAAAAAACGGAAAGTTTATGGAATATAGGAAAACGTTATTGTGTATCCCAGGAATCCATAAAAGAAATAAATCACTTAACGGGAAATGAAGTGGAAAAAGGACAAAAAATATTATTGGTAAAAGGAGCCTGCTAAAAGTGCCATAAAAATACCCTCTGCCGGTGGCAGAGGGTAAAATTATTATAATAGCTATACAATGGTTTCTGCACTTTCTGCAGCCCATGTATCAAATTTTTCCATAACAGCATCATAGGTTTTCTGAGAAATTTCAGGTAATTCACCACCCCAGGTTTCCTGAGCCTGTTTAAAGCCTTTTTCGAAAGCTTCTCTCATTTCTTCGATTTTATCAGGGTCGCCACCGCAAAGAGCTTTGGCAAAGTCAACGATTCTGTCAGAAGTCTGGGTTACACCCCAGTAGCCGTCTTCTGCAATATCTGCCTGAGCCTGGGCTTTGGTTGCAGCATCTACGGTAAAGTTACCGGTTCTAAGGAAACTCCAGATATCATCGGCAGTACCGATAGCATTTCCCTGACCTAACATGATTTTTTCTACCAGACTTCTTAACTGGGCAGTTCTGGCTTCCGCATCTGCTTTCAATTTATTTACTAAAGCAGTGTCCTGTTTATATATTTTTTTTGTGCTTGCAGCAGGATCCTGCTTGGATGGTTCATAAACCGCACCGGATTCTACCTTAGTTTCTGTTTTCACTTCTTCTGCTTTTTCTGTAGTTTTTGTTTTGGTTTCATAGTTGCTGTTTGCTGTACTATAACCGGTAATTCCATTTACATTCATAGTCGACTCCATTCTGCAGACATGAAAAAATGCTGTCTGCTGCATTTCACATTGGCACAGGGTAAGTAAAATTACCGGATGCGCCGGATAAATAGTTACAAAAAATCTTTTCTACTTTTTATATCGGCAAAATAGGAGAGAATATAATAGGAAAAATAAAATTTACATAAATTACAAACCTTGACGAAACAGTATGGATTGTATATAATTAAATACAATTTAATGTATATTGTATACAAAAAGCAATCTATATAGGAGGTAGTTATGGAAAGAATCAGCATAAATGCCATGGCAAAAATTAATCTTGGGTTAGATGTTTTAAGACGCAGGGAAAACGGATATCATGATGTAAAAATGATTATGCAGACGGTGAATATTTACGATACTTTGGATTTTGTAAAATTACAGGATTCCAAAATTGTAGTGAAAACAGATACCATGGAGCTTCCTACGGATGAAAATAATTTGATTTATAAAGCAGCCAAGCTTTTATTTGATAAGTGTGGAGTAAAGGAAGGGGTAGAAATTACCTTAACAAAGAGAATTCCCATTGCGGCAGGAATGGCAGGGGGAAGTACCGATGCGGCAGCAGCCTTAGTGGGGATTAACACATTATTTGATTTAAATTTATCCATGGATGATTTGAAAGAAATAGGGGTGAAAATCGGAGCAGATGTTCCTTATTGTATTGAAGGCGGAACCGCTTTAAGTGAAGGGATTGGAGAGATTTTAACAAAACTTCCCGATGCGCCGGATTGTTTTGTGGTTGTGGCAAAACCGGAAATCAGTGTTTCTACAAAATATGTATATGAAAATCTTCATGCCAATGAATTAAAAAAACATCCTGATATTGACGGAATGGTAGAAGCTATCAAAGAAGGAAATTTAGACGGTGTATGCAAACGCATGGAAAATGTTTTGGAAACTGTTACGGAAACCAAATATCCGGTAATTTCTGAATTGAAACAGATGTTAAAAGAGGCGGGAGCAGAGAACTCTTTAATGAGCGGAAGCGGACCAACCGTGTTTGCAATTTTTAAAGAGGAAGAACTTGCTAAGAAAGCATTGGATCTTGTAAAAAACAGCGGATTGGCAAAACAGAGCTTTGTAACCGTATTTGCAAAAGAAACGCAAGTACAAGTGTAAAAGGAACAATGGTATATAAAAAAGGAACTATAGTTCTGATCATGAATCAAAAGAGAAGGGATTAATAAAAATGGCTAGTATTTTTCAGCAGGATATGGATGAATATTTACCACTTCGGGATGTAGTGTTTAAAACTTTAAGACAGGGGATTTTAACGGGAGAATTAAAACCCGGGGAACGTTTGATGGAAATTCATCTTGCAAATAAATTAGGCGTAAGCCGTACTCCTATCCGGGAAGCAATCCGTAAATTGGAATTAGAAGGATTGGTAACCATGATTCCAAGAAGAGGAGCAGAGGTTGCACAAATTACGGAAAAAAGTATGAAGGATGTTTTGGAAGTCCGTAAGGTATTGGATAATTTATCTGTGGAATTGGCTTGCGACAGAATTACGGAAGAAGAAAAAGAAAAACTTCAAAATGCCTGCAGGGATTTTGAAGATGCAGTTAGAACCGGAGACTTTTCCATGATTGCCAAAACTGATGTGGCATTCCATGATATTATTGTAGCGGCTACAAGAAATATCCGTTTGTCCCAAATGGTAAATAATTTGGCTGAGCAGATGTATCGTTACCGCTTTGAATATATAAAGGACAGTTCCCAACACAGCCGTTTGGTACAGGAACATGAAGAAATCTGTCAGGGAATTATTCAAGGGGATAAGGCGAAAGCTCTTGCAGCCATTGAGGCACATATTGATAATCAGGAAATTGCGGTTTTAAATCAGATACGCATAGACAGAGAAAGAAAAGCATAGTGTAGTAGAGAAGAGAAATAAAAATTCTGCGAGTATACTTCTTTAAAAACGGACCATACTTAACATAGAAAGAAACACATTAGTATGGAAAGGATAGTTTATGGAAAATATAAAGCAGGGAATTCTCTTGTGCATGATGAGCTTTGCCTTTTGGGGCATGTTATATCCGCAGTTTAGTTTAGTGGAAGAAAGTTACGAATCTGTTTATGAAACTAAAAATCCAAGAGAAGATTTTTTGGAGATTTTAGATGCAGATAAGGGAGAGCTTGTAATTAAAAGCAAATTTCTGGAGCTTTTAAAGCAAAAGACAGGAAGATAAGAAATAAAACAGAATGGAGCAAGGATGCTTTATGGAAGAAACAAATCTGAAGAATCTGCCCATCGGTGTATTTGATTCCGGTGTAGGGGGATTGACCGTTGTGAGAGAAATTATGCGTCAGATTCCCAAGGAAAGAATTGTTTATTTTGGGGATACTGCCAGAGTGCCCTATGGAAGTAAATCCAAGGAAACCGTGACCAAGTATTCCAGACAGATTGTTCGTTTTTTAAAAACCCAGAATGTAAAAGCCATTGTCATTGCCTGTAATACAGCCAGCGCATATGCTTTGGAGCAGATTGAAAAGGAAATAGACATTCCCATTATTGGGGTAGTAAAACCGGGAGCAGTAACCGCTGCCAGAGCCACAGACAATGGAAAAATCGGAGTTATTGCTACAGAAGGAACCATTAACAGTGAAATTTATACCCAATACATAAAAGCTTTAAAAAGTGATGCTAAAGTTATGGGAAAAGCCTGTCCTTTATTTGTGCCATTGGTAGAAGAAGGGTTGTTGGAGGATCCGGTAACGGATGAGATAGCACAGCGTTATTTAAGTGTATTGATTGATTCCGGCATTGATACCTTAATTTTGGGATGTACCCATTATCCTCTCATAAGAAGTACGGTAGGAAGGGTTATGGGAGAGGCAGTAACGCTGGTAAATCCGGCATACGAAACTGCCATAGAATTAAAACGTTTATTGACGGAAAAGAATATGTTACAGGATGAAAAGCCGGCACTGGGAACCAACCAGTATCAGTTTTTTGTCAGTGACGGAGCGGAAAAGTTCCAGCATTTTGCCAATACTATTTTTAAATATGGAGTATTGGCAGTAAAGCAGATTAATATTGAGGAGTATTAGAAATGACGAAAGATGTTATGATTTCTATTCGGGGAATCCAGTTTGATAACGGGCAGGATGGAGAAAAAATAGAAAGCATTCAAAGAGGAGAGTATTATCTTAAAAATAATACTCACTATATTATGTTTGATGAAGTGATTGAAGGTATGGATGACCCCGTAAAAAGTATGATTAAATTTAAAAAAGGGGAGATGCACCTGAATAAAAAAGGTCCTATTAATGTAACCATGGACTTTTTAGAAAATAAAAAAACACTAACAGATTACAGAACTCCTTTCGGAAGTCTTATGATTGGATTAGAAGCTAAGAGAGTAAATTTTGAAGAAGAAGAAAAAAGGATTGTGGTAAAGGTAGATTACGCCATGGATGTAAATTATGAACATTTGGCGGATTGTAAAATCAAAATCGATATCCGTGCCAAGGATGGAGAAGCCTTTTCTTTGAGAAATTAATAAAGGATACAAAAAAAGCAAAGTCAGTTAAGACTTTGCTTTTTAAATACTTACTTCACTGCTTTAGCACCTGCTTTTTCCTGTGCTGCTTCCACGGTACGTTTCCACCAGCTCTTTTTCTTCTGTTCTACCGGTGCGGATTTACCATGAAGTCCTTTTACGCCTGTAATATAAATTCCACTGACAGTTGCTTTTACTTCCTTTTTTACGGGAATGCTGTCGAAAATCTTTTCGTCAGCAATTAATGTCATAATCTGTGGTCCGATTTTGGCTTTTACTACAGGAAGTTTTGTGTTTTTAGCAAATCTGTTTGCAGAGTCCATAACCTGCTGAGGGAGATTTGCATCTTTCATTTTCATTCGTTTTTTGTCGATGATAAGCATGGAAACAGTCTGTTTCATTGCTTCGATTTGCTGCTGTTGTTCTTCCTGTTTCTTCTGGGCTTTTTTGCCTACAAAGTATAAAGCTACTACGGCTGCAATTAAAACGAGTAAAACGACTATGAATACGACAACACCTGGGTTCATTTGTCATTCCTCCTTATTTTTATAAACCAATTGCAAATATTCTAACATGGGTTTTTGAATTACGCAAGCAAATCATGGGTATATCTATAAGAAATATATGATAAATGGAGCATATTATGGAGAAAATTAAAACCGTTTTTTTGATTCTGAATATAGGATTAATCATAAAACTGATATTTTGGGAAAAGAAGGAAACGGAAAGTACCTGGGCCTGGATTTTGGTGTTGTTCAATTTCCCGTTAGTGGGATTCCTTTTATATATGTTAACCGGACAAAATATCCCAAAACAAAAGAACAAAGCAGAGCAAGAAATTGGAGTATTAACAGAGGATAATCATGTGGAGGTGTTGACCACCGGAGAGGAAAAATTTCAGGCAGTATTTATGGATATACAAAAAGCCAAAAAAGAAATTCTGGTCCAATATTATATTTTTAAAGAAGATTTTTTGTTTTATAAATTAAAGGAGGCTCTGTGTAAAAAGAGCTTGGAAGGGATCAAAGTAAAGGTTTTGTATGATGGATTAGGCAGCCGTAAAATATCCCTTAAAAAATGGGATGAAATGCGGAAAGCAGGGGTGGAAGTAAAGTGCTTTAAGCATGGAATATGGAACAATCTGTTGTCAGTAATTTCAGGATTTAATTATCGTAATCACAGAAAAATTCTGATCGTGGATGGGTATATTGGATATTTGGGAGGATATAATGTTGGAAAGGAATATTTAGGTATGGATCCCAGATTTGGCTTTTGGAGGGATACTCATTTCCGTATTGTGGGCAGTGCTGTAAGCAGTTTGAGAAAGGTGTTCTTTTCCGATTGGGGAGTGGAACAGGGGGAGAAAGTTATGGAGGGAGGCAGCGGCGGCTGTGGAGTACAAATGGTTATCAGTGGACCGTCATCTGCATCTCCTCATATAAGAAATGTATATTTAAGGTGTATTGGAAATGCAAAAAAGAAAATTCAAATACAAACACCCTATTTTATTCCTGACGGAGCAGTACTGAATGCTTTAAAACTGGCACTTCTTTCGGGTAAAGAAGTGCAGCTTATGCTACCCAAGAAGCCGGATCATATGTTTGTATATTGGGCAAGTTTATATTATGCTGCCCAGCTTTTGGAAATGGGAGCCGAGGTCTATATTTATCAGAATGGATTTTTGCACACCAAGGGAATGATTATGGACGAGGATATCTATTGCTATGGAACCGCCAATATGGATATCCGAAGTTTTCATTTAAATTACGAAATTAATGCTATTGTTTACGGAGAAACAGAAGTAAAGAAAATGTGTGGGATTTTTCGACAGGATTTGGAAAACTGTAAACCTTTAACAGAGCAGGAATATGCTTCCAGGAGCCTTAAAATACGCATAAAAGAACATATTTCCAGATTGTTGTCGCCCTTGCTATAAAGGAATAAATGTGTTATAACTGAATAGTTATTATTTGTTTTAAGGAAATGCGAGGAGAATATGAAAAGAAAAATTGCAAAGGTATTGGTGGCAGGACTGATTGGCTTACAGCTGATCGGCTGTTCTAATGGAAATAAGGAAACCACAGAAAATACACAGGTAACGGAAAACAAAGCTTCCATGATTTATTTTGATGAAATTGACGTGGAAAATAATGTTACCTTAGGGGAATACAAGGGAGTGGAAGTAGTAAACAGTGCAACTACTGTCAGTGATGAAGAAGTGGAAGCCTATATTGAATATATGATGTCTATGTATTCTAATTTGGAAGAAGTAACTGACAGAGATGTGGTGGAAAACGGAGACGTTGCTAACATTGATTATGAAGGGAAAAAAGATGGAGTAGCCTTTGAGGGCGGAACTGCACAGGGCTATGATTTGACCATCGGCTCCGGTTCCTTTATTCCGGGCTTTGAAGAAGGTTTGATTGGAGTAAAAAAAGGAGAAACTATAGATTTACCACTTACCTTTCCGGAAAATTATCCGGCGGAAGATTTAGCAGGGGCAGAGGTGGTATTTACCGTAACTGTAAATGGTATTTATCAGAAAGCTGCATCCGAATTTAATGATGAATTTGTAGCCGGACTTGCCATTGAAGGTGTTACTACAACAGAGGAATATCGTGTATATCTGAAGGGCATGATGGAAGAAAGCTACGGTGACCAGGCAAGACAGAATATGGAAGCTCAGGTAATTGCTATGGTTACAGAAAATGCTGAGGTGAAAGAAGTGCCTCAGGGACTTATTGATAAGTTCTATGAAATCAATATCAATAATATGACTTATCAGGCTTCTATGTATGGCATGGATTTACAAAGTTTTGTCAGCGCATATTTTGGTATGGATGAGGAAGCTTTTGAAGCAGAAACCGTGGCGGCTGCGGAAGAGTCTGCAAAACAGGCAATGGTTTGTTTAAAAATTGCAGCTCAGGAGAATATTTCCGTTTCTGACGAAGAAATGGATACTGCTATTGAAGAAAATTATGCAAGCTATGGTTATGCCGGTGTGGAAGAGTTTAAGAGTGCAGTAGATTTACAGGAATACAAAGATAGTTTATTATTAACAAAAATAGTGAACTTTTTAGTGGATAATGCAGCAGTTACAGAAGTTTCTGAATTAACTGCTGAATAAAAGATAATACAAAACAGGAAAATGTCGATATTAAAACATAAGACAGAGAATACAAAAGACATATGAGGAGGCAAATATGGAATTAACAAGTGTAAAAGAATTGTACAGAAACCGTGACAGCTATATCGATAAAAAAGTAACTGTAGGCGGCTGGGTAAGAGGAAACCGTGACTCTAAGACTTTTGGTTTTTTAGTAGTAAATGACGGGACTTTTTTTGAAACATTACAGGTAGTATACTCTGCAGATAAAATCAGCAACTTTGAAGAAATTGCAAAATTAAACATTGGTGCAGCGGTTATCGTAACCGGTACTATTGTGGCTACACCAAATGCAAAACAGCCATTTGAAATGCAGGCAGAAGAAGTATTTGTAGAAGGTACTTCCACAGCGGATTATCCGTTACAGAAGAAACGTCATACTTTTGAATACCTTCGTACCATTTCCCACCTTCGTGCCAGAACCAACACATTTCAGGCAGTGTTCCGTGTTCGTTCCATGGCAGCCTATGCTATCCACAAATTCTTCCAGGAAAGAGAATTTGTTTATGTAAACACACCACTGATTACAGGAAGTGACTGTGAAGGTGCGGGAGAAATGTTCCAGGTAACAACTTTAGATTTAAACAACGTTCCTAAGACAGAAGACGGAGCAGTAGATTTCTCTCAGGATTTCTTCGGAAAACCTGCAAACCTTACCGTAAGCGGACAGTTGAACGGAGAAACTTATGCTTTTGCATTTAAGAACATTTATACTTTCGGACCTACTTTCCGTGCGGAAAACTCAAACACAACACGTCATGCGGCAGAATTCTGGATGATCGAACCTGAAATGTGTTTCGCAGACTTAAAAGACGATATGATGTTGGCAGAATCCATGATTAAATATGTAATCCGTTATGTATTGGAAAACGCACCGGAAGAAATGGCATTCTTTAACCAGTTTGTTGATAAAGGATTAATTGAAAGATTGAATCATGTTGTAAATTCTGATTTTGGTCATGTAACATATACAGATGCTATCAAAATCTTAGAAAAACACAACGATGAATTTGATTACAAAGTATACTGGGGATGTGATTTACAGACAGAACATGAAAGATTCTTAACAGAAAAAGAATTCAAACGTCCTGTATTTGTAACTGACTATCCAAAGGAAATCAAAGCTTTCTATATGAAACTGAATGAAGATGGAAAAACCGTAGCTGCTATGGACTGCTTAGTTCCGGGTATTGGTGAAATCATCGGAGGAAGCCAGAGAGAAGATAATTTGGAATTATTGGAAGCAAGAATGGATGAACTTGGACTTAACAAAGAAGATTACGGATTCTATCTTGACCTTAGAAGATATGGTTCTGCACGTCATGCAGGATTTGGTCTTGGATTTGAACGTTGCGTAATGTACTTAACAGGTATGAGCAATATCCGTGACGTAATTCCTTTCCCAAGAACCGTAAATAACTGCGAATTATAAGATTTACGATAGAAATACCCAAAATGACCTTACAAAAGAAAGAAAATTCTTTCTGATGTAAGGTCTTTTTTATGTACTATCCAATTATACTTTAAAGTGGTATAATTTCTTTAAAATTATTTTTGTTGTTTGGAGGATATTATGTTCGGACGTAGGAATGAACAACCCAAAGGATTAAAAATTATAATTGTAGGATGCGGAAAAGTGGGATCTACGCTGGTGGAACAACTGGTGCTGGAAGGACATGATATTACCGTCATCGATACGAATATTACGAAAATAGAAGAATTAACCAACCTTTACGATATTATGGGATTGGAAGGGAATGGTGCCAGTTACAGTGTACAAATGGAAGCAGGTATTGAAAACACAGATTTACTGATTGCCGTTACCGGTTCTGATGAATTAAATCTTCTTTGCTGTACTATTGCAAAACAGGTAGGTAACTGTGCAGCAATTGCCAGAGTCCGCACTCCGGATTACAGTAAGGAAATCGGATATTTAAGAGAAAAATTAGGGCTTGCCATGATTATCAATCCGGAATTGGAAGCGGCCAGAGAAATGGCCCGTATTCTTTATCTTCCAACGGCTTTGGAGGTCAGTTCTTTTGCCCATGGGCAGGCAGAATTAATCCAGTTTAAAATTCCGGAAGGTAATATTTTGGATGGCATCACTTTGGCGCAGCTTTCTTCTAAAGTTCCCAACAAGGTATTGGTTTGTGCCATTGAACGAGACGGAAAGGTAGAAATCCCTTCCGGTATGTCAGAAATGAAAGCGGGAGATATTATTTCCTTTGTAGCACAACGTGCTACCATCAAAAACTTTATGCAAAATATTTCTGTAAAAACCTCTAAGGTAAAAAGTACCATGATTATTGGCGGCGGAAAAGCGGCATATTATCTTGCCAGTCAATTATTACATATGGGGATTTCCGTAAAGATTATTGAACGGGACAGAAAGCGTTGCGAAGAATTAAGCATTCTTTTGCCGAAAGCTATTATTATTAATGGGGATGGTACGGATGCAGAGTTATTAAAGGAAGAAGGAATTGATTCCATGGAATCCTTTGTTCCTCTTACCGGCATGGACGAGGAAAATATTATGTTGACTTTACATGCCCGTCAACTTTCCAACACCAAAGTAATTACCAAAATTAATCGTCTTGCATTTAAAAATGTAATTGCGGAATTAAAATTGGGCAGTGTTATTTATCCGCGTTTGATTACTTCAGAATCCATCATTGCCTATGTGCGTGCAAGAAGTGCTTCTATCGAAAGTAACATCGAAACTCTTTATCATTTGTTTGACGGACGGGTGGAAGCTATTGAATTCAGTATTGATAAAAATTCGAAAGTAACTAATGTACCTTTGATGAATTTAAAATTAAAAGAACATGTTTTAGTGGCTTTTATTAACCGTAACGGAAAAATTATTTTGCCAAGTGGGCAGGATTGCATTCAGATAGGAGATACGGTTATGATTGTAACCACTCATAACGGTTTTGATGAAATCGAAGATATTTTAAAATAAGAGGGGATAACAATATGAATATATCGATAATAGGTTATATTTTAGGGCAAATTCTACGGCTTCAATCCCTGTTTTTGTTATTGCCTTCCTTAACAGCTGCTATTTATCATGAGAAATCTTTTATTTCTTATATTACTGTTGCTTTTTCCTGTTTTGTTTTAGGAACCGTAATAACATGGAAAAAGCCGGAGGAACAGGTTTTTTATTTGAAAGAAGGGTGCGTGGCAACTGCACTAAGTTGGATTGTACTAAGTCTTTCGGGAGCATTTCCCTTTGTATTGACGGGAGAAATTCCGCATTTTACCGATGCTTTATTTGAAACCGTATCGGGATTTACTACCACAGGATCCAGTATTTTATCTAATGTAGAAGCTCTTTCCTATAGTTCTTTGCTATGGCGTTCCTTCACTCATTGGATTGGCGGTATGGGTGTCTTGGTTTTCCTGTTGGCAGTCATTCCCATGAGCGGTGGTTCCAATATTAATTTGATGAAAGCGGAATCGCCCGGACCTTCTGTAGGGAAACTGGTTCCTAAAATGCGTTCTACAGCCCGTATTTTATATTTAATTTATATTGGCATGAGCATTATTATGTTTCTTCTGTTGCTTTTGGGGAAAATGCCTGTGTTTGATGCATTGGCTACTACTTTCGGAACTGCCGGAACCGGGGGATTTGGAATAAAAAATGACAGTCTTGCAGGATATTCGCCCTATATCCAATGGGTAACGGGTATTTTTATGATGTTGTTTGGTGTTAATTTTAATGCTTATTACTTTATTCTTTTTCATGATGTGAGAAAAGCATTCAAAATGGAAGAAGTAAGATGGTATTTTACCATTATTGTTCTTTCTGTGTTTGTTATTTTTACGGATTTAATGCAATTTTATCCTAATTTTGGGGATGCGCTCAAAGATTCTTTCTTTCAGGTTGCCTCCATTATTACTACAACCGGATTCGCTACGGCTGATTTTAATTTGTGGTCAGCCACCAGCAAAAGTACACTGGTACTATTAATGTTTTTGGGGGCTTGTGCGGGAAGTACCGGCGGTGGATTGAAGATATCCCGGTTAATTATTTTAGTTAAGACTATATTTAAGGAATTAACATCCTATACTCATCCAAAGAGCATTGTAAAAATTAAAATGGATGATAAGCCCATTGAACACGAAGTGGTTCGCTCTGCTAATGTATACTTCATTACCTATATGATTATATTTGTAGTTTCCGTGTTCTGTCTAACTTTTGAAAATATTGATTTGATTTCTATATTTACTGCTGTGGCGGCGACCTTTAACAATATTGGTCCCGGACTGGAAATGGTAGGACCTACGGCTAATTTTGGACATTTCAGTGATTTTTCCAAATATGTAATGATATTTGACATGCTGGCAGGACGTTTGGAATTGTTTCCGCTACTAATGTTGTTCCATCCGGAATTATGGAAAGAGACGATTAAGAGAAAACTTAAGTAAGAGAACTAAGAATACAATTTTATTCCTTGTATACATTATAAAAAGAGGGCAGCTCATTCCATCCGGAATTTGAGCTGCCTTTTTTATAAGATGATATGTGTAAGTATTATGTATATTATTTCAATTTGCTCAATTTGGAAGTGTTGCCAATAACAATAAGTTTCATAGATGCTTCCAATGGTTTCTGCGGGTCTATATTAACATGAACGTCATTATCTTGAGTGATAGCCACAACGTTTATGGAATATTTTTGACGAAGATTTAATTGCAATAAATTTTTCCCTACCCATTCCGGTCTTATATCAAGTTCTATGAGAGAAACATCTTTAGATAATTCAAGAATGTCAGCAAAACCAAAATTCAAAAGATTTTTTGCTAATCGGATGCCGGATTCGCTTTCCGGTAATACAACACGGTCAGCACCTACTTTACTTAAAAGTTTGCGGTTCATTTCGTTGGAGCATTTTGCAATTACGATATTAACACCGGCTTCTTTACAAAGCATGGTTGCCATAACAGATGCTTCCAGAGAGTCTGCCATGGAAATGATTACAACGTCCATATTTGAAATACCAAGGTGTTTAATAACATCTTCATTTGTAACGTCAGCGCATTTACAATAAGGGATTTCTGCAATTGCATTGTTTACAACTTCCTCATTGATATCCACGGCTAAAACTTCAGCACCATTTTTGATTAATTCTTTTGCTACTGCGATTCCATATCTTCCCAGTCCGAAAACTGCATATGATTTTTTTGTGCTCATTATTTTATTTCCTTTCTATAATGATATTATCCGATACTTATTTCTTCTGTTGGATTCTTGATTATATTTTTATTTTCAGTTTTCTTGTTAAATGCCAGTAACAAGGAAATAGGACCGATGCGTCCCAGATACATAGTCACTATGAGAATAATCTTGCCCCATAGATTCAGACTGGAAGTTAAATTTCTGGTAAGTCCAACGGTTGCTGTAGCACTTATGGTTTCGTACATAATATCAAGTGCAGGAGCATCAGTAACTGCGGATAATAAAACCGTGGAAGTGAACATAACTATAAAAGATATACTTGTTACGGCTACAGCTTTGCTGACTGCTTCTTTGGGAATGGTTCTGTGAAAAAGAACGACCTCCGCTTTGTTTCTGATGGTTGCAAGAGCAGAAACAAGTAATACTGAAATAGTAACCGTTTTAATTCCACCTGCGGTTCCTACAGGAGAACCCCCGATAAACATCAGTAATAAAGAAACAATTGCAGAAGCATTTGTCAGGTTTTGCTGAGGAATGGTAGCAAATCCTGCGGTTCTTGTAGTCACGGATTGGAAAAGAGCTGCCTGTAGCTTATGTACCAGTGAATAGTCCCCCATAGTAAGAGGGTTGTGGTATTCAAAAATAAAAATCAGAAAAGCTCCTCCAAAGATAAGAATTCCTGTTGCAGAAAGCGTAATCTTACTGTGGAGTGTTAAATACCTAAAACATTTCCAACCTTGTTTTTTGACATTTTTTAATACTTTAAGAACATCCCACCAGACAATATATCCAATACCACTAAGAAAAATTAAGAGACAGGTGGTCATATTTATAATGGGATTAAAAACATACGCACATAAGCTATCTTCGGATATAATGTCAATTCCGGCATTGCAGAATGCAGATATGGAGTTGAAAACAGATATCCATATGCCTCTTACACCAAATTCAGGAATAAAGACTATCATATAGAGAAGAGCACCGATACCTTCAACTACAAAGGTTCCCAAGAGTACCTTTTGTACAAATTTTATAAGACCGGATAAAGTATTTAAATTAAAGGCATCTTGGATAAGTATTCGGTCTTCCAGCCCTAATTTGCGCTTGAGCATAATCATAAAACCGAACAAAATAGTAATGATTCCTAATCCTCCAATCTGAATCAGAATCAAGATAATGATATGTCCGAATGTACTCCAGGTAGTTACGGTAGGCAAAGTTACAAGTCCGGTTACGCAGATAGATGTGGTTGCCGTGAATAAGGCATCTATGTAGGGAACTGCTTCACTGCCGGAGGAACTAATGGGCAGTGCCAATAAGATACTGCCTACAAAAATTGCCAAGAAAAAACTAAGCATAACTGCCTGAGTGGTAGACAATTTAAAGTGAAATGTTTTTTTCATATACAACCTTTCTGCAGTTAGTGATAATTGTGTATTTTTGTATCACTATACATGCGTTTATTTGTGTTTTGATTATACCATGTTTTTTGAAAATGTCAGTGATTTTTCTAAATTGGTCATGTTATTTGATATATTGGTAAGACGTTTGGAATTATTCTTGCGTTTAATGTTATTCCGTCCGGAACTGTGGAGAGATACAAGTGAAAGAAAATTAAAATAAAACATATATAATTTATTCCCTGCATACATTGTAAAAAGATGTTTGCAGGGGATTTTTTTTGAAAGCATATATAGAAGAAAGAGTATTAATGACAGCACAGTATATTATTGATAACAATGCCACTGTCAGACAGGCAGCGAAGCATTTTGGAATTAGTAAGTCAACCATACATA
>JAFZGJ010000106.1 GCA_017555455.1 Lachnospiraceae bacterium
AATTACAATTGCCAGAGGATATGGTAGTGGTGGTAGAACCATGGGTAGACTTTTGGCAGAGGAATTGGGAATTAATTATTATGACAGAGAACTGGTTCGTTTAGCATCCGACAAGAGCGGAATCAGTGAGGCTATGTTTGGTGAAGTGGATGAAAGAGTAAAAACAAATCCATTTTTCCCAAGAGTAAAGAGAACATATCATGGTGCAGGAGCTGGTCCTGACAGTGCTAATTTTGCTTCTGAAGAAAACTTATTCCACCTTCAGGCAGAAGTAATCAAGGAATTGGCTGAAACAGAAGACTGTATTATTGTTGGCCGTTGTGCGGACTATGTATTAAAAGACAATCCAAATGTAATCCGTTTATACTGTTATGCTCCGTTAAAAGACTGTATGGAACGTGAAAGAGCATTATCCGGACTTGATGATGCTGAAATAATTAGAAAGATTGAAAGAATCGATAGAAACAGAGCAGATTACTACAAATGTTATACAGGAAGAACCTGGAATGATGCCAGTAACTATGATTTGTGTTTGAATACAACATCTATGAGTTATCCGGATTTAATCAGTGTTGTAAAATCTTACATTAAGGTTCATCATCCGGGATGGGTGGAGAATCGTTAGGGTTGTGCATTGGTGCTGAAGCTGTAGTTAGTGCTGAAGCTTCCCGGCTAGATTAAAGAAATAACAAAAGTATAGGATAATGTACATGAGAGATTATGTATGTTATCCTATTTGTGTATTTGGCGGATAAGATATGTAATTTGATGGATTTAATATGCTGTTAAAGAGTTTATTTTATTTAAGAGAGAGTTATGAACAGATAAGACTTGTTGTTTGTTGATTTTTAGATGCTTTTAAAACATCAAAAGGTTTCTTCATTATATGTTTGAGCATATGAAAGTGCGGTTTTGTAGATTCCAATCTGCTTTTGAGATATCAAATGATTTGATTAAGATACTTTTGAGCATATGAAAGGCTAGCTATTGGAATTTTAGTATGTTTAGTTGCTAATATTGTCTTTTATATAATTTAAAAAGGATTGAAAATGGATATAAAAATCATAGACATTTATCTGAACAGATAAAAAATGCTTATGCAGAAGCAGAAAAATGGAAGACAAATAAGAAAAGATGATTTATTATAGTATGTAGCTATTCACTTGATTTAGAATAGTTATATGACATATAAATCAAAAGGAATAAATGGAAGGAAAATATATTATGTTAGTTCAAAAATATGTAGATATGTTACAGGGTAAATCTGTAATTAGAACATTATCTGAGTTTGCCACAGCTCGTGGAAAAGAAATCGGATATGAAAATGTATTTGATTATAGTTTGGGAAATCCGTCTGTACCGGTTCCCCGGGAATTTACAGATACTTGTGTGAAGTTATTGCAGGAAAAAGGTCCCATGGAGCTTCATGGTTACAGCCAAAGTTTGGGAATTCCTAGTGTGCGAGCAAAAGTAGCGGAATCTTTAAATAAAAGATTTGGAATGAATTACACCGGGGATCATATATTTATGGCAAGTGGTGCTGCGGGAGCATTGGCTCATGCGTTCCGACTGGTGGCAGAAGCAGGGGATGAAATCATTACTTTTGCACCGTTTTTCCCGGAATATAATCCGTATGTCAATCTGTCGGGGGCTGTTTTAAAGGTAGTTCCGCCACAGACAAAGGATTTTCAGATTAATTTTGAAGCTTTCGAAGAAATGATTACGGAAAGAACAAAGGCGGTTCTTGTGAATACACCAAACAATCCATCCGGTATTGTATATTCTGCAGAAACTTTGACAAAGCTTGCAGAAGTGCTAAACAGAAAGAGTGAAGAGTTTGGGGATCAGATTTTCCTGATTTCCGACGAACCATATAGAGAAATTGCCTTTGATGGAAAAGAAGTACCATACGTTTCCAAGTTTTATGATTATACTATTTCCTGCTATTCATTCTCAAAATCCCTTTCTATTCCGGGAGAACGTATTGGATATGTAGCTATTAATCCGGCTTGTCCGGATGCAGAGAAAATGGTGGTTATGTGCGGACAGATTTCCAGAGGTATCGGTCATAACTGCCCTGCCTCCTTAATGCAGTTAGCAGTTGCGGAAAATTTAGACAAAACAGCAGATTTATCTGTGTATGAAAAGAATATGAATCTTCTTTATGACGAACTTACAGCACTTGGATTTACTTGTGTCAGACCGGGAGGAACCTTCTATATTTTCCCTAAGGCATTGGAAGAAGACGCAGTGGCATTCTGTAACAAAGCATTAAAGTATGATCTTGTTTTGGTACCGGCGGATTCCTTTGGATGTCCGGGTTATTTTAGAATGGCTTATTGTATTGACACTGAGAAGGTGGAAAGAAGCTTGGTTGCTCTCCGCAAATTTGTAGAAACAGAATATCCGAGCCGTTAAAAGGTATATTAATAAAGTAGTTTGTAATATATATAATGGAATTAAGAGATCTGTTTGAAAGAGAGGTTATCAATGTTAGAATTTTTAAAAGCTATTTTGTTTGGCATTGTGGAAGGAATTACCGAATGGCTTCCCATCAGTAGTACCGGACATATGATTTTGTTAAATGAGTTTGTGAAATTGGATGTATCTGCGGAATTTTGGGAAATGTTTTTGGTAGTCATTCAGTTGGGGGCCATTGTAGCTGTAGTGCTTCTTTTTTGGAATAAAATTTTTCCTTTCCACTTTGATAAGAAACCGATGATCCGCAAGGATATTTTTGAAATGTGGTTTAAGGTGCTTGTGGCCTGTGTTCCCGCAGCCGTTGTAGGTATTTTCTTTGATGATATTTTAGAAAAATATCTTTATAACTATGTGACGGTATCTGTTGCATTGATTGTATTCGGGATTGCCTTCCTTATTATAGAAGAAAAAAATAAGGGGAAAAAAGCGAAAATCAGAAAGATATCCCAGATTACTTACAAAACTGCAGCATTAATTGGTGTATTTCAGTTGATTGCAGCTATTTTTCCGGGAACCAGCCGTTCCGGCGCTACCATTGTAGGTGCGTTGCTAATTGGTGTGTCCAGAACAGTAGCGGCAGAGTTTACGTTTTTTCTTGCAATTCCGGTTATGTTAGGAGCCAGTTTGTTGAAGGTGTTAAAGTTTGGTTTTGCGTTCAGTGGTTTTGAACTGGGAATTCTTTTCACAGGAATGATAGTGGCTTTTGTGGTTTCTGTCATAGTAATTAAGTTCCTTATGGACTATATTAAAAAGAATGATTTCAAGGTGTTCGGCTGGTACAGAATCATATTAGGAGTTCTTGTATTGGTTTATTTTGGGATAATTGCATAAAAATCAAGAAATTTTAAGCCTTCCTTTGTTGAATTAAATAGTTGACGGAATTGTAAAAAGGTTGTAAACTGCTATCTGTTATATTAAAAATAAAAGGGTAAAAGAGAATAATATATAGAAAGTTTTTATCCCTTGCATTGTTGAAAGGAAATAAAAATGGCTAAAGCAGTAAAGAAAACAACAAAGGCAGTAACACCTGTTGCAGAAACAAAAGTAGAAGCAGTTGTAGAAGTAAAAGAAGAAGTGAAAGCAACACCTGTTGCAGAAGTAAAAGAAGAAGCTAAGAAAGCTCCTGCAAAGAAAGCAACAACAAAGAAAGCAGTTGCAAAAGAAGAAGTAAAAGCAGAAGCTACTGCTAAAAAAGCAGCAACAAAGAAAACAGCTTTAAAAGCAAATGTAACATTACAGTTTGCTGAAAAATCTTATACAGAAGAATCTTTAGTTACAATCGCTAAGGATGTGTGGACATATGACCTAAATCAGAAAGAAGCTGATTTAAAAACTGTTGAATTATATGTAAAACCTGAAGAAGGTCTTTGCTACTATGTATTTAACGGTGATGTTACAGGAAGTTTTGTAATCTAATAATTACATAAATATTGGAAAAGATAAAAACCCCGGAGTCAAATGGCTTCGGGGTTTTTAAATTCCCTAAATTTTCCTTAACAATTTTCATAATTATTTAAGAATTATTTTTAATCAAATTTGTTGACAATAGATAGGGTAAGTGATATTTTATCTACAGAAGATGTTAGCACTCAAAATAAATGAGTGCTAATAACATAAAAATTCTTTTGAAAGAGGGGTGATGGTAATGCAGTTAGATGAAAGAAAGACGAAAATATTGCAGGCCATTATCCGTAATTATTTGGAAACCGGGGAACCGGTGGGCAGCAGAACCATTTCCAAGTACACAGATTTACATTTAAGCAGTGCTACCATTCGTAATGAAATGGCAGACCTGGAGGAAATGGGTTATATTTTACAGCCTCATACGTCCGCAGGACGAATTCCTTCCGATGCAGGATATCGATTTTATGTAGATATGATGATGCAGGAAAAAGAGAAGGAAGTAGAGGAACTAAAAGAGCTTCTGATAGAAAAGGAAGATAAGCTGGATCATTTGTTAAAACAGACAGCTAAGCTTTTAGCGGTAAATACAAATTATGCTACCATGGTTTCCGCTCCTCGGATGAGTGGCAATAAATTAAAATTTATTCAATTGTCCAGAGTAAATAAGAAACAGCTTTTGGCAGTTATTGTAACAGAAGGAAATCTGATTAAGAACACGATTTTGCCGGTAGATGAAGTTTTAAATGATGAAACCTTATTAAAGCTTAATATTTTATTGAATACACATTTAAATGGTTTATCTATAGAGGAAATTAATCTTCCTTTAATTACTGCTTTGAAAAAGCAGGCAGGAATTCACAGTGAAATTATCAGTGAAGTGATTAATGCGGTGGCAGAAGCTGTAAAAGGTGATGAGGATTTGGAAATCTACACCAGCGGAACCAACAACATTTTCCGTTATCCGGAGTTGGCAGATCACCAGAGAGCCAGTGAATTGATCTCCACCTTTGAAGAAAAGAAAGAATTGACGGAATTGGTAAGAGAGCGGCTTTCTGATGAAGAATCTACAGGGATTCAGGTATATATCGGAAAAGAATCTAAAGTTCAGACCATGGAGGATTGCAGTATCGTAACTGCTACTTACGACTTGGGTGAAGGAATGAAGGGTACCATTGGTATCATTGGACCAAAGAGAATGGATTACGATAAGGTAATAGATAATTTAAAAAATGTAAAAAAACAATTAGATTCTATTTATAAAAAGGAATAGGAAAGGAAATAGATAAAAGTGCAGGAAAATTTAAACGAAGAATTAAAGCAGGCAGAGACAGAAACAATGGAAGCTGAGGCTGTAGAAAATACTGAAAATTGTGAAGAAACAGTATGTGAAGCAGAAAGTTGCGAAACTGATACAGAAGCAGAAAATGAAGAAGCTTCCGAAACAGATGGAACAGAAGAAGCATCTGAAAAGGAAAAAGAAAGTAAAGGCTTCTTTGGAAAGAAAAAGGATAAAAAAGTAGCTGCTTTAGAAGAAAAGGTGGCAGAACTGGAAGACAGAACAAAACGTCAGATGGCAGAATTTGAAAACTTCCGTAAGAGAACCGAAAAAGAAAAATCCCAGATGTTTGAAACCGGAGCAAAAAGTGTAGTTGAAAAAATCTTACCGGTAATTGATAACTTTGAAAGAGGATTGGCAGCCATCGAACCGGATAATAAAGATTCTTTTTATGACGGAATGTGTATGATTCATAAGCAAATGCTTAGTGAATTGGAAAAAATCGGAGTAACACCAATCGAAGCTGTTGGAAAAGAATTCGACCCTAATTTCCATAATGCAGTAATGCAGGTGGAAAGCGAAGAATTTGAATCAGGCATTGTAGCCCAGGAATTACAAAAAGGATATATGTACCGCGATACTGTTGTACGTTACAGTATGGTTGGTGTGGTAAGTTAGAATTAGAAAACAAAAACAATTAATTAGGCAAATAGGCCGTATAAAGAGGAGGAAACAAAGATGAGTAAAATTATTGGTATTGACTTAGGTACTACAAACAGCTGTGTAGCTGTTATGGAAGGTGGAAAACCTACCGTTATCACAAATACAGAAGGTGCAAGAACTACACCATCTGTAGTAGCATTTACAAAAACAGGAGAAAGATTAGTTGGTGAACCTGCAAAACGTCAGGCTGTAACAAACGCAGAAAAAACAATCTCTTCCATTAAAAGAGATATGGGTACAGACCGTGGCAGAACTATCGATGACAAAAAATATTCTCCACAGCAGATTTCTGCAATGATTTTACAGAAATTAAAAGCAGATGCGGAAAGTTATTTAGGAGAAAAAGTTACAGAAGCTGTTATCACAGTTCCTGCTTACTTTAACGATGCTCAGCGTCAGGCTACAAAGGATGCAGGTAAAATTGCAGGTCTTGAAGTAAAACGTATTATCAACGAACCTACAGCTGCAGCATTAGCTTACGGTCTTGATAACGAACATGAACAGAAAATCATGGTATATGACTTAGGTGGTGGTACATTCGACGTATCCATTATCGAAATTGGTGATGGTGTTATCGAAGTATTATCTACAAGCGGTGATAACAGACTTGGTGGGGATGACTTCGACCAGAAAATCACAGATTATATGTTAGCTGAATTCAAGAGAATGGAAGGCGTAGACTTATCTAACGATAAAATGGCTCTTCAGAGATTAAGAGAAGCTGCAGAAAAAGCGAAAAAAGAATTATCTTCTGCAACAACAACAAACATTAATCTTCCTTTCATCACTGCAACAGCAGAAGGTCCAAAACATTTTGATATGAACCTTACAAGAGCTAAATTTGATGAATTAACACATGACTTAGTAGAAAGAACAGCTATTCCTGTTCAGAACGCTTTAAAAGATGCTGGTTTAAGCGCATCTGAATTAAGCAAAGTATTATTAGTTGGTGGTTCTACAAGAATTCCTGCAGTTCAGGAAAAAGTTAAAATGTTAACAGGACATGAACCAAACAAATCCTTAAACCCTGATGAATGTGTAGCTTTAGGTGCTTCTATCCAGGGTGGTAAATTAGCTGGAGATGCAGGTGCAGGTGAAATCCTTCTTCTTGACGTAACACCATTGTCCTTATCTATTGAAACAATGGGTGGTATTGCAACAAGATTAATTGAAAGAAATACAACAATTCCTACAAAGAAGAGCCAGATTTTCTCTACAGCAGCAGATAACCAGACAGCAGTAGATATTAACGTAGTTCAGGGTGAAAGACAGTTTGCGAAAGACAACAAATCCCTTGGACAGTTCCGTTTGGATGGTATTCCACCGGCAATGCGTGGTGTTCCACAGATCGAAGTTACTTTCGACATCGATGCTAACGGTATTGTTAATGTATCTGCAAAAGATCTTGGTACAGGAAAAGAACAGCATATTACAATCACAGCAGGTTCTTCCATGTCTGATGATGAAATTGATAGAGCAGTAAAAGAAGCTGCTGAATATGAAGCACAGGATAAAGCAAGAAAAGAAGCTATTGATGCAAGAAACGAAGCAGATTCCTTTGTATTCCAGACAGAAAAAGCTTTAAAAGAAGCCGGAGATAAGATTGATGCTAACGAAAAAGCTAATGTAGAAGCTGATTTAAATGCATTAAAAGATATGTTAGAAAGAACAAAAGATCAGGAAATGACAGCTGATCAGGTGGCTGAAATGAAAGCTGCCCAGGAAAAACTTATGACAGGTGCTCAGAGTTTATTTG
>JAFZGJ010000107.1 GCA_017555455.1 Lachnospiraceae bacterium
AGATGATTTGGTTATTAAAGAAAATTTAGAACCATATCGTATGATGACTTCCAGAGCAGAATATAGATTATTACTTCGTCAGGATAATGCTGATTTGAGACTTCGTGAAAAAGGATATAGAGTAGGTCTTATTTCAGAAGAGGAATATCAATATTTATTATATAAAAAAGATGCTATAAAAAAAGAAGTAGAAAGACTTAAAAATGTATCTATTGGTGCATCAAAAGCTAATCAGGAATTTTTGATTAGAAATAATTCTTCTACTTTAAAGAGTGGTTCTAATTTGGCCGAGTTATTATGTCGTCCTGAACTTACTTACGAAATATTAGCAGAACTTGATCCGGATAGACAACCTTTACCAAAGGATGTTATTGAACAGGTAGATATTGAAATTAAGTATGAAGGTTATATGGCAAGACAGCTTCGTCAGATCGAACAGTTTAAAAAGATGGAAAATAAAAAGATACCGGAAAGTATTAATTATGATGATGTTCCAAGTTTACGAATTGAAGCCAGACAAAAGCTTACAAAATATAGACCGGTAAATGTGGGACAGGCTTCCAGAATTTCAGGAGTTTCCCCTGCGGATATTTCTGTGTTATTAGTTTATTTAGAACATTTTAGAAATAGGAAAAATGATTAGTATGGATAAAAAAGAATTTCTTTTAAGTGAAGTTAGAAAAATTGGTATAGAATTAACTGATATACAAGTGGAACAATTTTTAAAATATCATGAATTACTTGTAGAGTGGAATTCATTTATGAATCTCACTGGTATAACTGAGTATGAAGAAGTTGTAATTAAGCATTTTGTTGATAGTTTAACTTTAATAAAGGCTATTGATTTAAATCAGAATTTATCATTAATTGATATAGGAACCGGAGCTGGATTTCCGGGATTACCTTTAAAAATTGCTTTTCCAAATTTAAAAGTTACTTTACTGGATTCCTTAAATAAAAGAATTAAATTTTTAGATGAGGTTATTGGTCAATTAGGATTAACAGATATTGATACAATTCATGGAAGAGCAGAAGATTTTGCTAAACCTGATAAGTTAAGGGAAAAGTATGATTTATGTGTTTCCAGAGCAGTTGCTAATTTATCTTCTTTATCAGAGTATTGTTTACCATTTGTAAAAATGGATGGAAGTTTTATTTCTTATAAATCTGAAAAACTTTCGGAAGAATTAGAAAGTGCAAAAAAAGCAATTTTTGTTTTAGGTGGTAAGTTTAATGGTCAAGTTGATTTTACCATAAGTAATGGTGATATTTATCGCAATTTAGTTGTGATTAAGAAAGTTCAGAAAACACCAAAGCAGTATCCAAGAAAAGCAGGAACTGCAACTAAGAATCCTATTAATTAAATAATTTAATGATTAGAGAAGATACTTTATAGTTTCTTCTCTTTTTATATTTAACTGACTAAGTCAATGTTTCACGTGAAACATTCTATAATATTATTTAATTCGACACAATATAATGTTTCACGTGAAACAAAATAACCCAAGATATTGTAAATAAAATGTGAAACGTATCCATAAATATAGTGTGAAACATTAAATTTATACTAAATAAGTCAATAAAAAGATAAATATATTAAAATATAAAATCAGCAAATTAACTAAAAAAATAGTGAAAAATAAGATAAAGTAAATCACAAAGAATATGGAAAATGAAACTCTATCATGTTATAATCTAAAAAGATATAACAAAACAAAAGAAAGGTTTTAATAATGGGAAGAGTAATTGCAATAGCAAATCAAAAAGGTGGAGTTGGTAAAACAACAACATCTATTAATCTTACAGCTGCATTAGCTGAAGCCGGTAAAAAAGTTCTTGTAATTGATATTGACCCACAGGGAAATACAACAAGTGGATTTGGTATCGATAAAAATGATTTAGATGACACAGTATATGAATTAATTTTGGGAGAGTGTTCTATTAATGATTGTATTATTAAAGATGTACTTCCAAATGTATCTGTACTTCCATCCAATGTAAATTTAGCAGCAGCTGAAATAGAATTAATTGGTGTAGAAAAGAAAGAATTTATATTAAGAAATGAAGTAGATTATATTAAAGATCAATATGATTATATTTTAATTGATTGTCCCCCGTCTCTTAGTATGTTAACTGTAAATGCTATGACAACAGCAACCAGTGTTTTAGTCCCAATTCAATGTGAATATTATGCTTTGGAAGGATTAAGTCAGTTAATACATACTGTAAATCTTGTTAAAGAAAGATTAAATTCTGAATTAGATATGGAAGGTGTAGTATTTACTATGTATGATTCCAGAACAAATCTTTCTATGCAGGTAGTGGAAAATGTTAAAAATCATTTAAATCAGAATATATATAATACATTGATTCCAAGAAATATCAGATTAGCAGAAGCTCCAAGTTATGGAATACCTATTACAAAATATGATCCAAAATCAGCAGGAGCTGAAGCTTACAGAAAACTTGCTAAGGAAGTAATGAAAAGAAAATAGGGGAGAAATATTATGGCAGCAAGGGGTTTAGGAAAAGGTTTAGATGCATTGATTCCAAGTGCAGTTACTGAGCCAAAAAAAACAAAATCAAAAGAGAAGGAAGTTATAGTAGAAAAACCGGATTCAATAGTAGATATTAATAAAGTAGAACCAAATAGAGAACAGCCAAGAAAAAATTTTGATGAGGATGCTTTATTAGAATTAGCAGAATCTATTAAACAGTTTGGTTTATTACAGCCTATTCTTGTACAGGACAGAAAAACATATTATGAAATTATAGCAGGTGAAAGAAGATGGAGAGCTTCTAAAATTGCAGGATTAAAGGAAGTACCTGTTATAATCCGTAACTATACAGAACAGGAAATTGTAGAAATATCATTAATTGAAAATATTCAGCGTGAAGATTTAAATCCTATTGAAGAAGCTCAAGCATATAAAAGGTTAATGAATGAGTTTAATTTGAAACAGGATGAAATTGCTGAGAGAGTGTCTAAAAGCAGAACTGCTGTAACAAACTCTATGAGATTATTAAAGTTATGCGATGAAGTTCAGCAGATGATTATTAACGATATGATATCTACCGGTCATGCCAGAGCAATTATTTCTATAGAAAATCCTGAAGAACAATATGCACTTGCTCAGAAAATTTTTGATGAGAAAATGAGTGTACGTGATGTAGAAAAATATATTAAGGATTTAAATAAACCTGTAAAAGAAAAAAAGAAACCAAATAAATCATTAGAAGTAATATATCAGGAAAAAGCAGAAATTTTGAAACAGGCTTTAACTACAAAAGTATCTGTTAACGGAAAAGGTGACGGAACAGGTAAAATTGAAATTGAGTTTTATTCCCATGATGATTTTGACAGATTAATGGAAATTCTTACAAAGAATAATTAAGATAAGGAATGATATAAATGACATTTGAGTTAATGAATAAAATCGGATTGTCAGGATTTGATTACAGTTATATTTTTATTGGATTAGCAGGATTTAGTTTATTACTTTTAATTCTTGTAGTAATTCAAATGTTTCAGATTGGAAGTCTGAAAAAGAAATATAAAAAATTTATGGGAGGAAAGGATGTTAAAAGTCTGGAAAAACAAATAGAAAGAATATTTGAAGACAACAGATATATTAAAGAACTTTCCGGTGAAAATAAAAAAGATATTCGTACGATTAATAAAGAATTAGAAATTTGCTTTAATAAAGTAGGAATAGTAAAATATGATGCATTTCAACAAATGGGAGGAATGTTAAGTTTTAGTATAGCATTATTAAATGAAAAGAATGATGGATTCATTTTAAATTCTGTTCATAGTACCGAAGGATGTTATACTTATATAAAAGAAATTAAATCAGGTACATGCGAAATTGATTTAAGTAATGAAGAAAAAAATGCATTATCTCAAGCAATGAAAAAATCATAATAAGGTTTTATCAAAATTGGGGGTTTATATGAGACTTTGTTCCATTAATGAATTAAAAGAACATGATATATTGGCCAGAGATGTAATGGCGGATAATTATAATGTATTTTTGTATAAAAATACGATTCTGAATAAAAAATATATCGAAAAATTAAAAGAATTAGGCATTCCCTATGTTTATATACAAGATAACATTCCGGAAGAAGAAGTTGCTGTATTAAAAAAAGAAATAGAAGAAAAAAGTAGATCAAAAGTTAAAGAAATAATTTTGAAGCATACTTATAATAGCGGGAGTGAATTACAGGAAATCAGTAAAACAGCAGACAATATTATTGTAAATATTTTAGAAGAAGAAGAAGTAATAGAAAATATTTATGATATAAAAGAAAGAAGTGCAGATGTCTATACTCATTCTATCAGTATATGTGTATTGGCTACTTTGGTTGCACTGAAGCTTGGATTGGATAAAGAAAGAGTACACGATATTGGTGTAGGATGTCTTTTGCATGATTTAGGCTTAAGATATATGATGATTGAATATGCAGACCAGGATATTGAAACACTATCAAAAAAAGAATTGGTAGAATATAAAAAACATCCTGTGTATGGATATACAGCTTTAAAAAATGAAAATTGGTTATCTAAGAAAAGTAAAGAAATTATACTTTGTCATCATGAAAAAATAGATGGTTCCGGATATCCGTTACATGCTACAGAGATTTCTATTGATACAAAAATAGTAAGTGTCTGTGATACTTTTGATGAAATGATCTGTGGTATCGGAAGAAAGAGAATGAAAATATATGAAGCTGTAGAATATTTAAAAAGCTTTAAAAATATTTTATTTGATGGTAGAATAGTAGATGCACTTTTAGAATTTACAGCAGTATATCCATCCGGAAGTGTAGTTGTAACAAATGAAGGTTTTGTAGCTGTTGTTATCAAACAAAACAAACATTTTCCGGAAAGACCAATTATACAGATTACAAGAGATAAATTTGGAAATCCTGTAGAAGAAGATAATATTATTGATTTAGTAAAAGTAAATAATATATTTATTGATTCAGTATTAGAATAATATTATTTAGTATTATGTGAATATTGAAGAAAGATAAATATATTTAGAGGAGGATGAAAAATGATAGATATTAAATTTTTGAGAGAAAATCCTGAAGTAGTAAAAGAAAATATTAAGAAAAAATTTCAGGATAGTAAACTTTCATTAGTTGATGAAGTAATTGCTCTTGATAAAGAAGCAAGAGAAACACAGGGTGAAGCAGATGCTCTTCGTGCCAATAGAAATAAAATTTCTAAAGAAATTGGTGCATTAATGGCACAGGGTAAAAAAGAAGAAGCTGAAGCAAAGAAAGCAGAAGTTGCAGCCAGTGCAAAAAAATTAGCTGAACTTCAGGAAAAAGAAGCAGAGCTTAATGAAAAAGTTACTACTATTATGATGACAATTCCTAACATCATTGATCCTAGTGTACCGATTGGTAAAGATGATAGCGAAAACGTAGAAGTAACAAAGTATGGCGAACCGGTAGTTCCTGAATTTGAAATTCCATATCATACAGAAATTATGGAAAAATTTAATGGTATTGATTTAGATGCAGCAAGAAAAGTAGCAGGTAATGGTTTCTATTATTTAATGGGTGATATTGCAAGACTACATTCTGCAGTAATTTCTTATGCAAGAGATTTTATGATTAACAGAGGTTTCACATATTGTGTACCACCTTTCATGATTCGTAGCAACGTAGTTACCGGTGTTATGAGTTTTGCAGAAATGGATGCCATGATGTATAAGATTGAAGGTGAAGATCTTTATCTTATCGGTACCAGTGAACATTCTATGATTGGTAAATTTATTGATACTATTATTCCGGAAGATGCGCTTCCACATACTTTAACAAGTTATTCTCCATGTTTCCGTAAAGAAAAAGGAGCTCATGGATTGGAAGAAAGAGGAGTTTACAGAATTCATCAGTTTGAAAAACAGGAAATGATTGTTGTATGTAAACCGGAAGAATCTCCTATGTGGTTTGATAAATTATGGCAGAACACAGTAGATTTATTCCGTTCTTTAGATATTCCGGTAAGAACTTTAGAATGTTGTTCCGGTGACTTAGCTGACTTAAAGGTAAAATCTTTTGACGTAGAAGCATGGTCTCCAAGACAGAAAAAATACTTTGAAGTTGGTAGCTGCTCTAATTTAGGAGATGCTCAGGCTAGAAGATTAAAAATCCGTGTAAATGGAAAAGAAGGAAAATACTTTGCACATACATTAAATAATACAGTAGTTGCTCCACCTAGAATGTTAATTGCATTCTTGGAAAACAACTTACAGGCAGACGGATCTGTTAGAATTCCGGAAGCTTTAAGACCATACATGGGTGGACAGACTGAAATCAGATAATGAACAGAGTAAGTACGGATTTACAAATTTAAATAGAATTAGGAGGTGAAATCTTTGCACAAATTTCTGCGTGCTATTGGTTTTAGTGGGTTTGATACCAGAAAGAAAATCCAGTCTTTAGTAAAAGCCTGTGTTTTAGATTCAACAGATAAAAAATTTACAGCTAATGGCGAAGATACTATGTTAGCAGAATACTGCAAAGATTTTTCACCTGATTTTGGAATTGCAGTTTGTGGTGAATTAAGTGACGATAATAATAAGTTTTCTTATGATTATTATTATCCCTATTTGAAAACAGATAAAATAAGTACCTATGAAGATATCAATATTGAAAGACAGGCATCCAGAGAATCTTATGCAGGAATTTGTGATGATATCAGAGTAGGTGTGTCACTGATTTTTTATTTGCAAAATATGATAGATTATGTACAAATTAAGAATTCTGATAAGCTTCCTATAAGAGGAACCAGTCTTTGTCTTTCTGGACTTTCTGTAGAAGGTATGGTTATGATGCCTATAAATAAGAACGAAAGACAGAGAGAAACTATCAGAAAAAAAACAAATAACAGATACCGTTTAATTCAGGCTGCCAGAGAAGGTGATGAAAAAGCCATTGAAAGTCTGACTTTAGATGATATGGATACTTATTCAAATATTTCAAAAAAAATCCGTAAAGAAGATATTTTCAGTATTGTAGATTCGTATTTTATGCCTTATGGTGTAGAATGTGATCAGTATTCTATTCTTGGTGAAATTGTAGAATGTAAAAAAATAGAAAACGAATTAACAAAAGAAAAAATATATATAATGGATATAGACTGTAACGAATTAAACATTAAGATATGTATTAATGAAAAAGATATTTATGGAGAACCGGAAGTAGGAAGAAGATTTAAAGGTTATATTTGGTTACAAGGATATATTAATTTTCCTCAATAGAATAAAGATAAGCTTGCCTCCTTAGTTAAATGGATATAACAAGCCCCTCCTAAGGGCTAGTTGTGGGTTCGATTCCCGCAGGGGGTGTTTTTTTGTAGGCAGAAAGTATAGATATAAGAGAAGGTATATTATAATAGGAGGTAAAAATGAAAAAAATTGTATGTTTTGGAGATTCTAATACTCACGGTTATAATTCAAAAACCATGGGCCGTTTTACAGAAGAAGAAAGATGGACTAAGCTTTTAGGTAAATATTTAGGAGAAGAATATGATGTTGTAGAAGAGGGATTAGAAGGAAGAACTGCCTGTTTTGAAGATCCTTTATTTGAAGGATTATGTGGATTTAACTATCTTTATCCCTGTATTATGACTCATAAACCGGTTGATTTATTAATTATTATGTTAGGAACTAATGATGTAAAAGAAAGATTTTCCGCTACTCCTGCTAATGTAGCAAAAGGAATGGACAGATTAGTTCAAAAAGCACTGGATACCACTGTAGCATTTAGGGAAAGACCTAATGTTCTTTTAATTTGTCCTCCACCAATTAATCCGGGATATGAAAAAACAGATATTTATGGTGAAATGGGAGATCATTGTGTAGAAAAAAGCCGTGCTTTGGCTCCATTATATAAGCAAGTAGCAGAATTAAAAGGAATTCACTTTATTGATGCCGGCAGCATTGATGGAGTAGATATGTATCCTTATGACCATATGCATTTAAGTCTGGATGCACATAATAATTTAGCAAAGCACTTAGCTAAAGTTATTCCTGACATGATTTAATACAAAATAAAGGACGTAAGATGAATATCATTGTTTTGGATTTAGAATGGAATCAGAATTCTCTGGGAAAAAAAGAAAGAAGTTCTGATAAACCTGTTTTTGAAATTATAGAAATAGGTGCAGTAAAATTAAATGAAAATTATGAGATGACAGGTAAATTTTCTCAGTTAGTAAAGCCTCAAATTTATCATACCATGCATAAAATTACTGCAGATTTAATTCATTTACAGATGAAGGAATTAAAAAAAGGGAAAGATTTTCCAACAGTAATGAAAGAATTTTTGGAGTGGTGTGGTAAAGATTATATTTTTGCTACATGGGGTCCCTTGGATTTATTAGAATTACAGAGAAATATTAAATATTATAATTTGGAACCCTTATCTGACAGACCTATAAAATTTTATGATGTGCAGAAATTGTTTAGTTTGGGAATTATGAAAGAAAAAACCAGAAAAACTTTAGAATTTGCCATCGATTATTTTAAGATAGAGAAAGATATTCCTTTTCATAGAGCATTCAGTGATGCTTATTATACTGCGAAGGTATTTGAGAGATTGACAAATCCTGATATATTACAATTTGTTTCTTTTGATACATTTCACATTCCAAAAGATAAAAAGGAAGAGATTAAAATTTCATTTCCCGGATATTTTAAATACATCAGTAGGGGATTTGATACAAAAAGTGAGGTTATGGAAGACAGAGAAGTAGCATCTACAAAATGTTATTTATGTCATAGAAATTTAAAAAAGAAAATAAAGTGGAATAGCTCTAACGGAAAAAATTATAATAGTATTTCTTATTGCGATGTTCACGGATACATTAAGTACAAATGCAGAATTAAGAAATCAGAAAACGGAAAATATTACGCTGTTAAAACTTCCAAATTTATCACTGAGGAGAAGATGATAAAATTACAGGAAGAATGGAATAAAGGGAAAGAAGAAAAAAAGATAAAAAATATGAAATTGCCTAACCAAAAATAATTGGTTAGGCAATTTTTAAAATCTGTTAATATCCCAATGATTACCATGTAAGATGGTTCTTCTTAATTTGTTTTTCCGCTTTTTCGCTATCCGTTTATTTTTGGATAGAGATTGCAAAGAAAATACAATAGAAAAAAACACAGTAATTATAATAAATCCTAAAAGAATATGGAAAACATTGATAAATATAGTGTTTTGTGTATCCTCTTTTACAATATCTGAATTATGATCTTTTTGATTACCAAAATCAAAAAGTAAAGGTTCTTCTATATCTAATTTTACATCAATTTTTCCTAAAAGATAATTTTTATAATAATAATTGATACATGCAACAGAGGATTCATTTTTTTCGTCATAAGATACTTTCGATATTAATTCTTCAAAAGAAATAGTATTGGGAAGAATAATATAATCCTCTTTATCAAGAGAAAGTATGGTTTTGCTGCTGCCTAATAAATCAATATCCGTTGTAAAAAAATGATTGTCAATGGAATATGGACTGGTGGCTTCGTCTAAGTATAGAGTACTAAAATTTTCAAAACCATAATTAAATAATTCAATGGTATCTGTGTATTGTGCCGGTGCTTCTTCTTTTAAAATAACACAAATTAATTTCATTCCATTCTTTTCGGCACAGGAAACCAAGGTCTGTCTTGCATAATCCGTATATCCTGTTTTTGATCCGATCAAAGGTTCATAAGCATAAGTTTTTCCCGGAAGTAAAAGGCTCTTTGCATTAAGAATAATTCCTTCTCTTGTTTGATTTTCCGTAACAGGAACATCAAAGCGGGTTGTAGAGGACATTTTTGCAAGAGTATCATTAGCAAAAAAAGCTTTGGCAATTAAAGCGATATCGTAAGCAGTAGTATAATGATTTTTATCATGGATTCCGTTAGGTGTAACAAAATTGGAGTTTTTACATCCCAATTCTTTTGCGGTTTTATTCATAAGAATTGCAAAATTTTCTAAATTACCACTAATATGTTCTGCTACGGCATAGGCAGCTTCATTAGCAGAACCTACTAAAATTCCATATAAAACTTCTTCCATGGTCAGACAGGATCCGGGATAAACTCCCATATTAGCATCTTCCCACCATTTAATACTGTAAACAGCATTTTCTGAAAAAGTAACCATTTCATCTAATTCACATTCATTCATGGCGATATAAGTAGTTAAAAGTTTGGTAATGCTGGCAGGATATAGTTGTTCATGTATATTTTTCGCATATAGAATACTGCCGGTATTTGCATCCATTAAAATAGCAGCTTGAGCTCCGATGGCAGGACCCAAGGGCCAGTTATCATATAAATTAGATTCAATTTCCAGGGATTTTCTTTCCTGTGCTTCTTTTTTATAATCTATAGCTTGAACCGGTATAGAACAAAAAAAAGAAAAAACTAATGTAATAGAAAGAATCCGGATAAATGTATTTTTTTTATTTTTTAAAGACATAAAATTCCTTTCAAATTTAATAGTAAGTTTAGAAATCTGAATAGCTACATTTTACAAGAAAAAACATAATTCGACTATAGAAATCATGAAATCTTAAGAAAAAACGTGTATATCTATAAAAAGATAATGCCGGGGGAAATAAAATTATGCAAATATATAAAAACAGATATTTCCATTTATAAGAAAAAATTGTACAATGGAAAAGATGATAAATTATATTTATGATAAAAAGAAAGGAAAAGTAATTCGATATTTTACAAGAAATATTAGGATTATATAATAACTGATATGAGATTAAAAAATGTACCGGGAGCAAGAGAAGCTATTGCAGCCAGTGATTTAGTAATAAAAGAGCCACAGGAATTAAAAGGAAAGTGGAGAGAATTTTGGAATAATGGTAATGAAATCCATATTGAAGTAGGTATGGGAAAAGGTAAATTTATGATGGGTATGGCAAAAGCACATCCTGATATTAATTATATTGGTATTGAGATGTATTCCAGTGTTCTTTACAGAGCAGTGCAGAAATTGGAATTGGAGCCGTTGGAAAATTTGAAATTTATTTTATTGGATGCAAAGGATATTGCAGAAGTATTTGATAGAGGAGAAGTAGACAGAATTTATCTTAATTTCTCTGATCCATGGCCAAAAGACAGACATGCAAAAAGAAGACTTCCAAGCCGTCAGTTCTTAGCAAGATTCGATCAAATTTTAAAAGCAGATGGTGTCATTGAATTTAAAACAGACAATAAAGATTTGTTTGCTTTTGCGGAAGAAGAGGTTGAACCGGCAGGATGGAAAATTCTGGATATTACCTATGACCTTCACAATGATGAAAAAATGGTGCAGGGGAATATCATGACGGAATATGAAGAAAAATTTTCTTCCATGGGAAATCCTATTTACAAGTATATTATTAGAAGGTAGTAAGAAAGGCTGTCGCGGAAGCGGCAGCCTAAAATTTACCAGGTAGCTTGGGTTTCTTCATGGTAGAAGATTTTTGCTTCTTCCAATAAGGTTAGTTTTCCGTCAATACAATCACAGATAGTAACAGCGCAGTTTTTATGAGTTACTATCCAGAAATCTTTAGAGGGACGATGATTGATGCAATGTATCATTCCCCGGATTAAGGCACCGTGTCCTACAAGGAGCATGGTGTCATATTTTTTTTCTGCAGGGATAATGATATCTTCTATAAAAGATTTACACCGTGCATATAATTCTTCAAAGGTTTCTCCATCGGTAGGTGGGGTGTAGATGCCGGGATTGTGGATAAAATTGTATAGTTTCATCTCCGGATGTGCATGGATTTCGGGTAGACTTTCCCCTTCTCCTTCTCCAAAGCTCATTTCTACAAGGCGTTTGTCTGTGTGGATTTCTAAATTACGGTCTTTCACAAGAATATCCGCGGTTTCCTTAGCTCGGATTAATGGACTGGAATAAACGACATCAAAAGGTATATCTTTTAAGGCATCAGCAGTAATATATGCCAGCTCCCGCCCATATTCATTTAAAGGAATATCAGATTGACCCTGAATTTTTTTTTCTTTATTCCAAATAGTTTCGCCGTGTCGGATAAAATATATTTTCATCAGATTAATGTTCCTATCTTTATATATTAATATTTTATTATGTATATAATATATAATTTATTTTATACTGTCAAAAATGAAATATGCAAACTTTTATAGCTATAATTTCTAAAATACTTAACAATATACAACTGCAGTGATATAATAAAAATATACAACTGTAGATGTAGAGTATTGGAGTGATAATTATGATTTTATATCATGGAAGTGAAAAAATAATAGAAAAACCTATTTATGGTAAAGGAAATTTACGTAATGATTATGGTAGAGGATTTTATTGTACAGAAAATGAAGAACTTGCAAAGGAATGGGCATGTTCAAATAATAAAAACGGATTTGCAAATAAATACGAATTAAATATGGAAGGACTAAATATTTTATATTTAAATTCAAAAGAATACAATATTCTTCATTGGCTTGCAATTCTAACTAAAAATAGAACCTATTGGGAAAATAGTACAATTTCAGAAGTTGCCAAAAAATATATATCAGAAAATTTTATAATTGATATAGCTGATTATGATGTAATAATAGGATATAGGGCTGATGATTCTTATTTTTCATTTGCAAGGGATTTTGTTTCCGGAACGATTTCATATAGACAATTAAGTGAAGCGATGAAATTAGGGGAATTAGGAGAGCAAGTTGTTTTAATATCAGAAAAGGCTTTTGAAAGTATCAAATATATATCAAATAATCCGGCAGATGTACAAATCTACTATAAAAAGAAAAAAGACCGCGACAGGCAAGCTAGAAGAAAATATCGTGAAACAAAAAATATGGAGAGTTTAAAAAATGAACTATTTATTATAGATATCATCAGAGAGGAAATGAAACAGAATGATCCACGCTTACGATAGAGATTATTTATACTATGCACAAAACAATTTAGGACATATGCTTGATTTTGCAGTAAATACATGTGATTTTGAAATAAATGATTTTTTTAATATGTTCTTGGCTTCTAATGTATGTAAACAGTTTGAAGACGGAAATCCGGCTTATCTTGTAGGGAAAACAGGGTGTGAACTTGTTCGTCTTATCATTTCAGAAATCAAAGAGCAGGAAATAGAAGAAGATGATGTTATGTATATGGATCGTTCACCGGAATATTGGTTAGGATGGTCATTAGCACACTATGTGTGGGAAAAAAACTGTAAATTTGATTATATATTCAGAGCGATTTTACCGGAACATTTGATAGGAATGTATGATACCCTTCATGAAGCAGATATTTCAAAATTTGTAATACATGTAGATATTTTATTAAAAGAACATTATAGTCAATCAATGATAGCAAGGCTTAGGGCTTATGCTAATTTATCACAATCTATGCTTGCAGAAAAGTCAGGTGTAAATATACGTATTATACAAAGTTATGAACAAAGAATAAGAGATATCAATAAAGCTCAATTTTCTACTGTTGTAAAAATAGCAGAAGCTTTGGAATGTAATCCGGTGGATTTATTAGAAATACAATAATTTTTTATAATATGAAAAAATTATTGTTGCATTTTTTGAAAACCTGTAATATAATAATCTTTGTCTTATAGAGAAGCGCCTTTAGCTCAGTTGGTAGAGCACCTGACTCTTAATCAGGGTGTCCAGGGTTCGAGCCCCTGAAGGCGCACGAAGCACTGTTTTTGGACGTTTTAGTCTGGGGACGGTGTTTTTTTTGCGTTATTTTTTGGTGTATATGCTTTAAAATGGGTGAAAATTTGGTGTACATATTGTATTTTTGAATTGCATATGTTACAATAATCTCGAAAAAGAGAAGAAATGTTCTTGACATAGGAGCATGGAAATGAAAACCCACGAGTTGCCGCTCGTGGGTTTTCTTGTCTACTTATTTTGAATGGCAAGACCAAACCATTTGTTTGTTACCGTTCAATCTTTCTTATTAATAGAGTCATAGATGTATGTAGCAACTATGCCTGCAATAACAGAAAGAATAAAAGAGAAGATTAACTCTGACATTAGGAGCACCCCCTTTCCTGTACCAGTATAGGGGACGGTAACAGAAACATAATACCATACATTTGTTCGACTGTATAGCAAGAAAATTGATGAAATGACAAAAGGTGACATTTAAGTGACGTATTAGTGTAAAGATGGAAAATGTCGAAAACCCAATAAAATCAATGGTTTGAAGGATATAGGCAAATACAAAAATAAAAAATGACAAGGTTAGAGAAGTTTATGGACTTAGTACATAGACTTTTTTATTATAGGAAAGTTCGCCAAGTGGTAAACTCTTGAATAAAAAAGCCCGCGTAAAAGCGGGCAACATAAACAGACGATAATTAGAAGATGTAAAATCCGTCTTCGAAATCATCGTCATCAAAATCCTCATCTTCAGTTAAGAAATAATACATATCCAGAAGGCCATTGTCAGACATGTTTTTTACAAGTTAGCATTGGAATTTAGTATGGCAATTGAGTTTTGACAAATAAATGCTTTCACGTTTATTTTTTTTTATTTTGTAATATAATATAATTTCAAGTGTATGTATATACATGAGAAACATGTAAACAAACAATAAAAAGACTAACTATTATGCCAAAGTACAACGTGAATGATTTCTATAGTGACGAAGCCAAAAAGGACATGAAAGAAGTAATGCTGGAAATTATGAAACCAGCCACAAATTTAACAGAAAAAGAATTTGAAGAAGACCGAAAAAAATTTGCAAAACGTCAAGAACGATATGAAGATAGCATGGCAAAAGGTATTAATGTAATAGAAACTGCATTTATCGGTCCTTTTACCCTTAATGAGTTAATGGAAGGGGTAGGTTTGAACCCAGCGGATTATGATGTTATGGATAAGCTTCAAATATAGGAAGAACTTGAAGAAGCAGGTGCTGTAACGAATCTTATAGTAAAGGAAGATGAGAAAGGTCTGACTACGATTGATTTACCCGAAGACGAAATGAATAAAAAGGATGAGCTGAGTTTGTGGGATAAAATCTGTGCCTTCTTCGGAATTCAAACAGAACATGCTCGTAATGTAGAAATGGAACAGGCTACTGCTGAAGCTCTTAAGGATAAACAGAAGGAATTAAATGACAGACTTATAAAGGAACAAATGAAAGAAAAACGTAGTGAGGTTTTACGGGCAACAAACGATGGAACAGTCGCTATATCAAAAGCAAACGAAAAGGCGGATGACTGGAGAAAAATCTTCTTTCCTAATGAGACACCAGAGAATAAAGTTTCGGATTACACTTTGGACAATGGTAAAAAGGTATCTTCTCTTTCTCTGTGTATGGCAGTGTTACAACAGACTACCAAGAACGATTTGTCTTCAATGAGTCCAGATGAATTTAAAAAAATGATGGCTGGGGACGAAAAATTGCAAAAACGTGTTGAAAAAATTGGTAATACAATTAAAGATATGGCACAAAAATCTAATGTCAAGAAACTAAAGTATGTTGACCAGATGCTTGGTGGGGATAATGGTTTGTCAGAACTTGATGATAAGCTGAAAAAAATTCTGAAACCGGGAGAAAAAGCTAAAGAATTAAAATTCATATCAGCTGCAGAATACAATCAGATGGATCAAAGAGTGAATGAATACCGAGATGAATTATTTAGCAATATGTCTGTCATGTTTAAAGTAAAAGATGACATGGTTAAAATATTCGGAAAAGATGATGAAATTTATGGTATGAAGAACGATAAAGAATCCGCAAAAATGGAACAACATGTGAAAATGAGATTCAAGACGGCTGCATTGCGTGATGCTTTTGAAAAAGAGAATTACGATAAAGCTTTAAAAATTGCAGGTTACGGAAACGATTATAGCAAACTTGAAGAAGTGGCTGACCTCACAACTAAGATGGGTCAACAGATTAGTAATGAGCATATGTCTGTTAAATTTAAAGAAGAAAATACGTTTGAAGATATCGAATATGATATGGGTAATGAACTTTAAATCAAAGATATAATTTGGAATATCCCCTGCCACTATGGGAGGCCGCTGAAAAAGTAGTGATTTATAAAATTTAATTCACAAAACAACAACCACATTAGCTAAAATAAATTAGCCAGTGTGGTTGTTGTTAAATCCGTCATGAAATTAAGTGCCTCTTAATCAGGGTGTCCAGGATTCGAGCCCCTGAAGGCGCACGAAGCACTGTTTTTGGACTTAAATGTCTGGGGACGATTTTTCTTTGCTTTTTATTCATTCTCAGCATAAATTAATCTTTCTTCAATATATAATTTGGCATTATCGATACTTGCCTGGATTTCTTCAGCAGTTACTTCTCTAATAACTTTGGCAGGAGAACCGAGAACTAGGGAGTTATCAGGAATGATAGTATTTTTAGTAACTAAAGCTCCGGCTCCAACGATACAATTGTTGCCGATTTTAGCTCCGTTTAAAATAATAGCACCCATGCCGATGAGGGAATTATCACCAATGGAGCATCCATGAATAATGGCACCATGACCAACAGTTACCAAGGAACCGATAGTAACTATATATCCCTTATCAGTGTGAACAACGGCATTATCCTGAATGTTAGTTCCTTCTCCGATGACGATGGCATCATCGACACTTCGGATGGTTGCATTGTACCAAACGTTGGCTTCTTTCTTTATGGTAACGTTTCCATATACGGCAGCACCTTTTGCAACAAAGGCTGTAGAATCTATTTGTGGTTTTATCATGGAAATCCTCCTAAAATAGCTTGATTTTTTTCTGTAAATATTGTATCATAACTTTTGTGCTTATCATAGTTTGCACTTAAATATATTTCGGGGTGTGGCTCAGCTTGGTAGAGCGCTACGTTCGGGACGTAGAGGTCGCGTGTTCGAATCACGTCACCCCGATTTGAAAACTAGGAGATTTTATATTTCCTAGTTTTTTTATTAAGTTATTAAAGTTATAATTAGCGGAGGTTTTTATGATAATAGAAAGCCATACCCATATGGATGATTCTGCTTTTGATGAAGACAGAGAAAGTTTAATTGAGGAAATTAAAAATTCCGGAATTGAATATATGATGAATATCAGTGCCAGTCTTACTTCTATAAATACAAGTATAGAATTGGCAAAGAAGTATGATTTTATTTATACTTCCGTAGGGGTACATCCCAGTGAAACAGAAGATTTGAATAGTAAGAATTTTAAATGGTTAAGAGAACAGGTTTCTTTTGAAAAAGTAAAAGCCATTGGAGAAATAGGGTTGGATTATTACTGGCAGGAGCCGGAAAAGGAAATCCAGCAGCATTGGTTCAGAGAACAGTTACGTTTGGCACATGAAGTAAATCTTCCGGTTATCATCCATTCCAGAGAAGCAGCGGCAGATACCTACCGCATTATGAAGGAAGAAAAAGCGGACAAATTGGATGGAGTAATTCATTGTTTTTCTTATACGAAAGAAACGGCCAGAGATTATCTGAATTGGAATTATTATTTTGGTATCGGCGGAGTGGTTACGTTCCAAAATGCCAAAAAGTTAAAAGAAGCAGTAGAATATATTCCTATGGAAAATATTGTATTGGAAACAGACAGTCCATATCTGGCACCGGTACCATACCGTGGAAAAAGAAATTCCTCTTTGAATTTGCCGTTGATAGCGCAAGCCATAGCAGATTTAAAGAAAATGGATGTGGAAAAAGTAATAGAAATTACGAGAGAGAATACTAAGAAACTATATAAATTATAAATAAAATATGTATATTTAAATATATGTAGAAACAAAAAATCCGGTTTATATTATTAAGAAATTCAAATAGATAGAAAAGAGGTAATATGGCAACATTAGGTAATCCCGGCAATACCATAGAAGTATTGCAGAAATATAAATTTAATTTTCAGAAAAAATTCGGACAAAATTTTTTAATTGATACACATGTGCTTGATAAAATTATTAGAGAATCCGGAGTTACCAAAGATGATTTGGTAATAGAAATCGGTCCCGGAATCGGAACCATGACCCAGTATTTATGTGAAAACGCAAGGGAAGTAGTAGCTATTGAAATTGATAAAAATTTGATTCCGATTTTACAGGATACTTTATCTGCTTATGATAATGTAACCGTTATTAATGAAGATGTATTAAAGGTAGACATTAAAAAACTGGCAGAAGAAAGAAATGGCGGAAAACCGGTGAAAGTAGTTGCCAATCTTCCATATTATATCACTACCCCTATTATTATGGGATTGTTTGAAAGTCATGTACCGATTGACAGTATCACCATTATGGTACAAAAAGAGGTAGCAGACAGAATGCAGGAGGGACCGGGAAGTAAGGAATATGGTGCCTTGTCTTTGGCAGTTCAATATTATGCCAAGCCGGAAATCGTGGCAAATGTTCCTCCTAACTGCTTTATGCCCCGTCCTAATGTAGGAAGTGCGGTAATCAGACTTACCTGTCATGAAAAATCTCCAGTAGAAGTGAAAGATGAAAGCTTTATGTTCAATATCATTCGCGCTTCCTTTAACCAGAGAAGAAAAACTTTGGTGAACGGACTTGGAAATGCCGGTTTCTTACCTGTAACTAAGGAACAGGTAGCAGAAGCTTTAGAAAAAATGGAACTGTCCCCAACTATCCGCGGAGAGGCCTTGTCTTTGGAGCAATTTGCTCATTTATCTAACATGTTGAAGAAATAGTAATTTTTATATATGTATATATTTAAATAAGATAATATAGAGGATAGTAAGGGTTGTATTAACATTTATATTATTTAAAAAAGTTTTTGTAGATATATCAAAATAGGTATATTACAAAAACTTTTTTTTACTTAAGAATATAAATTTACAATTTCTACTAATCTGAGATAAGCATATTCAAAAAAATCCCTAAATGACTTGCAATGGCGATTTTTTCCAAAAAGTCCATCCTCAAGAGGGATACGGTCTCTGCGGCAACCGCCGCGACAAAGGTAAACCCATTTACAATTTTTACAGGAAGAATCCAGATGTGTAGATGTTTCTATAAAATGTAATTCTTCCCGTTTCTTTTCAATATCTTCTATGGAATCATGAGTGAAATTACCTAAAAGCCATTCATCTAACATATAAAAATCGCAGGGAAAAACACTGCCATCAGCTTCAATTACAAATTGACGGCTGCATACACCATTCATTTCACAAGCGCCCGGTGCACGTCGACATAAAAGATTCATTAATCCAATGAAGAAACGGACATATCTTAAATGTCCCGATTTTGCTTCCTCATACCAGCAATCAAATAAATCCTTCAAAAAAACAGTATAATCTTTGGAATTTAAAGAATAATCATAGTTTGTATGAAATTCATCCAAAGGATTCAGGCAGGGAATATATTGCTGCCATTCAAATCCCATATTTTTATAAAAAGAATAAATTTCTTTGGTATGTAAGGTTGTATGTTTGGTTACTACTGTAAGAATATTAAATTCAACGTGATATTTTTTAAATAGTTCAATCGTATGTAAAACTTTATCAAAGGTTCCTTCTTGATTAGAGTCCTTACGACAGGCATCGTGAACTTCTCTAGTTCCATCTAGGGAAAGACCTACCAGAAAGTTATGGTCATGAAAAAATTTAGCCCAATTCTCATCTATTAAAAATCCATTAGTTTGGATACTGTTTTGTATATTTACATGATTTACATTCCATTTATGTTCTAACTCTATTACAGATTTAAAGAAATCAAGTCCTGCTAAAGTTGGTTCGCCACCCTGAAAAAGAATAGAACAGTTTCCTTCGGCAAAAGCAAGAGTCTTTTGTAAGATTTGTTCTAATGTATTCAAGCTCATAATTCCATAGGAACAAATTTCTCTTTTTGAAGTTTCATCACTGTAAAAGCAGTAATTGCAGCGCATATTGCAAAGACCACTGGCTGGTTTCATCATAATACTTATTGCTGGCATATTTTACCTCGTTCATTTTTATGAGTTTTATTGTAGCATGACATGAGAAGAATGAAAAGAAAATGGGTTTGGGCAAAATGCACAAAAAGGGATTGATAAAATTAACATCTCTTTATACAAGACACGAAAAAAAATGTAAAAACCATACAACTTTATTAAAAAAACGATTTGAGATGCTTGAAAATAAAAAAGATGGCTGACTATAATAAAATTACAAAGTTCTGGAACGTAACAAATTAACAGTAGTTGAAAGGAGAAAAATAATGAAAAAGATTGTTTCATTAGTTTTAAGCGTATTAATGGTTGCTACACTCCTTGTAGGATGTGGTAACAAAACAGAAACTTGGACAGTAACTTGTCCTTGGGCACCATCAGGTGTAGCTGCTATGGTTAGTCAGAAAGCAGCATCTCTTTCTACAGAGTATTCTAAAGACATTATTTTAGTTGCAGATGCTATCAAAGGTGATGCAGCAACAGTTAACACATGGGTTGCTTCTACAAAAGCAAGTGATCCTGAATTAGTGTTCGCAGGTGAAGGTTTATTCTCTATTACATCTATCCTTGACCCTGCAAAATTACAGTTTACATATGATGATTTTACTTATGTAGAAAACCTTTACTCTTCTATTTTCGTAATGAGTGCTGATACTAAATTAGGTATCGACAGCATTGACAGCTTAAAAGCTTATTTAGAAGCAGGAAATGAAGTTTCTATCGCTACAAACGGTGCAACAGGTTCTGAAGCATTCCTTGCAGCTTCTTTAATCGGAGCTATGGGTTATGGCGACCAGTTAAAATTAGTTGCTTACAGTTCTGCAGCAGAAGCAGCACAGGCAGTTTCCAGAGGAGAAACAAACTTAGCAGTTTCTCACCAGTCCCAGATTTTAGAAACATACCAGCAGGGTGGCGTAACTATGGTATGTGCATTTGATGCAGAAGATATCGCAGATGGTCCATTCGCAGGTGTTGAAGGTGTTGGTAAACATGGATATCCATTCTTCCGTAACCGTTGTTTCATCATGGCAAGAAGCGGTGCTGATGCAAACAAAGTTGCTGCTTTAAAAGCATTATATGGCGAAATTTTAGCAGATGCTGAAGTAGCAGATTGGTTAAGCAATACTATGCTTCTTGAAGTTGATACTATGACAGAAGAACAGGTATTAGAACATATCGAAAACGTTAAAAATATTGTTAACGAGTACTACGATCTCGTTGCTAACTAATTATTAATGAAGTTGCAGGCAGTGCAGGAGAGTAGCTCCTGCACTGTTTTTTGCTTATGCTCTGAAGAATGATCAGAAAATTAATGATAAGTTTAAAAGAGATGGAGTAAGAAAATGAAAGATTTTATAAAGAATATGGAAGAAAAATTGGATAGCATGGGTGCTAAGCTGGCAAAAAAAGAAATTAAAATTCCAACAGACCTTGCGGCTGCAATTGTATTTTTTATATTAGGAATTGTGTTAATGTTATTGGTTCCAAGTCAGGTAACAGTTGGGAAAGATGAAGTTGTTAGTGGAGCAGCATTCCCTACTTATCTTTGCTATATTATGATTGGTGGTTCTGTGCTTGTTGCAGCTCAGAATATTTTGAAAATGGTTCGTAAAGAACCGGTAGAAACCAAAACAATTAATGCTTTGGTAGAAATAAAAGCATTAATTATTTTTGGTATTTTAGTTGTTTTTTGGTTAATTTGTAATTTAACAGAATTATTTGTGTTAGGTGCATTATGGTGTGCAGTAGCCTTTCTACTTTTTTTCCGTTGTAAGAAAAAAAGCTATTATATCATTACAGTTGCCTTTGCAGTAGGCATCTGGGCTGCGTTCCGTTTCATATTAAATGTAAACTTTTAAGGTAAGGAGGAAGAAAGATGTTAGAATATATAGGACCTGCTTTGCAGCAGTTATTTACAATTGAAAACTTTCTCTGGATGAATGTGGGAGTTTTTATTGGTTCCATATTTGCAGCTATTCCTGGATTAAGTGTTATCTTGTGTATTATTTTATTTTTACCATTTACCTATAAAATGACAGCCATTCCGGGAATGATGTTCTTGTTAGGGATTTATTGTGCCGGTGGTTATGGCGGAAGTGTATCTGCGATTTTAATTAATACTCCGGGAACACCTCATGCAGCAACCACAATGTTGGATGGGCATCCATTATCCCAAAAGGGAAGAACAAAAACAGCTCTCAGAGCAGCTCTTTATGCTTCTACTTTTGGAGGTATTTTCTCTGCACTTGCATTATTATTCTTGGCACCGCAGGTGGCAAAGATTGCAGCACAGTTGGGAACTGCAGAATATTTCTTAGTATGTTTATTTGGTTTAACTATTATTGCCGGAATTTCCGGAAAAAGTCTTATAAAAGGAATTATTTCCGCAGCTCTTGGCTTGTTAATTTCTTGTGTTGGTGCAGACCCATTAACCGGATATGACCGTTTTACTTTTGGTAATGTACGTCTTTACATGGGATTAGACCTTGCTATTTGTTTAATTGGTTTATTTGCTTTGGTTGAAATTTTAGGAAAAGCGGAAGGAAAAGTTGGACCTTTAAAATTAGATACCAGCAAGATTAAAACAGAAGATAAGATTACAAAGGAAGAAGGGAAACGTATGATTCTTCCGGCTATTGTTTCTTCTATTATCGGTGTAATTATCGGTATTATTCCGGGTACCGGTGCTTCCATGGCATCCTGGTTCAGTTATGACCGCGCAAAAGCAATGTCTAAACATAAAGAAGAATTTGGTCATGGATCTATCGAAGGTATTGCAGCTGCAGAATCCGCAAATAATGCGGTTACCGGTGCGACTTTGATTCCATTGTTAACCTTAGGTATTCCGGGGGACGGATGTGTAGCCATTATGTTATCCGCTTTAATGATTAACGGATTAAATCCGGGATTATCTTTATTTACAACTCAGGGCGATATTATGTATGCTATCATGATTGGTTTAATTTTTGTTAATTTATTCATGTTCTTGCAGGGAAGATATTTAACTGACTTATTTGCAAAGATTGTTTCTGTTCCACAGGAAATCTTAACTCCAATTATTGTTATGTTTTGTTTTGCAGGTGCATTCTCTGTAAATAAATCTTACTTTGATGTTGTTGTTATTTTAGTATTTGCGGCTATCGCATGGATTATGAAAAAATTGGATATGCCTACCGTTCCGATTTTATTAGGATTAGTATTAGGAAACATGACAGAAACTAATTTCCGTCGTGCATTGTTATTGACAGATGGCAGTTTTTCCATTTTCGTAAGCAGTTGGTATTGTATCGCATTCTTAGTATTGATTATTGGTGCAGTATCTATGATTGTTATCAACAAAATGAAAGAAGGTAAGAAAGGGGAAGCAAACTAATGAGACCAAATATTGTTATGTATTTTTCTGATCAGCAGAGAGCAGATACCTGTGGATGTTATGGACAGAAATTAGATATTACACCAAATCTTGACCAATTGGCTAAAGAAGGTATTAAATTTGAAAATGCTTTTTCCGCACAGCCCGTATGCGGACCATGTCGTGCTATGTTCCAGACAGGAAAATGGCCTACAGAAATCGGTTGTTTCAGAAATAATATTATGTTACCATCAGATGTGAAACCATTAGGTGCTTATATTGAAGAAGCAGGATATGAAACAGCATATATCGGTAAATGGCATTTGGCAAGTGATGGGGAATTAGAGCAGAAGCCAACGATCGATCATACTATTACAGCCATTCCACAGGAACTTCGCGGTGGATATACAGGATTCTGGAGAGCCTCTGATGTATTGGAATTTACCAGCCATGGTTATGACGGTTATATATTTGATGAAAATAATAATCGTATCGATTTCGAAGGCTACCGTTGTGATTGTCTGACTGATATGGCATTGGAATTCTTTGATCAGAGAAATGAAGAAAAACCATTCTTTATGACAATTTCCCATATTGAACCTCATCATCAGAACGACAGAAATTGTTATGAAGGACCAATCGGTTCCAAAGAGAAATACAAAGATTATGAAGCACCGGTAGATTTGGCAACTTTAGGCGGAAATTACAAAGAAGAATACCCTGATTATTTAGGTCAGTGTGCATCTTTGGATGAAAACCTTGGTAAATTAATTGCAAAATTAAAAGAAAAAAATCTTTATGACAATACTGTAATTATTTTCGTTTCTGACCATGGTTCCCATTTCCTTACCAGAAACAGAGATGAACATTTAAATGGTTATGACGATTACAAACGTTCCATGCATGATGCATGTCTTAAAGTTCCGTTTGTAATTGCAGGTGGTCCATTCAAAGGTGGAGTTAACTTCGAAGATATTGTTAGTACAGCCAGTTTACCAAAGACAATTTGCGCTTTGGCAGGAGTGGATGTAGGAAACGATATGATTGGTGAAAACCTTGCAGATGTTGTGGAAGGCAAACTTCCGGAACGTAAAAATGAAGCATTTGCACAGATTTCAGAAAGCCGTGTAGGACGTTGTATCCGTACTCCGGAATATGCTTATTCCGTATATGCACCGGGTATCAACGGTGGTGTTGCAGCTGCATCTGATTTGTATGCAGACGATTTTATGTATGACTTAAAGAAGGATCCATATGAATTAAATAATATTGTTCATGATCCTGCATATACAGAAGTAAAATTAGATTTACGTAAGAGACTTCTTGCATGGATTAAGGAAGCGGAAAATGCAACTCCTGAAATTGTAGATTAATTATGTAGCAGTTCAGTTTTTGTAAAAAGCTGGACTGCTTTTTTAAAGAGGATTATTATGCAGCAAAAGATAGGAAAACAGACGTTGGTTTATAATTGGCTTCGGGATTACATAGAAGAAAATCGTTTTTCCGTAAGTAACAAACTTCCTTCAGAGAATGCTTTAACAAGGAGGATGAATGTCAGCAGGGATACGGTGCGTTCCGCAATGAATACATTGGAACGGGAAGGTCTCATATATAGAGTTCAGGGCAGTGGCAGTTTTTTTAAGAAAGAAGTGGCAGTTTCCGATAAAGAAAAGCGACCCGGAATGTCCCGAAAAATCGGTGTTATTTTACAGGGACAGGACCCTGATGCCAATAGAGGATTACTTGCAGGAATCAGAAGTGTATTAGACGAAAGCAGTACTGATTTAAGAATTTACTTTACAAATAATCGGTTTTCAAATGAGCGGGCTTGCTTGGATGAAGTTATGCATAATAATTTTGACGGATTCATTATTGATGGAGTTATGGCAAGTATTGTTAATCCGAATTTGGATTGTTACCATAGCATACTGGCTAAGAATATACCCATTATTTTTTATAATAATTACTATAAAGAATTAAAGTGTTCAAAAGTTACCAATAATGATATTTTCGGTGCAGATGAATTAGTGCTAAGATTAGCAAATCATGGGCATAAAAAAATTATGGGTGTTTTTGTGTCAGATAATTATCAAAGTGCTGAAAAATTTTGCGGATATGTAAAAGCATTGCATAAGTATGGATGTATTTTTGATGATGATTATGTAAAATGGTGTGTTTCTTCTTCTGCATATAAAAAATCTTTTGAAAAAGAAATTTATAAATTCATAAAAAGTCAGCCGGAATGCACGGCAATTGTATGTTGTAACTATATGTTACTTAAAATGGTACAAAAAGTATTACAAGATATGGGAAAAAAGGTACCGGAAGATTATTCTTTGGTATGTTTTGACTATTCGAAAGAAGATTGGGAAGACTGTGGAATTACCTGTTCCGTGCATCAGGGAAAAATCATGGGTATAGAAGTCAGTAAACGCCTTTTACGTATGATGGAAAATAAGGATTTTATACGTAGAGATTATTCCTGTATTTTGGAACCTTATATTCATGATGGTGATTCTGTAGGAAAAGTAAGAAAGTAGGTAAAATGACAGCAATTATTTTATTAATTATATGTTTAATGATTTGCTGGAAAGTGGTTATTCGAATTAGTAAAAAACAATTTTGTAGATAATAACATGATATATATTTTTGTTTTTTGGGTTGCTTTCTCTTACAAAATAGAATAGAATATAGAAAACTATTACAAGTAGAAATAAAAACTACATTGAGGAGAAAAGCAAATGGTACAAATTATTACAGATACATCAACCTTATATACACCGGAGGAAGCAAAAGCATTAGGGTTTGAGTCAGTTCCGCTTTGTGTAAATGTTGATGACTTTGAAGGAAGAGACCTTTTAATTGATATGGATGATTATTATGACAGAATCAGAAAAGGCGGGATTCCAAAATCTTCTCAGCCACCTATTGGGGATGTGTATGATGTATATGAAAAATATCAGGATTGCGAAATTATTAATATTTCCATGGCAGATGGATTGTCCGGTACATACCAGAGTGCCTGCAGTGCAAAAGAAATGTTGGAGGACAGCAGTAAAGTTACGGTTGTAAACAGCAAGACTTTATGTGGCCCTCACCGTTATATGGTAGAAAAAGCACAGCAGATGAAGGAAGCAGGATATTCTGCTAAGGAAATTTTAGATTGGTTGGAATATATTAAGGAAAGAACAGAATCTTTTTTGATTCCTCAGGATTTTGATTTCTTAAGAAGAGGCGGACGTTTGACTCCTGTGGCAGCAGCATTAGGTTCCGTTTTAAAATTAAAGCCTATTATGACTTTGACAGAAGATTGTAAAAGATTAGATAAATTTGCTGTAAAAAGAACTATGAAATCAGCTGTGGATACGGTGATTAACCATTTAAAAACCAGAAATTTAGATAACCGTCATATTCTTTATATTTCCCATGCAGATGCTTTGGAGGATGCTAAAAAAATTATGGCACAGCTGAAAGAGACTTTTGCAGATTTGGAAGTTAAAATTTTGGAATTAAGTCCTGTATTTGTAGCACAGGGTGGTCCAAAATGTGTTGCAATTCAATATATAGAAAAATAAAATATTATGGGCTGTTGCTTTTTTAGCTACAGCCCATTAGTTGTTTTTATAGATTTTTACTTGCCAAGTAATTAGCGCCTAAAAGTCCGGCTGAATTACCAAGTGCAGCAGGGATTAAATTTACATGTGCGAAGCTTGGCATAATAAAACGTGATTTCTTTTCTGCAATCTTTTCCATAATAAGAGGCTGGACCATAATACCGCCACCAAGGATAATACATGGAGGATTATAAATATGAGTTAAGGTAGCAAGACCTAGCATAATTTCATCTACCCATTTATCTAAAATATCCATAACCTTTGGATCATTCAGATTTTCAAAAATTTTTCTTCCGTTATCCAGTTCCGGTTTATATTCCATAGCCATTTTTACAAGACCGGTGGTGGAAGCATATTTTTCATAGCATCCGTCAAAGTAATCATTGCCTGCCAAACGTGCATCACTGTGAGTAATAATAGCACCAAATTCACTGGCAGAATAACTGGAGCCATAATAAACTTCTTTGTTTGTAACAGTAGCACCGCCAACACCGGTTCCGTAAGTTAACATAAGAAATTGATGATAATCTTTACCGGCTCCGTAAACAGCTTCTCCCATGGCAGCTGCATTTACATCATTTTCTACAGTTACGGGAACATGGAAAAGTTCTTCCAGTTCCTCTTTAATTTTAGTTCCGGTATAATTAGGGATATTCTGGTTGGCATAGATAATGTATCCTTCTTTGGAATTTACCTGTCCGGCAGTACTGATACCAATAGCATCATAACCGGATTGTTCTTTAATTAAAGAAATTAAAGTTTCTACAATATGTCTGCCACCCAGCTTTGCATTGGTAGGAGTTTCTTTTACATCCTGCAAAACATTATCCGTACAAACACCATATTTGATGGATGTTCCGCCAATATCAAAAACAAGAATTTTCATAATTCCTCCATTAAATATGAACTTTACAAACAGCTTTCTTCAATACGGTATCTTCACTTACTGCAATGTTTGGTTTGTGAGGTTCTCCTGCCATACAAATAATAAAGTTTTCCGGACCGATAAGACAGCCGGCCAAATCTTCAGCAGTTGCTTTTGCCACATCTTTTTCTGCGTTGTATTCACCAACGTTCATTTTAGTACAGTCGCCGGTATCAATTCTTTCCACACCAACTAAGTCCATCTGGATGTCCATATAATTTTTGTGGATTTCATAAGCTCTTTCTTCAATCGGGGAAGCTTTTGCGTCCATAACATTAATATATACGTTGTCACCGTCAACTACTGTTTTTCCTAAAGGAAGTTCGTTTAAATTATGGGATAAAATGAAATCAATGGCGGTATCCAGATTTTTATTCATTCCTTTATATAAACCCATATTGCTTAATTTATCATAAATCATAAATTTCCTCCATTATTAAGATTCTATATTTTTAATAAGTATAATTAAAATTATTTTTCAATTGCTTTATAGAAACGCTGTGCGATTTCCAGAGGTCTTGTAATAGCACCACCTACAACAACAGCGTGTGCTCCAAGCTCTAACATTTTTTTCGCCTGATCAGGATAATGCACTTTACCTTCGGCAATTACAGGAATTTTTAAAGCAGATACTAATTTTTCAACTAATTCATAGTCAGGACCGTCTACCTTTGGAGAATAATCGGTATATCCGCTTAAAGTAGTTCCTACAATATCTACACCGCATTTTTCAGCATTTACACCTTCTTCAAAAGTAGAAATATCAGCCATTAAAACGATATCAGGATATTTTTCTTTGATCTGGGCAATAAATTCATTGATGGTAGTTCCGTCTCCACGTTCTCTCATGGTGCAGTCTAAAGCAACAATGTCAGATTCTGCGGCAACTAATTCATCCACTTCCTGCATAGTTGGTGTAATATAGGAAGCGTAACCATCCACTACACGCTTCACAAGACCGATTACAGGTAATCCGGTTGCTTTTTTGATTTCCACAACGTCACGGATGCTGCTGGTACGGATGCATTTGCTTCCTGCCTGTTTTGCTGCATTTGCAAAGAACGGCATAATGGACATTTCTTCACAATACATAGGTTCGCTTGGTAAAGCCTGGCAGGAAATGATAATGGATCCTTTGGTAGCTTCCAAAATTTCGGTTAAGTTCTTTTTCATAATAAACATTCCTTTCTTCTTATTTATTTGTATGCCAATTTTTTTTATTATAACACGCAAAAAAAAGGCAATCAACAAAAATGAAAATTAGTTCCAAAGTTTTGTTCTTTTATGAAAATAATTATAAAGAATAAGGCGTTTTGCACAAAAAAGTAATAAAAATGCTAAAATATGTAAGCAAAATGAAAAATATTTTTATGAGCTTTTGAAAAAAATATACAAAAAATAAAAAATATGTGAAAAAAATTTTATAATTCTATTGACAAGTGTATGTATTGCAGGGTAAAATTTTAACCAGATAGTAACAAACTATACATATCTTAATAAGGAGGAAAAATAAGATGAAAAAGTTACTCGCGTTACTTTTAGTTGGAGCAATGTCACTTTCCATGGTAGCATGTGGTGGTGCTAAAGAAGAAGCTCCAGCAGCAACAGACACACCTGCAGCAACAGAAGAAGCAGTAGTTGAAGAAACTGCTGATGCAGCTGCTGCAACAGAAATTACTTTATGGACATACCCAATCGGTAACTGGGGAGATCAGGCAACTTTAGATGCACTTCTTGCTGATTTCGAAGCAAGCACAGGTATCAAAGTTAAAGTTGATTTCTTAACTTACGCTGATGGTGATGACAAAGTTAATGCAGCTTTAGAAGCAGGAACAGCTCCTGACCTCATTATGGAAGGTCCGGAACGTCTTGTAGCTAACTGGGGTGCAAAAGGAAAAATGGTTGACATTTCCGATTTAATCGATGACACAGACAAGGCTGAACTTAATCCAGCAGCTCTTGCAGCTTGTTACGATGCATCTGGCGCTTGCTATGAATATCCATTAGTAATGACAGCTCATTGTATGGCTATCAACAAAACTGTATTCGAAGCAGCTGGTGCTATGCAGTATGTTGATGAAGCAACACATACTTGGACAACAGAAGACTTCTTAGCAGCTATGGAAGCTGTTAATGCTCACACAGGAGCACAGGTTGGTGCTGTTTATTGTGTAGGTCAGGGTGGTGACCAGGGAACTCGTGCATTAGTAAACAACCTTTACGGTGGAACATTTACAGATGCAGAACATACAAAATATACTTGGGATGATCCTAAGAACGTTCAGGCTCTTGAAAAACTTTACGAAATGGAATCAGTTGCATTTGACGCAGGTATCGCTGGTGGCGATGAAATCGCTCTTTTCTACAACGGTACATTAAATGTAGCTTTCTGTTGGAATATCGCTCAGCAGTTAAATCCAAACTCTGCTAACACAGGTGCAGCTAAAACAGCAACTGGCGATGACATTATGTTCATGGCATTCCCATCTGAAAACGGAACAGATACAAAACTTCAGGGTGGTATCTGGGGATTTGGTGTATTTGATAATGGCGATGCAGCTAAAGTTGATGCAGCTAAAACATTTATCAAATATATGTGTGACTCCGAAAAAACTGTTGATGCTGTAAAAGCAGCTAACTACTTCGCAGTTCGTTCTGCAGCAGAAGGAACAGATTTATCTACAATCTGGGCAGACAATGAAATCATGGCTGAATACAACGTATTAATGCCATACCTTGGTGACTACTACCAGGTAACTACTGGATGGGCAGAAGCTCGTACACAGTGGTGGAACATGCTTCAGCAGGTTGGTGCTGGAAACGATGTAGCAACTGTAGTTGCTGAATACTGTGGCAATGCTAACGCAGCTGCAGGAAACTAATAAGTAGTTTCTATCTAATAAAGATTAGTATCTGAAAAGAAAATGGCCCCTTCCCCTTTGAGGGGAGGGGCATTTTTAATTATTTGAAAGGGGGAAATTTCTTTTATGAACGCAAAGGCAAATTCCCGTTCCCGTAAATTGGTATTGCGGGAAACTGTAAGTTCTTATTTGTTTTTATTACCGTTTTTATTATTCTTTGTTCTTTTTGTAATTTATCCTATGTTCATGTGTGTATTTACAAGTTTCTTTGATTCAACCATGGGACGCGAGGATATCTTTATTGGCTTTGAAAATTATAAAACATTATTTGCAGATAAAGTATTCTGGATTGCTTTGAAAAATACAATGGTTATTGTATTGGTATCTGTACCGATTACTTGTGCTTTTTCCCTTTGGGTAGCTTCTGTAATCAGTAAGATGCATGTAGTGGCAACATCCGCATTTCGTTGTATTTTCTATTTACCTGTTGTAACAGGTTCCGTAGCGGTAACTATGGTTTGGAAATGGATGTACAACAATTACTATGGTATTTTTAACTATTTAGGAACTAATATGGGTCTTATTGATAAAAATATTAACTGGTTGGGAGATCCCAAATATGCATTAGGTTGTATTATTTTAATTCTTTTAACTACTTCTGTAGGGCAGCCAATCGTATTATATGTATCCGCATTAGATAACGTAGATAAGTCTTTAGTAGAAGCAGCTGCGGTAGACGGTGCTACATCCTTCCAGGCATTCTGGAAAGTTAAATGGCCTCAGATGATGCCAACAACTCTTTATATTTTGGTAATTACTATGATTAACTCCTTTCAGTGTTTTGCACTGATTCAGTTGTTAACTCAGGGTGGACCAAGTAATTCTACTATGACTATTATGTTCTATATTTATTATAATGCCTTTAAACTGTTTAAGTATGGTTATGGTAATGCTATGGGTGTTATTTTAGCAATTATTATTGCTATTTTATCCGCAATTCAGTTTAAAGTAGCAGAAGAAAAGTAAGAAGGAAGGAGGACTAGATAAATATGAATAATAATCAAATAATTGATAAAGACGCTACAAAAACTAAAATTTACTATGCCCTTTCCTTTGTTGCAGTATTAATTATTGCTATCCTGTTTACTTTCCCATTGTACTGGACTATTACCGGTGCATTTAAAACAGGTAGAGAAATTAATGCTACCAGTCCTGTATGGATTCCTAGTGAATGGGTAATAGAAAACTTCCAACGTTTAATGGCGAAACGTTCTGCTCCTATTTTGGGATGGAAAATAGGTAATCTTACCATTGGAGCCGCTACTATTCCGGGTGCAATCAGATGGTTATTAAACACTGTATTTATGTGTGTTACTTCAATGGTATTAACATGTTTAACTTCTGCAATGGCAGGTTATGTATTAGCTAAGAAACGTTTTATCGGAAGAGTAGCTCTGTTTTCTTTAGTTGTATGTGCTATGGCATTACCAAAACAGGTTATTTTAATTCCATTGCTTAGAGAAATGAATGCATTGCATCTTGCTGATACTGCTTGGGCAGTTATTTTCCCAATTGTAGGATGGCCTTTTGGTGTATTCTTATTGAAACAGTTTGCAGAAGGTGTTCCAACGGAAATGATGGAAGCTTGTCGAATTGATGGAGCCAACGAATGGCGTACATTTACCGATGTAATCTTCCCAATGATTAAGCCGGGTGTAGGAGCTTGTGCAATTTTTACATTTATTTCTGCTTGGAACGATTATTTCATGCAGTTGATTATGTTGACATCTAATCAGAAGTTATCAATTGCAGTAGGTATTGCAACAATGCAGGGTGAAAGTTCAACTGACTATGGTTTGTTAATGGCAGGAGCTGCATTAGCATCCGTTCCAATTATTATTGTGTTCTTGATTTTCCAGAAATACTTTACCAAAGGTATCACCATGGGTGCTGTTAAAGGTTAAGTATAGTATTGATTCAATAGTAATGCCGAATACACGGCAGAAGGAGATATGAATATGAAAAAATATCAGGGAGTATTCCCAGCATTATATGCTTGCTATGATGAAAATGGAGAAGTTTCTTCTGAAAGAGTAAAAGCATTTACTCAGTATTTAATTGATAAAGGAGTAAATGGTTTATATGTTGGTGGTTCTTCAGGAGAATGTATCTATCAGAGCGTGGCAGACAGAAAGAAAACATTAGAAGCATGTATGGAAGTAGCAAAAGGCAAAATCGTGATTATTGCGCATGTTGCTTGCAATAATACAAAAGATAGTCAGGAATTAGCTGCTCATGCAGAAAGCTTAGGTGTAGATGCAATTGCTTCTATTCCTCCAATTTATTTCCGTTTACCGGAACATGCAATTGCAAAATATTGGAATGATATTTCAGATGCTGCACCAAACACAGACTTTATTATTTACAATATTCCTCAGTTAGCAGGTGTATCTTTAACTATCAATTTACTTCGTGAAATGAAGAAAAATCCTAGAGTTATTGGTGTAAAGAACTCTTCTATGCCGGTACAGGATATTCAGATGTTTAAAGATGAAGATGTAATTGTATTTAATGGTCCGGATGAACAGTTTATTTCCGGTCTTGCAATGGGTGCTTGTGGTGGTATCGGTGGTACATATGCAGCTATGCCGGAATTATTCATCAAAATGAGAGAACTCTTCTTAGAAGGAAAAATGGAAGAAGCAAGAGTTATTCAAAATGATGTTTGCAGAATCATTTATAAAATGTGTTCTACAAAAGGAAATATGTATGCAGTAATTAAAGAAATTATTCGTATTCAGGGTGGTCCTGATATCGGAAGCGTAAGAGCTCCTTTAGCAGAATTAGTGGAAGCAGACTATGCTATTTGCAAAGAAGCTGCAGATATGATTGCAACAGCAATTACAAAATATTGTTAAGCAAAGATATTAAGAAAGTGTAGTTAATTTGAAAAGGCATGGATGGAAGACGTTCATGCCTTTTTTAAAAAAAGAAAGAATCGAAGTTATGTCCGGATCCAGTTTAATATTAGATATTCAATTATCTTATAATCAGTTTACGAAGACAGAAAAAAAGATAGCCGATTTTATAATTCAAAATACCAATCAGGTATTATTTATGTCAATTACAGAACTGTCTGAAAGCTGTGGTGTGGCTGATGCCAGCGTGCATCGGTTTTGCAGAACCATGGGTGTAAAAGGCTATCAGGAATTTAAAATGAAACTTTCTCTAAGTGCTATTTCTGAAGAAGAAACAGAAGCAGAGAAAGAAATAAAAAATGAAAATAGTGATTCTTTAGAGTTTATGTTAGATAAAATTCTTCAAGGACATATTAGTGCGTTAAAAGAAACCCGTACTCTTATGCGAATGGATGAAGTTATTAAAACGGTAGAGATGATGGAAAAAGCAAAGAATATATATTTCTTTGGAATTGGGGACTCCTTATTAACTGCCAGAGAAGCAAGAAATAAATTCTTGAGAATTTGTAATAAAGTTAGTTGTGTGGATGACCCACATATGCAGGCAATGACAGCATCTATGGCAGGACCTGAAGATTTGATTTTTATTATTTCGTATTCAGGTGCTACAAAGGATAATGTTTATGTTGCAAAAATAGGGAAAAAAACAGGAGCGAAGATTGTAGGAGTTACAAGATTTTTGAAATCTCCGTTAACAAGTTATACAGATGCATTGTTAGTTTGTGGTTCCAACGAAGGACCTCTGGATGGGGGATCCATGGGTGCTAAGCTGAGCCAGTTATATATTATAGATGTTTTATTCCAGGAATATTATAAGAGAAATAAAGAAATTTCGATTGAAAACAATAAAAAAACATCAAAAGCAGTAGTAGATAAGTTATACTAATAGCAAGAGTATTATTGTCAATTATAAATGGAGTTTTTTAAAGTAGAGAGGGTATGTATGAATAATAAAACTAATAAGGGAATAAAAATTCCAAAAATTAATTTAAAATTAAAAAAGAAGAATACAGAAAAAACTTTAAAAATTGATAAGACAAAAAAGGAAAAGATAAAACTGAATTTTGATATTAATATCAAATTACAGCTTTTATTTGGATTTGCTATCCCTGTTATTTTTGTTATTTTAGTAGGCGTAATTTCTTATAACAAAGCTGAAGAGGGTATGATTTCCAATTATGAATTAGCGACACAAAATACCATTGATACGCAAATGGATTATCTGGATTTTGGGTTTTCCTTGATTCGTGGAGATGTGGCTCAGTTGAAATTGGATTTGGAATTACAATGTCTGGTAGGCGGAACTTATAAAAATGATCAGGCCAAAGCATCTACAGTAAAGAATCAGACAAATGCCAATATTACTGTTAAGAAAACTCTGAATCAGTTTATTAATAATATTTATATTGTACCAAAGTCAGAACAGGAAGTTATTTCTACAACTAAAAAATCTACAGCAAACGGATTCCAAGAATTCGGTTATTATGAAGAATGGTCTAAGACAGAAGAAGGAAAAGCTATTAATTCCAGTCAGATTACAGGTTGGATAAGTCAACATTCTGAAATGGATCAATTGACAGAATATGATTCAGAAGAATATATCTTATCTTATATGACACCATTTCCTAATAAGGCAGCCGTATTAGTTGTAGATATTAATAAAGAAAAAGTAAAAGAAACTTTGAGCTCTTTAGATACTACGGATGGTGCTATTATTGCATTTATTACAGCAGAAGGAAAAGAAATCGTTGTAAAAGAAGAAGAAAATACAACAGAGATTACATTCTTTGAACAGGAATTCTATCAAAATTCCTTATTATCAGAGGAGCTAAGTGGTGTACAATATGTAACCTATAATGGACAGGAGTATTTGTATATTTATAGAAGTAGTGAAGAAACAGGTGCAACCTTAGTTTATTTGGTTCCAAAGGAAAAGGTAACAGCTTCTGCTTCTGCAATTCGAGGGGTAACTATTGTTTTAGTATCAATTGCGTGTGTTGTTGCAGTGATAACAGGATTGGGAATTTCATTAAATATTACTCGTAGTATGGATAGTATTATCAAGAGACTGAAAAAAGTAGCAGAAGGCGACTTAACAGTTCATATGAAAACCAAGGGTAGCAGTGAATTTGCTATGTTGAACAGACATATTGCAAATATGATTGAAAATACACGTAAGCTGATTGTAGAAGTAAATGAAATTGTAGATGTGGTAAATTTATCTGCAGAAGATGTAGAAGGTGTATCCGGGCAGTTGGAACAGTCATCTAACGGTATATTAGAAGCCTTGGAAGAAATTGATATCGGAGTTTCCCAGCAGGCTAACGATGCTCAGGATTGCTTACTTCAGATGGATAATTTGTCTCAAACTATTGAAGAAGTAACCGATAAAATTGGTAATACAGCTACAACTTCTGAAACAACAAAAGAAATAGTATTAAAGAGTATTTCTACTATGGAAGTTTTATCTAATCAAACAAAAGATACCATAGAAGTAACTTCCAAAGTTAAAGAAGATGTAAAAATATTAGAAGCAAGTTCTGCTGAAATTAAGAAATTTGTTGCTATTATTGCGGATATTGCAGAACAAACAAATCTCTTATCCTTGAATGCATCTATTGAAGCAGCAAGAGCAGGAGAAGCAGGAAGAGGATTCTCTGTTGTTGCAGAAGAAATCCGTAAATTAGCAGACGGATCTCACAAGGCAGCAGATGAAATTAATAAAGTAGTAGAAATTATTGAAAAACAGACTAATGAAACAGTAGGAACTGCTGTGAAGGCGGAAAAGATTGTAGAGGAACAGGCAGAAACTGTAAATGCAACGAAAGAAGCTTTTCAGAAGATTTATCATGCAACAGAAGAAGTTATTTCATGTGTTGATGATGTAAAAGTAAAAGTAAAAGGTATGGATAAAGAAAGAGCAGGAACCTTGGAAGCTATTTCCAGTATTTCTGCGGTATCCGAAGAAACAGCTGCATCGTCAAGTAATGTATTTTCTATTGCTGAGAGTCAAAAAGAAACAGTTTCCCTTCTTACAAAGGCCAGTGATGAATTAAAGACAAATATGGAAGAATTAAAACATGCTGTATCTGTATTTAAAACAATAGAAGATGAAATAGAATAGTGAATAAAGATGTAATCGCACCGGATTTCCGGTGCGATACTCTTATGGAGGAAATATGCACGATAAATTGACAGCATCCGATATTAAAAAAATGGAAGATGAAATAGAATATAGAAAACTGGAATTAAGAAAAGAATTAATTCAGGATGTTAAGGATGCCAGAGCTCAAGGCGATTTAAGTGAGAATTTTGAATATTACGCCGCAAAAAGAGAAAAAAACAGAAATGAGAGCCGGATCCGTTTTTTGGAACGAATGATAAAAACGGCTGAAGTTATAGAAGACAGTTCCAAAGAAGATGAAGTAGGAATGAATGACAGAGTGGAAGTTTATTTTGAAGAAGACGGATTGGTAGAAAGCTATCGGATAGTAACTACAGTCAGAGTAAATTCCTTAAATAGATTGATTAGTATAGAATCTCCTTTGGGAAAAGCTTTAATAGGAAAAAAAGTAGGAGACAGAGTAGAAGTTCAAGTAAATCCCTCCTATAGTTACTTTATCATTATAAAAAATATTGAAAAAATCGATGATGATTCGGAAGACAAAATAAGATCGTACTAAAAAGGGGTGCATTTTGCACCCCTTTACATATCAACAGTAATATTTTCTCCATTTATAAAACGAACCACTTTCCTGTCGCAATCCAAAATATGAATCTGTAACCATTCTTTCAAATATTCAATTAAATCATAAATCATTTGATCTTGAGTACCTAAAGAAATTTTTTCTGCATCAATTTCAAAGGAATTTAATTTATCAATAAAACCTTGATGGGCTGCGATGTGTAATTGAAGTCTGGGATAATCCAAGGATTCCATAAGTGCAATTTCATTTTTGAAATGTTTCTTTGTATAATCTTCCAGACCTTTTAAAATTTCAAATAATTCGTCATATTTATAAAGAATATTTTCGTCTTTTAACAATCCTTGTGCTTTTTCCATTAATTCAAATAAATACTGATGCTGTGTGTCCATTAATTCCAGTCCTAAGAGATAATCCGGGTTCATTTTATACATTTTTTGCTTGTCCTTTCTAAAATCATATGCAGGGATAAATAGGATATAGATATAACAATATCTATATAGTAAAAATTAGAATAATATTTATTAATGTTAAATATATGACCAAATTCTATACAAATATACCATGCTATTTTTTTAATTACAATAAAGATGATAATTGTTGTTAATTTTGTACAATGTAGATTATTTTAGTATATGGAACAGTATAGAAAAAACGCAAAATTAATGCAATTATGATTTGTATAATATATTTATATAAAATTAAAGAATATTAAGAAAAATTTAATTGACCTTACATATATAAAAAAGTAATATATTTATATTTACAAAAGGAGGAGAAATCCATGGAAGAAGGTAAAAGAACAAATTTTGAAGAAAAAATTCCTCACTATTCACCTAAAAAAACCGGGGAAAATTTAAAAAAGACATTGGTTACTTTTGTTATTATTATTGCAGCGGCAGTTTTGGGAGTAGGCTCTACTTATCAGATTCGTGAACAGGAGCAGGTAGTACTTACGACATTAGGAAAGGCGGAAGCAGTAACAGAACCGGGACTTCATTTTAAAATTCCGTTTATACAGCAGGTTCAGAAGGTAAACACTACCATTCAGGGATTTGCTATTGGTTACAATGAATCAACAAATGAAACTGTGGCATCAGAAGCAATTATGATTACCAGTGATTATAATTTCATTGATGTAGATTTCTTTATTGAATATAAAGTATCGGACCCTGTAAAAGCAGTATATGCATCTGCGAGTCCGGAAAGAATTTTAAAGAATCTTGCCCAAAGCAGTATCCGTAATGTTATCGGAAGCTATGATGTAGACAGTGTATTAACTACCGGTAAAAATGAAATTCAGGCATCTATTAAAGAAGTGTTGGCAAAACAATTGGAAAAGCATGATATTGGTCTGACTCTTGTGAATGTTACCATTCAGGATTCGGAACCTCCGACTGCGGAAATTATGGAAGCATTCAAAAATGTAGAAACAGCAAAACAGGGAAAAGAAACGGCAATTAATAATGCCAACAAATATAAAAATGAAAAACTTCCTACGGCAGAAGCGGAAGCAGATAAAATCATAAAAGAAGCAGAAGCTTTTAAACAGGAGCGTATTAATGAAGCCACCGGACAGGTAGCAAGATTTAATGCCATGTATGAAGAATATATCAAGAATCCTACCATAACAAAGCAAAGAATGTTCTATGAAGCTATGGAAGAGGTACTTCCTGATTTGGAATTAATTATTGATTCCTCCAACGGAGTACAAAAAATTCTTCCTTTGGATTCTTTCTTTGGGACAGAAACAACTAATGATTCAGAAAAGGAGGGAAATTAAATGAAAAAAGCAATAGGGAAAACATTTACAGTGATTCTATTGATTGCAGCAGTTTTTATTGGACTTTCCTCTTTAGTAATTACTCAGGAAAACGAATATAAGGTAATCCGACAGTTTGGAAAAATAGACCATGTACAAACTCAGGCAGGAGTAAGTTTTAAGGTTCCGTTTATTCAGACGGAAAGCTCCCTGCCAAAACAGATTTTGATGTATGACTTATCTCCATCGGATGTTATTACAAAAGATAAAAAGACCATGATTACGGACAGTTTTGTTTTATGGCAGATTACAGACCCTGTGAAATTTGCCCAGACCTTGAATAGTTCTATCGGTAATGCAGAAGGACGTATTGATACAGTAGTTTATAACTCTATCAAAAATATTATCAGTTCCCTGCCTCAGGAAGAAGTAATTTCCGGAAGAGACGGAGAGTTGTCGGAAGCAATTATGACTAATGTAGGAGACAAATTTTCCCAGTACGGATTGGAATTACTGGCAGTAGAAACAAAGCAGTTGGATTTACCAAATGATAATAAAGAAGCGGTATACGAACGTATGATTTCCGAACGTGGAAATATTGCTGCTACTTATACTGCGGAAGGTGCTGCAGAGGCTCAGAAAATCCGTAATACTACAGATAAAGAAGTGAGTATTTTATTATCGGAGGCAAAAAAACAGGCTGAAGTGTTAAAAGCAGAAGGAGAAGCAGAATACATGAAAATTCTTTCCGATGCTTATAAGGACAGCAGCCGTACTGATTTTTACAGTTTTGTAAGAAGTCTGGATGCCTTAAAGGAATCCATAAAGGGTGAAAACAAAACAGTTATTTTAGATAAAGATTCACCAATTGCCCAGATTTTTTATGGTGGTAACTAGACAAAGGAAAGATAAAATTTGGAAGAATTACTAAACTTAGAGACAAATATAGAATTAATTAAAATTTTGGCAATCATATTTGCACTTATTATAGTAATTGTTATGATTACGCTTTTTATAAAGAGGAAGCGTTCTATCAAACCGGAGCATTTTGATATGCTGGAAGGGCATGAGTTTGAATATTATTGTGCCGACCTGCTTCGTAAAAAAGGTTTTATAGAGGTAGAAGTAACCAAAGGAAGCGGTGATTACGGAGCAGATATTCTGGCAGAAAAGGACGGAGTTACTTATGCCATTCAATGCAAGTGCTATACTGCTCCTATCGGTGTAAAAGCTATTCAGGAGGCATATGCCGGAAGAGATTACTATGACCGTATGGTAGGAGCAGTTTTAACTAATCAGTATTTTACAACGCCGGCAGTAGAAGCTGCTAAGAAGCTAAAGATTCTTCTTTGGGACAGAGGTTATCTGGAATCTATGTTGGAGGAAGATGTATAGAAATTTGATTGTTTTCCGGAGAAGAATATTTTTCTACCAATCTTTTTTCCAGGTTTTCAAAATCCGATGGTCCGGCATTTAAAATGAATTCATGAAATTTTATATCAGAAAAGGCAGAGTCCATAAGGATTTCTGCTTTTTCTTTTATATCCATAAGAAGCAAATAACCCATATAGTATTTCAAATAATTTCCCGGTTCTTCTAAAACATATCTGTAAATTTCTGCAATAGTTTCTTCCCCTTCAATCCCATATAGACTTAAGATATCTTTTGCAGTTTCCATGGAATCGTCATAGTAATGCAGTTTAATATCCAAAATAGATAAAATGGCAAGTTGTAGTTTTTTATCACAAACCAAAAGCTTATGCCATAAAGAATAAAAATCCTGCAGTTCTTCCGGATAAAGCTTAGTGGCATAATCATAAGAATAAAATTCGGAATAGATTGCCCAACCCTCCACATATCCTCCGTAATTCATAATATGACGAATCAAAGGTATTTCGTTTTTGTTACTGTAAAGTTGATAATAAACGGTTTGATACAAATGACCCGGATACCCTTCATGTGCCAAAGTTGTAAATAAATCCAGTCCCTCCGGCGTTGTACGGTTATTGATATAAATGGTATTTCGCCGGAAATCATCTATTGGGGGAATCAGATAAAAAGCAGGGCTGGTATATTCTTCCATACAAGTACTAACGGATTTAATTGCAGCGTAAAGAGTTTGTTCTGAAAAATCAGACAAAGAAGGAAACGCTTCCCGGGAAAATTGTTGCAGTTTTTTTAAAATTTTACTTCTGTCAGATAAAGGAAATGGTTCCAAAATATAATTTTCGTAATTAGGATAGGAAGCTACTTTTTCTTGTAAATTCCGGAATTCATAAAGATTTTTCTCAAAGTCACTTTCTAATTTTCTCAAAATTTCAGGAATAGAAAGAGAGCAGCCAATTTGTTTTTGCACTAACCACCGGTAATATTCTTTCCCATTTTCTTTTTTATATAGTCCTGCTAAAGGAATTTCTTCTGAATGGAGGGATAAAAGATTATTTTTTAAATTTTCATAAGCAGGCAGCAGGATGTGATTTAGAATCTCCGTATTTTTGTTTTGGTAGAAATCAGCTTTTTCCTTGGAAATAAGATTGTCTTCAACTAAAGGAGCTAGGCGCTCATCAAAAGTTACCTGTAGGAAATGGGAATTTTCATTTAAAGCCTTTTGGGTAATTATGGTATTGCATTGTTCTGTAATTTCATTGAGGGAAACGGTTGCTTGAGAATATCCTTTTTCAAATCGTTCTTTTTGGAATTGGAAAAAGCTGTCAAAGTAATTAGGAGTATCTGCCAATAGAGTTAAATAATCCGTAATATCTTTTTCATTGCGGAATGTATATTCTGCCATTAATAGAGGATAATTTACCACGATTCCCGAGGAGGGAGAAAAATTTTCCTGAAAATAAAGAAAGGGGAATCCTTGTTTTTGCCGGGAAAAATAATCCTTCAGTAGACGATAAGAATAAGCTTCTTCTTCAGAAAGTGTAGAAATATCTATGTTAGATAAAGCTAAAGAAGAATTTTCAATTTTACTGTAAGATTGTTGTATAGTATCCTTGTCATATCGTGGTAAAGTCAGGGAGTAGGAATCAATAGAAAAATGGGATGGATAAGCCAGAGTGTAATGGAGGCTTAAAGTATCTGTGGTAATATCTTCTAAAAACAAACGATTTGTTATCTCCTTGAAAGTTGGTTTAGAATTTGAAAAAAAATAAAAAAGTGCAAACACAAGAAGAAAGAAAAACAAACAAGTATAAGAAATAATGCGCCTTTTAGAAAATTTTTTAAAATAAGAGATCATAAAAGAAAAGGCTCCAAGGATTTTATATATTTTATGTTTATAGAAGAAAATCATGCCTGTTATCATTAGAAAGATAGGGAATAAAAGATAATAGGGAGTAAGATAGATGGCATAAAAGTCGGCTTTATGTTATAGTGAATATAGTTGTAGTAAAAGAGAAGGGAATTTAAATTATATGGCAAAGAATAAGAAAAAAACATTAGTTCCAAAATCTACTTTGGTAATTCGACTGATAGCAGGAGGTTATTTAATATATCTTGCCTATGAATTATTTATGGGATTAAGAGCAAAGACTCCAGACGGTGCACCTATGGGAGTATCTATCGGAGCAGCAGTTATTTTTGCGATTTGTGGTTTGATTTTGGTATTTTTCAGCGGGAGAGATTTTTTAAAAGGTAATTTTCAAGGGGGCATTATGGATGTGTCAGAAGGAGAAGAAAAATAGGATTGTATTAAAAGTAGTACAATAAGAAAATTGGCAGGAAAAATAAGGGAATATGCCTAAAAAAAGAGAAAAAACTCAAAAAAAATCGTCAAGTAGAATACTTGTTTCTTGCATAATTCTATAGTATTCTATAAGTGTCGTAAATTATGAACATTATGGAGGAGAAGTAATGACCAACTTGGAATTGCAGATTATGGCAAACGAAGTTCGTAAAAATATTGTGAAATCTGTTCACAGTGCAAAAGCAGGTCATCCGGGAGGATCTTTATCTGCAGCAGATATTTTTACTTACTTATATTTTGAAGAATTAAATGTGAATCCTGAAAACCCTAAGGATCCGGACAGAGACCGCTTTGTATTATCCAAAGGACATTGTGCACCGGGCTTATATTCCGCATTAGCATTAAAAGGATTTTTCCCGGTAGAAGATATGACTACATTAAGAAAATTGGGTTCCTATTTACAGGGACATCCTGATATGAAAGGGGTTCCGGGAGTAGATATGTCTACCGGTTCTCTTGGACAGGGTATTTCTGCTGCAACAGGAATGGCTCTTGCAGGAAAAATGGATAAGAAAGATTACAGAGTATATACCTTACTTGGCGATGGTGAAATTGAAGAAGGTCAGGTATGGGAAGCTGCTATGTTTGCAGGATTCCATAAGTTGGACAACCTTACAATTATTGTAGATAACAATAATCTTCAGATTGATGGTTGCATCGAAGATGTATGTTCTCCTCATCCAATAGATAAGAAATTTGAGGCATTTAATTTCCATGTAATCCATATGGATGCACATGATTTTGATTCCATCCGTGCAGCGTTCAAAGAAGCACGTGAAACTAAAGGAATGCCGACAGCAATTATTGCTAAGAGTTTGAAAGGTAAAGGAGTTTCCTTTATGGAAGACCAGGCAGGATGGCATGGAAAAGCTCCTAACGATGAACAGTTTGAAGTAGCAATGAAAGATTTAGAAAGGATTGGTGAAACATTATGCCAGAAGTAAAGAAAATTGCAACCAGAGAAGGTTACGGAAAAGCTTTGGTAGAATGTGGAGCAAAATATCCTAACCTTGTGGTTTTAGATGCAGACCTTGCAGAATCTACAAAAACTGCAATGTTCCAGAAAGCATACCCGGACAGATTCTTTGACTGTGGTATTGCAGAAGGTAATATGATTGGTGTGGCAGCAGGACTTGCTTCCACCGGAAAAGTTGTATTTGCCAGCTCCTTTGCAATGTTTGCAACAGGAAGAGCTTATGAACAGATCCGTAACTCTGTAGGTTATCCTGCATTAAACGTTAAAATCGGTGCATCTCATGCAGGTATTACTGTAGGTGAAGACGGTGCCAGTCATCAGTGTAACGAAGATATCGCATTAATGCGTTCTATTCCGGGAATGGTAGTTATTAACCCGGCTGACTATATTGAAGCACAGGAAGCTGTTAAAGCAGCCATTGAACATGAAGGTCCTGTATATTTACGTTTTGGACGTGCCAATGTTCCTGTAATTAATGACAGAGAAGATTACAAATTTGAAATCGGAAAAGGTACTGTAGTTAGAGAAGGAAAAGATGTAACTATCGTAGCTACCGGTATTATGGTTAACTCTGCATTAGAAGCAGCGGAAAAATTAGCTGGGGAAGGAATTGATGCAGAGGTTCTTAACATTCATACCATCAAACCTTTGGATGAAGAATTAGTAGTGGCATCTGCTAAGAAAACAGGAAAAGTTGTAACAGCAGAAGAACATTCCGTAATTGGTGGTCTTGGAAGTGCAGTTTGTGACTGTCTCTGTGAAAAATGTCCTACACCTGTTTACAAAATTGGTATGCAGGATGTATTCGGGGAATCCGGTTCTGCAGCAGATTTAATGGTAAAATATGAAATCGATGGTGCAGGCGTATATAAACAGGTTAAAGAGTTTGTAACTATTCAAAGCCAAGCGGATTAATAAAAAAATTGAGTTGAATGCTTGCATTCATAAGCAAATTTTTTTATTAAGACATTTGGCGCGAAGCAACAGCGAGGAAATCTGAAAGATTTTTGAGCTTTGGCTTTGAATATATATGAAAAATTGGAAGCTTGAAGGTCAAAAAGACTTTCAAGCTTTCTTAGTTTATGGTAGAATCGTTTCAGATACGACTAAAAAGATCAATATAAATTGCTGAAGACAGAAAGGAATTAACATGAATATTTTATCTCCATCTATTCTTTCCGCAGATTTTGCAAATTTGGGAAATGATATTTTAGAAACATATAAGGCAGGTGCAAAATATTTACACATAGATGTTATGGATGGTAAATTTGTGCCGTCTATTTCTTTTGGTATGCCGGTAATTAAAGCAATCCGTAAAGTATGTGATATTGTTTTTGACGTTCATTTAATGATTGAAGAACCTATCAGATATATTAAGGAATTTGTAGAAAGTGGAGCAGACATCATTACCATTCATTTAGAAGCATGTGAAGATGTGCAGGCTACCATTGATAAGATTCATGAACATGGAGTGAAAGCAGGTCTTTCCATTAAACCGGGAACACCTGTGGAAAGTTTATTACCATATCTTGATAAAGTAGAAATGATTTTAATGATGAGTGTAGAACCCGGATTTGGAGGTCAGAAGTATATTGAAGCTTCCACAGAAAGAATCCGTCAGGTAAAGAAAATGCTTACAGAACGTGGATTAAAAACAGATTTACAGGTTGATGGTGGCATTAATGTAGATAATGTAAATACTGTTTTAGAAGCAGGAGTTAATATTGTAGTAGCCGGTTCTGCTGTTTTTGGTGGAAATATTGAAGAAAAAACAAAAGCTTTTATGGAAAAGTTAGGAAATCCGTAGGATTTTCGAGTTTGCTCTGAATAGTTGTGTATGGTATTATAATATAGAAAATATTTTTGAGGAGGTTCCGTATTATGAATAAAGGAAAATATTATATGACTACTGCCATTGCTTATGCATCCGGTAAACCACACATTGGTAATACCTATGAAGCAATTTTAGCAGATAGTATTGCAAGATATAAAAGAAAAGAAGGTTATGATGTATTTTTCCAGACCGGTACTGATGAACATGGTCAGAAAATCGAATTAAAGGCAGCTGATGCAGGTGTAACACCACAGGAATATGTAGATACTGCAGCAGGAAAAATTAAAGAAATCTGGGATTTAATGGATGTTTCTTATGACAAATTCATCAGAACAACAGATGCAGATCATAAAAAAGTGGTACAGAAAATTTTCAAAAAATTCTATGATCAGGGTGATATTTATAAAGGTTCTTATGAAGGACTTTATTGTACACCATGTGAATCCTTTTGGACAGAATCCCAGTTGGTAGATGGAAAATGTCCTGACTGTGGCAGAGAAGTAAAACCGGCACAGGAAGAAGCTTATTTCTTCAAAATGAGCAAATATGCAGATAGATTGATTGAACATATTAATACTCATCCGGAATTTATTCAGCCGGTGTCCCGTAAAAACGAAATGATGAACAACTTCCTTTTACCGGGATTACAGGATTTATGTGTATCCAGAACTTCCTTCAAGTGGGGAATTCCTGTAGATTTTGATGACAGACATGTAACTTATGTTTGGTTAGATGCGTTAACAAACTACATTACCGGTATTGGATATGATGTAGAGGAAAGCTCAGATCAGTACAACAAATTATGGCCTGCAGATTTACATTTAATCGGAAAAGATATTATCCGTTTCCATACTATTTACTGGCCAATCTTCTTAATGGCATTAGATATTCCGTTACCAAAACAGGTATTTGGTCATCCTTGGTTATTACAGGGAGATGGAAAAATGAGTAAATCTAAGGGTAATGTATTATATGCAGATGACCTTGCAGATTTCTTTGGTGTAGATGCAGTTCGTTACTTTGTACTTCATGAAATGCCATTTGAAAACGATGGTGTAATTACCTGGGAATTAATGGTAGAAAGAATGAATTCTGATCTTGCTAATACTTTAGGAAACCTGGTTAACAGAACTATTTCCATGAGCAACAAATACTTCGGTGGTGTAGTAGCAAAAACAGGTGCTGAAGAAGAAGTTGATGCAGATTTAAAAGCAGTAGTTCTTGGAACCTTAGAAAAAGCAACTGCAAAAATGGAACAGCTTCGTGTAGCAGATGCTATGACAGAAATTTTTGCATTATTTAAACGTTGCAACAAATATATCGATGAAACAGAACCATGGGTATTGGCAAAAGAGGAAGCTAAGAAAGACAGATTATCCGAAGTGCTTTACAATTTAGTTGAAAGTATTGTTATCGGTGCATCTTTATTAGAACCATTTATGCCGTCCACAGCTAAGAGAATTGTGGCTCAATTAAATACGCGGGTTCGAGGATTTGAAGAATTAGACCAGTTTGGTTTATATGAATCCGGAAGTAAAGTAATAGAAAAACCTGAAATTCTCTTTGCAAGATTAGATGTAAATGAAATAATTGAAAAAGCAGAAGCTATGTTTGCAGAAAGAAATAAACCGGAAGTACCTGCAGAACCTGTAATTGATGTAGAAGCAAAGCCGGAGATTTCTTATGAAGATTTTGAAAAATTACAGTTCAGAGTAGGGAAGATTATTGCTTGTGAAGAAGTAAAAAAATCTAAAAAATTACTTTGCTCCCAGGTACAGATCGGAAGTGAAGTAAAACAGATTGTATCCGGAATCAAACAGCATTACACAGCAGAAGAAATGGTGGGTAAAAAAGTTATGGTATTGGTAAACTTAACACCTGCGAAACTTGCCGGAGTCATGAGTGAAGGTATGCTTTTATGTGCAGAAGATGCAGATGGAAATTTAGCTCTTCTTACACCGGAAAAAGATATGCCTGCCGGAGCAGAGATTGCTTAAAAATTAAAGTAGGATAAAACGGGGAAACTCGTTTTATCCTTTTTTCTGAATTAGTTATATGACATACATATTTTTTAAAGGAATATTCAAAAAATAAAATGAACAGAGAAGAAGATAAATTCCTTTTCCGGTTTGCCAAAGAACAGGATTGGGAGCCGGCCATGAAGCTTGCTTGGGAAACTTTTTTGATATTTGAGGCAGGGGAATACAGTGAAGAAGGCGTGGAAAGCTTTCGTGATTTTATTTCTGATCAATGGCTGAAAAATATGTTTTTAAAAGGTGAGTATCAGATGTTCGTTGCCTTGGAAAAGGAAAAGTTAGTAGGATTTATTACTGTGAGAAACAGATGTCATATTTCTCTTCTTTTTGTAAATAAAGATTATCATCGAAAAGGAATTGGAAGAACTTTAATACAAAGGATGGGAGAATATTTGATAGCAGAGGTAGGGGTAGATTATATGACAGTAGATTCTGCTCCTTATGCATTGGAGTTTTATCATAAACTGGGATTTTGGGATTTGGCTCCAAGGCAGGAAAAACAAGGAATTATTTATACATCCATGAAAAAGAATTTAAAGTATCAATGGTAAAAAGAGAAGGAGAAAGAAACCAATGAAAAACTTTTTAAATTTAGATTCACCATTTATGATATTTTTGTCAAATTTAACAGATGTGGTTCTTTTGAATGCACTGTGCCTGATATGTTGTATTCCTATTGTTACCATAGGACCATCTATTACAGCTATGCATTATGTAACCTTAAAGATGGTAAGGGAAGAAGAAGGATATGTAGTGAAATCCTTTTTTAAGGCGTTTAAGGAGAACTTTAAGCAATCCGTTATTGTTTGGATGATATTTTTGGTGATTACGTTGGTCTTTTTCTTGGATTACAGAATTTTGAACGAAGCCGGTATGGAAGAAAATAAGCTCTTCGCAATTGTTATCGGAGCTATTTATTTGTTTGTTTGTCTTACGGTTATGTATATATTTCCGTTATTGTCCCGTTTTGAAAATACTTTGAAACAGACCGTGAAAAACGCACTTTTTATGAGTATTTTGCATATTTTTAAAACAATTCTTATGGCCGTAATATATATCATTCCTTTTATATTACTTCCGTTACATTACAATCTTATTCTTGTATTTTTAATTATCGGATTATCCGGTCCGGCTTATATTAATAGCTTTATCTGGAAGAGTATTTTTAAAAAATATGAACCGGAAGAAATTAAGGAAGAAGAGATAGTTTCTGATGAAGAATTTCATATTGCGGAAGAGTGATTCTGAGACTATAGGATGTTGTATGGCAAAATGTATAGAAAAACAGAAAATCTTTGTGAAATTGTAGCATAGAGTAATTGACAAAGTTTTTGTATACTGTTTTTAGTGTAAAAGCAGGAAAACCTGCTTAAATATAGGAGGATTATAAAATGGCAAGTTTATCTTTAACAAACGTTTGCAAAAAATACCCAAATGGGTTTGAAGCAGTTAAAAACTTTAACCTTGAAATCGCAGACAAAGAATTTATTATCTTTGTAGGACCTTCAGGATGTGGTAAATCTACTACACTTCGTATGATCGCTGGTTTGGAAGACATTTCTTCCGGTGAATTAAAAATCGGTGACAGAGTTGTTAATGACGTAGAACCTAAAGACAGAGATATCGCAATGGTATTCCAGAACTACGCATTATATCCTCACATGACAGTTTATGATAATATGGCATTTGGTCTTAAATTAAGAAAAGTACCAAAAGATGAAATCGATAAAATGGTTAGAGAAGCAGCTAGAATTCTTGACTTAACAGCTCTTCTTGAAAGAAAACCAAAAGCTTTATCCGGTGGACAGAGACAGCGTGTTGCTATG
>JAFZGJ010000108.1 GCA_017555455.1 Lachnospiraceae bacterium
CATCAAAGAGAGTTCTGATTAAAGGCAATGTCGAGGTATCACTAGAAGCAGCAAGGGTTTTTGCATCTTCAGATATTATGCTTCTGGGTAATGAATCACAAACGATAGGACCACAAGATGCTCCGATGGCAGTACACCTTATGCTTTTGGGTTCTGATGTTGTTTTACTTGAAGGAATTCGTTTGTCGGAAGTGTCTGAGGGTGTTTATTTCTTAAATGCTGCTCCGCTGAATTTATCAGGTGCGGATGGTTCACCATGCAGAGCTGTATTGATAGATATTGATGAGAGATAGATTTCAGTAAGCCAATATGTTTAACTGAGAGCTGAATTTGAATTTGGTGAACTGAATACTTATATGAGAGGGTGCATATAGCTGAAAATTATATGCACCTTTTCATTAGTAACACATAGGTTTAACATAGCCTTATTTTTAACATTTTGGGGGAATTAGTATTGACTCCGACGTTACGTAATAGTTTATGCTAAAGTTACCAAGTCAAAGGAGGAAATAATAATGATGACAGTAAATGAAGTAAGCAAACTTGCCGGAGTGAGTATACGCACTCTACAGTATTATGACAAGATTGGTCTTTTACATCCGTCGGGATACACAGATGCAGGCTACAGACTGTATGACGATACAGATTTGGAGCGCCTTCAACACATACTACTGTTTCGTGAATTGGAGTTTTCTCTGAAAGATATCAAGGTAATTATAAGTAGTCCTGACTTTAATAGAAGTAAAGCTTTGGAACAACAGATTGAGTTGCTTAGATTGAAGAAGGAACATATTGAAAACCTGATAAACTTTGCACTTGGAATAAAAATGTTAGGAGTAAAACATATGGATTTTAAGGCTTTTGATAGAAGCAAGCTGGATGAATATTCCAGACAAGCAAAGGAATTATACGGTAACACATCGGAATACAAAGAAATGGAAGAAAAACAGAAAAATCGCACTGAGGAAGATGAAAAAATCTTAGCAGATAGATTTATGCTGTTATTTAAGAAAGCTGGAGAAATAAAGGATAGTGACCCAGCATCCGATGAGGCACAGAATCTTGTAAAGAGAATACAAGGCTATATTACAGAAAATCTTTATACTTGTACCAATAAGATTCTGCGTGGACTGGGAAAAATGTATTCAGGCGGCGGAGATTTTACAACGAATATCGATGCTTATGGAGGGGAAGGTACTGCAGTCTTTGTAGCAAATGCGATAGAAATATATTGCGATAATGCAGAATAAATTAAAGTTATATTGTTAGGAATACAATGATAACGTTCAGTTTTACCCGGTTCCTAAAATACATAACAAAAAGAAGGGAGTCACTTCAATCAGTCTGGGTTGAGGTGGCTCCTTTAACTTAATGATTAAAAATAGTTGATTCTATACATCTATAGATGTATAATGACACAAAGGTACATCTATAGCTGTATAGAAGAAGTGCAAAAATTTGAGTATTCATTTTTAACAATATTTTAAGGAGAATGGCTGGTATGATTTTGTATCATGGTTCTAACAATATTATAAAACAACCTTTTTTAGGTGGTGGAAAAATATATAATGATTATGGACAGGGATTTTATTGTACTGATAAAATAGAACTGGCAAAGGAATGGGCTTGTACGGAAGAAATATCTGCGTATGTGAATAAATATGAATTAGATATGACTGGGATGAAAATATTAGATTTATCATCGGAAAAATATTCGGTGTTAAATTGGCTTGCAATTTTATTAAAATACCGCAGGATTCGTATTACATCACCTATTATGAAAAGAGGAATAGAATGGTTAATCAGTCATTTTGACCTCGATATTAGTGCATATGACATCATAATAGGATATCGGGCAGATGATTCTTATTTTTCTTTTGCAAGGGCTTTTGTAAATAATCAGATTAGTTTAAAACAGTTAGAATATGCCATGAATTTAGGAGAATTAGGAATTCAATATGTATTGAAAAGTGATAAGGCTTTTCAAACATTGAAGTTTGCCGGCTATGAGGTTGTGGATAGAGAAGTTTACCATATAAAAAGAAAACGAAGAGATGAAGATACCCGCAGAACTTATATGTCAGAATTAGAGCATGAGGTAGAGGATGGTGTTTTTATAAGGGATTTGATGAAAGAAGGTGAGCAATAAAATGAAGTATGCTTACAATGAAATGTATTTGGAAGATGCCATGGAAAATATGGGTGAAATGGTAGATTATGCAGTAAATGTTTGCCATATAGATATAGATGAGTTTTGGAAACTTTTTTTATCCAGTGGACTGGCAGATGAGTTTGCTAAGGGGACTCCTAAAGTTGTCTGCGGTTTATCCGGTATCGAAATGGTATATGCGGTGCTTCGCAAAGCGGGAATGGAAGAAAAAGAATTTCCCATACAAATTGAATACGATAGAAACCAAGAATATTGGAGTGGATGGATTTTAGCTTATTATCAGTGGCTTACAGGAAAAAGATTTCAGGATATATATAAAGGGATGGATATGAAAGAAATACAAAGATTATATCCAGCCTTGCATGAGGCTTCCGAAGAAAAATTTGCAGAAATTGCAGATAAGATTTTGGAAAAAAATATTACGGCAACGAATCTTCAAAAAATAAGAAAAAGATGCGGTTATTCTCAGGCAGAATTAGGCAACCGTTCCGGTGTGAATAAAAGGATGATACAACAGTATGAAACCAGGGCTAAGGATATTAATAAAGCGGCAGGAATTACGTTACTGGCATTGGCCAGGGTACTTGGATGTGAAGTAGAGGATTTATTGGAGATATAGAATATTAGCGAGTTTTTTGTGAATGTAAAGAATAGAAATTGTACAGGGTAGAAACTGTAAAAAAAAGAGATTGTGAAGAACAGTCGGATGAGAGAGGAAATTCGGGATGATTAACAAAAAAGGAAGGAAGGGACAATCGGAATGAAAAATATAGCAATTTTAGGCCTTGGAAATATAGCAAACCGTGTGGCCAAAGGGGTACTTTGCAGCAAAAAAGCTTATCTTTATGCTGTTGCATCAAGAAGACTAGAGCAAGCGAAGAGTTTTGCAGATAAATATGGTTCACAAGTTTTTTATGGAAGTTATGAAGAAATGTTAAAGGATGTTAACGTAGATTTGGTATATATTTGTACACCAAATACACTTCATTATGAACAGATTAAATTGTGTTTATCTTATGGAAAGCATGTGATTTGCGAAAAACCTATGGTAAAGAATGAAGAACAGGTAAGAGAGCTTTTTGCTTTGGCAAGAGAAAAGGGATGTTTTCTTATGGAAGCGGAGAAAACCATGTTTACACCATTAAATAAAAAAATAAAAGAGATGATTTCAGAAGGTGTGATAGGAAAACTTCATACCATCCGTGCGCAGTATTGCAGTGACGGATTAGATGGCTTGCCGGACGACCACTGGGTGTTAGGAGAAGAATTTGGAGGATGCACCTACGATATTGGAGTTTATCCTATTTGTGTGGCTCATTTTTATGCGGATTCAAAAATGAAAGAATTTCAGGCAGAGGCAGTAAAACATCCGGCATATAAATGTGATTTTGGGATGGATGCAGATATTTTTTATAAAAATGGCATTTATGGATGTGTAAGAGCAAATTGGTTTTATCAGGCAGAAAATAAAGGAAATGCGGTTTTAGTAGGAGATAAAGGGTATTTTGAAATACCGGCTTATTGGAAAGGAAATAAGGCGTATCTTCATAAAGATGGTGTGATGGAAGAAATTGAAGTAGAAATGGAAAGTGATTTTGAAGGTGAAATTACCCATGCCATAGAATGCATTGAAAAAGGTCTTTTAGAGAGTACTGTTCTTTCGGAGGAAATGAGTGTGGAGATTATTCGCGTGGTGGAAGCAGTACAGAAGCGGAAGAAGTAAAGGTGTGGCTGAAAGACTGGCATTAATGGGATATTGTAATGTAAAAGAATTTGGTGGAATTATTGACTGGAGTTATGGAGTGGTAACGGAATAGAAAACTGTTATTTAGGATGTTAGAAAAGTCCCCGGATTCTATCAAGGAGGATGCGTCTGTAAAACTAAAAATTGCAGAGTTAGAACACTATCAGGAATCAGGTCAGTGGATTCTTGATTATAAAGCTGATGAAAGAGGAGAGTTACCCTCTGATTTGAAACGGGGAGTTTTATCGGAGGACATGCTGTATAATTTATTGTGTGAAGTAAACAATGTAGAATTTTTTGAAAAGTTATAGAAGAAGGAGGAAACGCGTATGAAGAATACTCCTGACATTATATTTTATCATTGACCGATAAGACATGGGAAATGACCGAACAGACAAAAATCAACACTCCTCCATTTTTATTTGCTACAGTGGAATTGCAAAAGGAAATGGAGGAGATTTTAATGAAAGAAATCAGAACAAAGGAGCTTGTTAAGCGGTATAAAAACTTAACTGCCGTAGATAAGCTTAACTTGGAAATCAGACAGGGAGAATTATTTTCCCTGTTGGGAGTGAATGGTGCCGGAAAGACCACAACCATAAAAATGTTAACCGGTTTGACAAAACCCACCGATGGAGAGGCTTTTGTGGGTGGTTATAGTATTATAAAGGAAGCGGAAAAGGTGAAACGATTGATTGGGGTATCGCCCCAGGAGACGGCAGTTGCACCTAACCTTTCCGTGAAAGAAAATCTGGAGTTAATCTGTGGTATTCATGGATTTTCCAAAGAAAAGACCAAGAATAAAATTGAAGAACTTTCCGAACAATTTTCAATGGAATCTGTTTTGCCAAGAAAGGCCGGGAAGTTGTCCGGAGGATGGCAGCGTAGAGTCAGCATTGCTATGGCTTTGATTGGTGAACCTGAGATTTTATTTCTGGATGAACCCACCCTTGGGTTGGATGTTATCGCAAGACATGAACTATGGGAAGTGATTCGTGATTTAAAAGGAAGAATAACCATAATTCTCACAACACATTATATGGAAGAAGCGGAAAGCTTATCAGACCGTATCGGTATTATGAAAAGCGGAAAACTTCTTGCAGTAGGTACAGCGGAAGAACTAAACAAAATGGCCGGAACAAAGGATTTTGAAAAGGCCTTTGTTGCGATTGTAAAGGAGGATGTGTAATGAGAATGATGACATTTGCAAAAAGATGTGCAAAAGAGATTTTGCGGGACCCTATTAATCTTGGTTTTGGATTGGGATTTCCCTTGGTTTTATTGTTGCTTTTAAGTGCTATGCAGGCAAATATCCCGGTAAATTTGTTTGAAATTAATACCTTGACTCCGGGAATTACGGTATTTGGATTGTCGTTTATGACACTTTTTTCCGCAACACTGATTGCCAAAGATAGAGAAAGTGCCCTTTTGCAGAGATTGTACACCACACCTCTTACAGGGCTCGATTTTATTTTAGGATATATGCTCCCAATTTTACCGATTGCTTTGGGACAGACAGTGATTTGTTACCTTTTTGCCATTCCTTTGGGACTTGATTTTAGTATAAATGTTATTTATGCAATCCTTGGAATTGTCCCTATGGTAGTGTTTAATATATCCTTGGGACTTTTATGCGGCAGCCTTTTTGGTGTGAAACAGGTGGGAGGTATTTGTGGTGCCTTGCTTACCAACCTTTCCGCATGGCTTTCCGGTGTGTGGTTTGATTTGGAACTGGTGGGAGGAACTTTTGAAAAACTGGCAAATGTACTGCCTTTTGTTCATGCAGTAGAACTGGAAAAGGCATTGTTTAGCGGAAATTTTAAACTGGCGTCATCTCACATTCTGCCAATTTTAATATACAGTATATTTGTAACAGGGATTGCGGTCTTTTGTTTTTGGGAACAAAAGAAGAAACAATAAATGATAGGACAGGATAAAATATTTATTGCAAAGTAATTAAGGATGGATTTTTTGTTATAATTATGGTGTATTGAAGAATCATAAAAAGAATAAGGATTTAAACCATGAAATACAAACTTATTATAGATAAAAATGCAGAGGAAGAAATCATAGCAACCGTTCATGCTCCTTCTTTGCTGACACAGCAGATAGAAAATCTTGTCTGTAGTTTTTACGGAACAGACAGTATTATAGGGTATCGGAATGACGAGATGCGAAAGTTAATTTTTAGTGAAATAGAGTGTATTACCATTTTGGAACGAAAAGTAGTTGCTGTCGATACCAAGGGAAATCAGTATCGTCTCAGAGATAGTCTTCGGGATTTGGAAGAGATTTTGCCTTCTTATTTTATTCGTATTAATAAATCCAGCCTTGCCAATGAACATCGCATTGAGCGATTTGAGGCAGTGGTCAGCGGTGGTGTGGATGCTATATTCAGGTGTGGATATAAAGAATATGTTTCCAGACGTTGTTTTGCTGAAATCAGAAGGAGGTATGAGGGATAATGAAAAGAGTTATTCTGGTTTTTTTACGCCGTGGGAGTATTGCGTGTGGTTTAGGTCCCATAATTTTAGCGATTGTGTATTTGATTTTGCAGAAGCAGGCAGGTGTGGAGACTTTGACGGTGAATCAACTTTGTGTTGGGATATTTTCCTTATCTGCACTTGCTTTTATTGCAGGTGGTATGAATGTAATTTATCAGATAGAACGATTACCATTAATGGTGGCAATATTGATTCATGGAAGTATCTTATATGTTAGTTATCTTGCTACGTATTTGTTAAATGGATGGTTGGAAGGGGGAGTGATGCCCATTTTAGTGTTTACCGGTATTTTTGTGTTGGGATATTTGATTATTTGGAGTATTATTTATTCTATAATCAAAAAACGAACCGAGAACCTTAATGAAATATTGAAGAAAAAACAGCAGATTGAGGTCGGATAAGTTTGCAGACAGCAACGGTCGATGTTTGGGTATTGTGCAGTAAATGAGAAATTAAAAAACAGACATTGGCGTATAAAGGATTGAATATTTTATTGGGATATGATATATTAAACGGAATTGAATATGTAGTAATCAGGTGTCGGAGCAGTTTTGTAAAAGACTGGCTCCGGTGAAAAGGGAAACAGGTGCAAATCCTGTACGAACTCGTCACCGTAATTAGGGAGTTGAAGCCGCTATATCACTGGGAAACTGGGAAGATGGCCAATGCGATGATCTTTAAGCCGGGAGACCTGCCTGAATGCTGTACAGAAACGATTGTTTCAAGCCACGAGTAAAAAGGTTGTACGTTGTGATTTATTGGATTTTTATTTCTTTGTTATTTATAAAGAAGTATAATCCGATAAATTTAATTTGTGTGTAAACCCTTTACCTGTTATTTAGGAAAAGGGTTTTTATTTTTGCATACAGGAAATAGATATTCTCTTATTGGGTAGACTCTCGTTTTTGGCAGTGATACATATTTAACCAATAAAAAGCAGGAAGTCCTGCGGAGATTAATTAAAAATAAAATGACATTGTAAATATGGGAATGGCTCAAATGGTGTTGTGTAGGGCAGATTGCTTGGCGGTAAAACCGGTTACCGGAAAAAGTTATCCTTGTATCATAACAAAGAAAAATCTTTTTGCAGGTTTTCCGCATTTGTATTATCCATCCAACCCTATATTTGTCGAAAAATTTGTAATGAAGGCTAGAGAATACAAGAATGAAAAGGAATAAGTAAAAAAATAGAAGCAGATAAAGGGTGTGAACCACATTTTTTATCTGCTATTTATATTGTTATTTTATGATGTATATAAGATATATGATTTTATATTGACACAAAACTGTATTAGTTATATAATACACTTAAGAACTGTACTACATAACTAATACGGTTAGAAAAAAGCAAAGTGAGAAGCAGTATGATTTCTTTTGAATATTTTGAAATGGAAAACGGAATACCGATTTATCTGCAAATTTTACTATATATTAAGCGTGGAATTGTAGCAGGTATAATTAAAGACAATGACGAGTTGCCGTCCAGACGTGTTCTTTCGGCACTTTTGGGTGTGAATCCAAATACGGTTCAGAAAGCCTATCGCATGTTAGAGGAAGAGGGATATATACAATCGCGTTCGGGTGCAAAAAGTTATATGGTTTTGAGTGAGGAGAAGATTGAAGCTACCCGCAGGCAGTTAATTGAGGAAGAAGCCCGAAGTTTGGTAGAACGTTTTCACATGATGGGACTGGAAAAAGAGGAAGTTCTTAGTCTGGTGGAAAAGTATTGGGAAGCATGAGCAGAAGACAATCTTTAGTAAATTTTTTGTCCGAATATATATGGAGAAAGGAATGATTGCTTGATATGAAAAAACATATGTCAGTATTTCAGTTGATGGTCAGAAGTAATTTTTATCGTGTTTTAGCAGCATTAGCGGTGATGGCAGTGTTGCAGACAGGATTATTTTGGTTTGCGTTAAATCGTGGAATCAGTACAGAAGGATTTGGTTTAGAATATGTTCTTGAAAAAAGTCGTATAGAAATAGTTTTCTTTGGTGCATTTATAGCTATGGATCTGCTTTTGAGAGCCGGGAGCGGCTATGAGATGGAAGGAAAACATAATTATACCATGATGCGCCTTTCAGTAACGAGAAAAGCGGTATACTACTGGCACGTTGTTTCTAATGTATTTTACTATCTTCTGTTTTTCACGGTTCAGAGTTTGCTCATAGTAATGTTTGGGATTATATATACAAAGCTGGCACCGGCAGAATATGTAACAGGACAGACCTTGTTTTTGGTATGTTACAGATATGATTTGTTACACTCTTTATTGCCTTTGAGAGATTTTCCTTACTTGATACGTAACCTATTGGTTGTAGGAGCGGCTTCCTTATACTCTGCATATTATCCAAAAGAGTATTATCAAAGAGAAGGGGAAAAAAAGAACAGGAACAATCGGTTTAACTGCTTTGTATTTATCCCGATTATGTTTCTCGGTGAATTTGGAGATTATTTTTACTGCAATTTTTTAGTGGTTTTCAGTGTTGTTTATATCCTATGGAAGATATCCGCAATCCGAAAAGCGGAACTGGAAAGCAGGCAGGAAGAAGGAATAGAAAAAGCAGGAAATTAAGAGGGAGGAAAATCTAATGAAAAAAGACTTATCATATTATGCACCGCCGGGCATGGAATTAGAACAGGAAAAAAAGATTTTTACCATAGGAATGATTCTGTCCTCTTTATTCAGTTTTCTACTTTTTGGAATTGAATTTTCCGATTGTATGGAAAAATTGTATTGGAAAAATGGAGCGGAAAGAAGTGTAATTCCGGGTGCAATGATGACCAACTTTGTAGAACTTTTTGGAGAATCTACGATAGGATTTAAAGTTGTATTTGCACTTATGATAGCGGCAGCGGTGATGCATTATGCTTATCATACTTGGGAAAGTAAAAGTATTTATACAATGAGAAGATTACCTTCCAGATGGGAATTACATAGACGTTGCCTGACTTTGCCCATTTGCGGAATGTTAATCAGTAAGGTAGCGGCATTTGCAATTTTACTGATTTGTTATGGGTTCTATGTGGGATTGGTACCAAAGGAATGTGTGATATCGGGACAGTGGCAGAAGATAATAAACATACTTTGGCAAATTATTTAGAGAAAGGGTGGGTGTAAGGAGATGTTGGAATTACATAATGTTTCAAAAAGTTATACCGGAAAAAAGGCATTACAGAATATAAATTTGCAGATACCGCAGGGAGAAATCATAGGCTTGTTTGGAGAAAACAGTGCCGGAAAAACTACCATGATGAAATGTATTTTGGGATTACTTCGTTACAGTGGAAAAATAACTTTGGACGGAGAACCAATTACCCATAAAAATATTGCAAGGATTTCGTTTGCAACTTGTGAACATTCCTTTTTTCCGGGGTTAAGTCCCAAAGGGCATAAAGAATTTTACGGAGAACATTTCCCAAAGTTTTCTGAAAAGCGTTTTGACAGCTTAATGAAGTTTTTTGAACTTCCCATGAATAAATCCTTAAGCTCTTTTTCTACCGGACAAAAGAATCAGTTTGAAGTGATTCTGGCACTTTCTCAGGGAGCAGATTATATTTTGATGGATGAACCTTTTGCAGGAAATGATATTTTTAACAGGGAAGATTTTTATAAGGTACTCTTGGGAATTTTGGAACCCAATGAAACTGTATTTCTTTCCACCCATTTAATTGAGGAAGTTGCGGATTTTATCGGCAGAGCAATCCTAATTCACAAAGGGGAAATTATAGGGGATGTTTCTGTTATGGATTTGGAAGAAGAGGGAAAGGATTTAGTAAGTTATATTAAAGAAACTTACCACTATCGTTCTGACAGAGTCAGTAAAGCATTGGAAGAGTTAACGGGAGAAGAATAAACTTTTAAGTATATAATGAGAGGTTAGATTTATTGGTGACATGCAATGAATTAGTTGACTCATAGACATATGTTTGAATATGGAAAAGATAAGACTATGGAAAGAGGGAGGATACAATGCGGAAAGTTACAATTATCATGTTTATCATATTGCTTCTGACATTAGGCGGAACCTGTTTTGCTGCTATAAAAATATATGACAGCCGTGATGAAGTGACATTAACGGAAATGACTGCCTGGGGAAATAAAGATTTCATACAGGATTTGAACATGCAGATGAACATTATGTATAAGGACAGATTGCGTTGGAAAACTATGGTTCCCATGGGGAAATCTGAGGAAGCGGTAACGAAGTATACGTCTTCCATAACTCCGGTTTATGCAGCTTTAGATAGAGATAGTGGTTTGAGTATGGAGTTGTTTATGTATACCGATATAGTGCAGGATAATATAATGCAAGGAACACTGAAAGGTGTAACAAGAGCTTATGCAGAACTGGCAGATACCATAGGTCCGGGTGAAGAGGCAGAAACAGAGATTTATTTGAAAGATTATATGGACTTTTATGAGTATACGATTCGATTGAAAATTCCGGGAACAGATATCTATAGAAATGCAGGATGGAGCAATAAAGCGGTGAAGCAGGAGCAGGAGAAGTATGCCATTGAAAAACTAAATGAGTTTTTTAAGATACCTGTTTTAGAAGATGAACGCCATAGCATTACTATTGGAAAAAATGAACATGGTGAGATTTATCATACCGGCAGCGGAAATGGGGAAAGTGATTTGTTTTATATGTGGACTTTTAATGCCATAGCAGAAAACGAGTTGTATTTTACCTTTGATACTCACAGCAGGGACGGTGTGGTTGTAGATACCGGCTTAATTCCGGGAGGATATGGTATTTATTGTTTGCCATTTGATGGAAGTCTTGAAGGAAGTGAAGAGAATGCAGACAGAATCAGTGCTGATGTGGATGGACTTAAAATGGTATATTCTCTTGATCCGCAGATAGATGTGATGTATTTGCATTTAAATGAAAACAGGGATAAGCTGATACTCCATGCTGAGGAATTCGGAAAATATGTAGTGACAGTAATTGATGTTACCACTATGAATACATTACAAAAAATTGAAGTTATGGATTGGGACAAAGATTATGGATATCAGATTTATGAGAATGATAATTTTTTTGTAAATATGGTACATAAACCAAAGGAAGAAGGAAAGATTGAAGCGGTAGTTTTTACTGAAAATAAAAACGCGGAATGTGAAATTGCCTTTATCAGCGAGATTCAGAATAAAAAGATTCCAAG
>JAFZGJ010000109.1 GCA_017555455.1 Lachnospiraceae bacterium
AGCAAAAAATATTGTATTTGGTCTCACAGGAACCGGATATTTTGATATGTATGCTTATCAGAAATTTAATGATGGTATTATGGGAGATTATATTCCTACAGATGATGAGATTCAAAAAGCACTGGCAAAATTGCCAAAAGTTTAGAAATTAATAGAGGGATTAGAGGTCAATAGGGGGTTACGTTCGTAGGAATGTAGCTCCTTTTTAGAGATATTTTATAGTTTCTGGCAATAAGTGTTGGTATAAAAGTGAAAGATTTGGCGTGAGATGTGAAATGTTTGTGAAATTATAAGAGAAAGAGTTGAGGAAATAAATTATTTTAGTATACTTTAGAAACAAAGATTTGAAAAAAGAGATGTTAAATATAGAAAAAGAAAAGTAGGTTAAGACTTTCTTTTTTGAAGCAGGAGGAAAAATGAAAAGAAAATTAGTAAGTTTATTACTGGGAATTACCATAAGTTTAGCTGTGGTGGGGTGTAATTCCAAGATGGGAAGTATGGATGAAATAACAGATAGTGTGGTAACAATACAGGAAACAAGTGCAGAAGTGAAAATAGAGGGTGCGTCTTATATTACATTGTCGGATGAAAAGATTACCATAGATGGTGATGATGCAACGACAGATGTACAAGCGGCAGTGTATGTTGCCAATGATATTGTATATTATGAAGATGGGAAAGATTTTACCTATGGAGAAGGAAGTAAAGAGGATGCCCATTCCAAAGAAGAAGCCGATAAACATACGGTAGTTCATATTACAAAGCCGGGGACTTATGTATTAAGTGGAAAATTATCTGCAGGACAAATTGCTGTTGATTTGGGAGAAGAAGCAGAAGATGATTCGGAAGCAGTGGTAACGTTAGTGTTAAATAATGTGGATATTACCTGCAGTGTAGCACCGGGAGTGATTTTCTATAATGTATATGAATGCGGTTCCAGTGATGAAGAAGAGGCAACTAAGGATGTAGATACCTCAAATGCGGGAGCCAATGTGTTAATTGCAGATGGAACTAATAATACCGTAAATGGTTCCTATGTAGCAAGAATTTATAAGTCTGTAGAATTGAATGAAGAAGGAACAAAAGTAATAGACAGCAAAAAGCTCCATAAATATGATGCGGCATTTTACTCTAAAATGAGTATGAACATAAATGGTGGAGAAATCGGTGATGGTGTGTTGAGCATCAATGCAGAAAATGAAGGATTGGATTCAGAGTTACATCTTACCATAAATGGTGGTCAAATTAATATTGTATCCGGGAACGATGGTATCAATACCAATGAGGATAATGTTTCTGTAACAACGGTAAATGGAGGAAATTTATTTATCAGAGTTGCCGGAAGCACAGGAGAAGGTGATGGCATTGATTCCAACGGATGGTTGGTAATTAATGGTGGACTGGTAATGACTGCGGCATGTTCAGATAGTATGGATGCCGGAATTGATTCGGACAAAGGGATTCATATTAATGGTGGTGCTGTCATAGCTACAGGAAATATGTTAGACCATATTTCGGAGAGTAAACAGGATTATGTGGTATTTACTTTCCGGGATAAAGTAAAAGCTGACGAGAAAATAACTTTGAGGAACGGTGATGAGGAACTTTTCTTTACCATGGGAAATGATTATACTTATCTGATTGTGTCCAATGAGTTTGTTGCAGGAGAAGGAACCTATACCCTTTGGAAAGGGGAAGAACAGTTGAGTGTAGTGGAAACCGAAGGTGGCGGAATGATGATGCCCGGAGGTTTTGCAGGAGGTCAGATGCCAGAGAATTTTGAACCGGGAGAAATGCCGGAGGGCTTTGACAGAGGTCAGATGCCAGAGAATTTTGAACCGGGAGAAATGCCGGAGGGCTTTGACAGAGGTCAGATGCCAGAGAATTTTGAACCGGGAAAAATGCCGGAGGGCTTTGGAAGAGGTCAAATGCCTGGTGGCGGAAGAGGCGGAAATGGTTTTGGACAGAGCGAGGCTGAAAATGCCGTGACAGAATTTGAAATTAAAAAAGGTGGGGCTATGTACCTGGTGATTTCAGCAAGGTAATAATGGTAACAATATTTGGAAAAAAATAAATTTTTTTCTTGAAATTACTTGCCAAATTAAAATAAATAGTGCATAATAAAAACAGTAATCATTCCTGATTTTGAAGAATACAGGAAATTACTGTTTTTCTATTTAAGAAGCAGGTATAAGATATTAAAAAGTAAAAGAATTTTAAGAGAAAAAGGAGAAAAAACATGGCTAACAAGTATGTAGGAACAAAAACAGAAAAAAACTTATGGGAAGCATTTGCAGGAGAATCACAGGCTAGAAATAAATATACTTATTTCGCATCTGTAGCAAAAAAAGCAGGATACGAACAGATTGCAGCATTATTTTTAAAAACAGCGGACAATGAAAAAGAGCATGCAAAGTTATGGTTTAAAGAATTGGGAGAGCTTGGAACAACTGAAGAAAATCTTCTTCATGCTGCAGAAGGTGAAAGCTTTGAATGGACAGATATGTATGACAGAATGGCAAAAGAAGCAGAAGAAGAAGGTTTTGCAGAATTAGCAGCAAAATTCCGTGGAGTAGCAGCTATTGAAAAGAGTCATGAAGAAAGATACCGTGCATTACTTAATAATGTGGAAACAAAAGCTGTTTTTGAAAAGAGCGGAGTAGTTATGTGGGAATGCCGTAACTGTGGTCATTTAGTTATGGCGGCAAAGGCACCGCAAGTTTGTCCTGTATGTGCTCATCCACAGGCTTA
>JAFZGJ010000110.1 GCA_017555455.1 Lachnospiraceae bacterium
CTTCATATCCAAAGCCACTTGATCGTTACGGCTTCTTCCTGTGTGAAGCTTCTTACCTGCATCTCCAATTCTATCAATTAAATTAGCCTCTACAAAGCTGTGAATATCTTCGTATTCGGAAGTAATTTCCAATGTTCCGTTCTCTACATCTTCTCTGATGCCCGTTAAGCCTTTTACAATAGCATCCTTTTCTTCTGCTTTCAAAATCCCCTGTTTCTCAAGCATAACTACATGCGCAATACTGCCTTCAATATCTTCTCTGAAAAATTTTTGATCAAAAGATATGGAAGCATTAAAATTATATACTAATTGGTCAGTTTCCTTTGTGAAACGGCCTCCCCAAAGCTGTGCCATGTGCAACGTCCTCCGTATGTAATTTATTTTTCATGTTTGACCTGCATTATTTAACAAGTCAATATATGATATTAAATCTGCATTTGATAATATCACAAGTTTCTCTTGTATGCAAGAATGTTTTCCGCAAAAATTCATTTGTTTTTCTGTCGCGCACATTTTCATATAGGTTATTAAAATAGACACTTTTTTCACTCTTTTTCATATCTTAAATTATAAAAATAATGATTCATGCAAATCTTTAAAATAATTTCAACGATTTGCTCCCCCAAATCATACAAATATAAACTATACCTTGAACTGTTAAGGAGGCCTCATGGATTCTAATACAATTTCATATCAAACACCTATCCTCACCTTAAACAAACTAAGCTACTCCTACCATACTTTATCCGGTGAAACCAAAGCTCTTGAAAATATTTCATTTCAAATTTTACCCGGAGAGTTTGTGGCTATTGTAGGTCCCAGCGGATGCGGAAAATCTACATTACTTAATATTATTGCGGGACAGATTACAGACTACACCGGTGACTTAAAATTTCACGATACCTCTATGCGCACTCTTCAAAACCAATCTGCAGACCTGAACATCGGTTATATGCTGCAACATGATCATCTTTTTGCTTGGAGAACCATCTATAGAAATGTATGTCTGGGATTAGAAATAAAGAATCTAATGACAGATGAAAATATAAAATATGTTCTTTCTTTATTAGAAAAATATGGCCTATATGATTTTAAAGACAAAAAACCATCCCAATTATCCGGCGGTATGCGACAACGTGCTGCCCTTATCCGTACATTAGCCTTAAATCCCGAATTGCTTCTTTTAGATGAACCCTTTAGTGCTTTGGATTATCAGACCCGGCTTCAGGTTTCCGGCGATATTGGAAATATTATCCGTGAAAATGGAAAAACAGCAATTCTGGTAACTCATAATCTATCAGAGGCAATCAGTCTCGCTGACAAAATTATAGTTCTTACCCAAAGACCTGCCACAATCAAAAGAATGGTTGATATTTCTTTAACCATAACCGACAACTCCCCTTTGGGCTATCGTTCTGCACCTGAATTTAATCAATATTTTAATGAAATATGGGAGGATTTGTGTGATGAAAACTAATCGTGAACTTTCCCCGGAACAACAAAAATATATCCATCAGATTAAATTGCAATCTTTCCTTATTTTGCTATCCCGCTTTCTTCTTCTGTTTTTCTTTATCGCTTTATGGGAAACCAGCTCTTATCTGGGATGGATTGACAGCTTTTTCTTCAGTAGTCCCAGTGCTGTTGTAAAATTATTTATAGATATGTGTAAAGACTTTGAAATTTTGCGTCACATAGGAGTTACATTATTGGAAACTTTGGTAAGTTTCTTAGCAGTAACAATTCTTTCCATTTTGACTGCTATCTTATTGATTTGCCTTCCTAAGGTATCTAAAGTGCTGGAACCCTTCTTGGTAATTCTAAACTCCTTACCCAAATCGGCTTTGGCGCCCCTTATCATTGTGTGGCTGGGTACGGGAATGAAAACCATTATTATTGCCGGAATGTCAGTAGCAATTTTTGGTTCTATTATAAATATGTACACCGGATTTACCCAGGTTGAAGAAGAAAAAATTAAACTTATTTATACACTGGGTGGTACTCAGAAAGACACCTTATTTAAAGTTATTCTTCCTTCTTCTATTCCTATTATTGTGAGCAATATGAAAGTAAATATCGGGCTTGCTTTGGTAGGTGTTATTATCGGCGAATTTTTAGCCGCCAGACAGGGTTTGGGATATTTAATTATTTACGGAAGTCAGGTTTTTCAGTTAGATTTATTAATTATGTCTATTATCATTTTATGTATCATTGCCATGGGGCTTTATCAATTGATACAAATATTAGAAAAATGCTTACAAAAATAAAGAATTGACTAATTAGATGGATTTAAAAATTATTTACTAAAAAAGGAAGTCAAAATTTTGACTTCCTTTCAAGCTCCCGAAGGGACTCGAACCCTCGACCCACGCATTACGAATGCGTTGCTCTACCAACTGAGCCACGGAAGCATTTTAATCATTATAAGATTACTCTTTTATTTTGGCAAGTAAAAATTATTCAATTTCTAAAGTTCTGTTGCAAAATGAATCTTTTTGCAACAGAACTAAAATTCTTATCCTATTTTTCCTGTTGAATATGAACATCCAACTGAGGATACGGAATGGAAACTCCATTTTCCTCTAAAGCATATTTTGCTTCTTCTAATAAACGCCAGCGTCCTGTCCAGAAATCATCATGTTTAAACCAACAACGAACACCGATAACTACACTACTATCTGCCAGTTCATCCACAAAAACCAGTTTTTCCATGTCATGTAATACAGCACTGTCGTTATCCAATAATTGCTGTAACACTTTTTTTGCTGTTTTAATATCACTGTCATAGGAAATTCCAATTTTAATCTCATTCCTTCGATATGGTGCATGAGTAACATTAGTCAAACTGGAATTTGCCAAGTTCCCGTTGGGAAGAACAATTGTTTTATTATCCGGAGTAGTTAACTTTGTATAAAAAATTTGAATTTCACTTACCGTACCTTCATTTTTGTTGGTGTCTTCAATAATGTAATCTCCCACTTTAAAAGGTTTCAGAATTAAAATCAGTACACCACCGGCCAGATTGGATAAACTTCCCTGTAACGCCAAACCAATAGCTACACCGGCAGAACCGAGCACTGCAATAATGCTGGCTGCATCTACCCCAAAACTGGTAGCAATCAGCATAATTAAAATTGCATAGGTTCCAATCTTAATAAAAGAATCAATAAATTGGGAAACACCAACATCTGCGTTGGCTCTTTCCAGTGATCTTTTGATAATTCTACGAAATAATTTGATACATTGGGCACCTATAAAGAAAAATAGTAATGCTAAAAGAACTCTCATTCCCAAATGAAATGCATTTTCCGGTAAATCCCGAAAAAACTTTTCAATTACAGTAGAATCAATTTCCTCAAAAACTGCTACTTCTGTCGTTAATAACATATCTTGTTTATTCCTCTTATTTTTTTATTAATATCCTGCTTATTTCATGCCTCTGATTTTCTTTAATAATTCTACCTTTGCTTTTGCTTCTGCCATAATCTCTTCACGGATTTTAGCTGCTTTCTTTTCTGCAATGGTATAGATTTCTTCTTCTGTAAACGGAATGTAACGATATACACTAACAGAAAGAGGTGACAGACTTACATTAATTTTCTGTGCATATCCGTCCCAACCGTTTTCATCCGTAAAAATAGCTTCCTTTGTAATCTTTTTATTTCCGCCAAAGGATTCTTCCATAGTATCAAAGATAAGTTCATATTTTCCTTCGTATGGTACACCAATCATAAATTCTTCTTTTTCATCATTGGCAAAATTAGCAACAATCAAAAGGGAACCTTCTTCTCGACTGTCCTTACGTAAGAAGCTTACGGTACATTCTTTCTGCTGGAAGCAATTTACCCAACTGAAATTGGAATCATTATAATCTTCTTTTGCAAGAATATCTGTCTTGGAATTTAATTCATGACATTTCTTCACTAATGCACTATAACCTTTTTCAAATTCTGACGGTACATTAAAACCGGAAAGCATTTTTCCAGGAAGGAAGCTTAAATAAGCAAATGCCGCTTTAATGGTGTTAAACTTATCTTTTTCATCTCCCGGAATTTCATCCCATAAATCATGTACTGCTTTTGCCGGAAATGCCATCATAAATTTTTCGTTGTACGCATACCCCATTCTAGATGTAATCTTTTCATGGATTGCAGATCGATGATAAGGATCTGTTTTTAAATATCCCAATAAATCTCTGGTAAATGCGGTATCGTAACGATAATGGAATCCCAAACCTCCATCTTCCAAAGCTGCCGTAACTTTTGGCCAAATAGCATCAATATCAGCTAATAAAATAAGTCCCTGATTCCGATTGGTTAAAATACTGTTGGTATGTTTTACAAATTCAATACCCTCCAGATTTTCATTTCCTCCATATATATTAGGAATCCACTGACCTTCTGCTTTTCCATAATCCAAATATAACAAACTAGCCAGTTCTGAGAAAATCAAACCATCCATATGGAATTCTTCTATCCAGTAAATTACATTGGAAATAAAGAAGTTGCTTACCTGCTTTTTATATAAACCATGGCAAAAAGCTACATTCCAGTTAAAGAGTACTCCGATACCGGCTTTATGCATTTCATTTACAAAGGTCTTTACCTCTTTTTCATCCTTAAAATAATCTACCATCTGATAGAAATTACTACTTAAGTAAAATGCCGGCAGAGAAACATGATTAAAGCCCTGTTCTTTTAACTGTTTTGCAAGAACAACCGCATTCTTTTCTTTGCTTTCTTCCCATGCAAATACTTTAAAATCGTTTTCATTTACTTTTCTGTCTGCTATCCATTTTTTATCATTCCAAGAAAACTCTTTTTCCACATATATCTTGGAAACCGTTCTTTCTTTGGTTACTTCCCTGTCCGCATATGGGTCATTAAATACAGAAATTCTTCCGTCTTTTGCTTTTAATTCATACTGATAACCGCAGGTTGCATCCAATCCCGGTACAAACAAGGTAAACACTTCACTATTACCTACGCGGTTCATAGGCGTAATTCGTCCATCCCAATTATTAAAATCACCAATGACACTTAATCTCATAGCTCCCGGTGCCCAAACAGTAAACTGAACACCTTTGATATGGTTAACTTCTATTTCATGGCTACCGAAAACTTTATAAACACCGTAATTGGTTCCCTCGTAAAGTCTATCAATTTCTGCCTGATCCACAGTGGCAGAAAATGCATAAGGATCTTTTCTGACAACTTTTTCTCCCTCTTTTGTTACTATTTCATAAGAATATGCTCCCACTTTTTTTCCCGCTGCAGTTGCTACAAAAAAGCCTTCTTCATCTGCCATATCCATGGCAACTCTTTTTCCTTTATCTTCTAAAATCAAAGTTATTTTTTTAGCTTTGGGATAAAATGTCTGATACAAGGTAGAACTTCCCACCGTTTTTGTTCCTAAAATAGTTCCCGGTTTGTCTTCTTCAGAATAAACAATCCCTTCAATTTCTGCCCAGTTCATTAATTCATATAATTTTGCTTTCATGTACTTCATATTCTCCTTTTTGTTTTATCATTACAATTCAAAGCAACTTATAACGCTTTAGATCTTATGTATAAATAACCCGCTTCGCAATTTCGGTTCAAACCAGGTTGACTTCGGCGGCATCAATAGACCTGCCCGGGCAACCTGAAACAATTCATCCATGGATGTAGCTTTCATGGAAAACGCAACTTTGCAATCTGTGTGTACTCGTCTTTCTAATTCACCCAGTCCCCGAATACCACCGGAAAAATCAATTCTTAAATCGGTCCTTGGATCATCAATTCCAAGAATGGGTTCAAAACAATAATTTTGCAAAATGGAAACATCCAGTTTATCTACAGGATGAGACTCCACCAGTTCCATATGTTTAAATTTAAGCGCATACCACTTATCCGTCAGATACATTCCAAATTCTCCCTTATTTAAAGGTGAATATGCGCTTTCCTGTTCTGTTATATCAAAATTATTCTGTAATTTTTCTAAAAATTCTTCTTCTGTTAATCCGTTCAAATCCCGGATAACTCTGTTATAATCCAAAATTTCCAATTCTGACTGTGGAAAAAGTACTGATAGGAAATAATTAAATCCAGCGTTTTTATCATAATTATTTTCCTGTCCCCGTCTTTTTAAACAAACCTTAACCGCAGAAGCACATCTGTGATGCCCGTCTGCAATATAGATTTTATCCACATTTTCAAAACCTTCTTCTATGGCATTTATCAAATTCTTTTCAAAAACTGAAAATACCCTATGTCTTACTCCATCCTCACCTGTAAAATCAAAATCTGCTTCTCTTTCTTTTATCCTACCGATTAATTCACTTAAGGTGTTTTGATTCTTATATGCTAAAAAAATAGGTCCGGTCTGTGCCTGACAGCCTTCTATATGTCTGATACGGTCCTGCTCTTTTTCTTCTCTGGTATTTTCATGCTTTAAAATTACCTGATTTAAATAATCATCTACAGAACTTACCCCAACAATTCCATTCTGTACTCTTCCTCTCCAAGTCAATTCATACAGATAAAATCCTTTCCCGGAATCCTGTACAAAATATCCTTTTTCCAGCCATTCTTGTAACAGCTGACCGGCTTTTTCATAAACCCATGGTCCGTAAATATCAGTTTCTTTTGGAAATGCAGTCTCTGCCCTGTCAATAGCCAAAAAAGACAATGGATTTTCTTCCACCACAACTCTGGCTTCATCCCTGTTGTAAACATCATATGGAAGAGATGCTATTTCCTTCGCATATCTTCTATCAGGTCTTATTGCCTGAAACGGTTTTACAATCGCCATAGATCACACCTCTGATTATTGTATGAAAAATTTGAACATTTTTCTCTCTATAATAATATACATTTTGACAACTTAATACGCAAGTGATATATTTAATAATAATTTGAAATTATTTTGAAAGGAGTTATACCATGACAAAAGAAGATAGAGAATTTTTAGGAAAAATCACGGCTTATGCGGATGAAGTAATGGGTGATGTGGACCCTGAAAAAGTAAGAATTTCCGAACAGCTTGATAAATTAAGACCTGTATTACAGGAACTGGCCATGATTCATAAAATGCCGGTAGAAGACGTATTTATTAAATATATGGACCTTGCCACAGAAGCTGCTGTTGAAAAAAGCAACAAGTTTGATGAAGATTTCAAAGAAATCACAGGTCAAAATCCGAAACCAAAATTCTTTTAATAAATATTTAAGGGGCTGTCCTCACAGCCCCTCTTCTTATTCTACTTATTTAACAACTCTTACGCGGAACACACCTTCAATAGTTTCCAACTGAGCTACAATAGCTTCATTTACCGGTGTTTCAATATCAAACATGGAGTAAGCAACTTCACCCTTAGATTTATTCATCATATCTGTAATGTTAATTCCGTTATCTCCTAAAACAGTAGAAAACTTACTAATCATACCTTTCATATTTTTATGGAAAATGGCTACACGACCTACCTGTGCAGGATATCCCATATCACAGTTCGGATAGTTAACACTGTTCTGGATATTTCCGCTTTCCAAATAATTCATCATTTCTTTTACTGCCATAACTGCACAGTTATCTTCGGATTCTTCTGTAGAAGCTCCTAAATGAGGAATTACAATACAACCTTCCTGACCAGCTGTAGTAGGATTCGGGAAGTCAGATACATATTTACGGATTTTGCCGTTCTTAATTCCTCTAAGAACCGCTTCTTCGTCTGCCAATAAATCTCTGGCAAAATTCAGTAAAATTACACCATCCTTCATTTTGGTAATGGCATCATCATTAATCATTTTACGGGTGGAATCCAAAAGCGGTACATGTACGGTAATAAAATCACAAGACTCATAAATTTCATCCACGTTAAATACATGTTTTACGTCACGACTTAAATTCCATGCTGCATCTACAGATACATATGGGTCATATCCATATACTTCCATTCCCATATGTTTTGCTACATTGGCAACCTTAACCCCAATGGCACCAAGACCGATAATACCTAATTTTTTACCATAAATTTCAGTACCTGCATAATTTTTTTTCTGTTTTTCCGCAGTCTTTGCAATATTTTCATCTGTAGTGTTGTCACTTACCCAGTTAATACCGCCAACAACATCACGGGCAGCCAAAAGCATACCTGCAATTACAAGTTCTTTTACACCATTAGCATTGGCTCCCGGTGTATTAAATACAACAATCCCCTGATTTGCACATTTATCCAATGGTATATTATTTACACCGGCACCGGCTCTGGCTACTGCCAATAAACCTTTCGGCAGCTCCATATCATGCATAGCTGCACTACGGACTAAAATACCGTCTGCTTCTTCTATATTATCTGTTTTTACATAATTATTTGTAAATTTATCTGTACCTACTTTAGAAATAGGATTTAGGCAATGATATTTAAACATAACAAACTCCTCCTAAATTTATGAATTTGCTTCCTCAAATTTCTTCATAAACTCAACCAATTTTTCAACACCTTCTTTTGGCATGGCATTGTAGATGCTGGCACGCATACCACCAACACTTCTATGACCTTTCAGGTTTTCAAATCCTGCTTCTTTTGCTTCTTTTACAAATTTAGCATCCAAATCAGCATCTCCTGTTACAAATGGAACATTCATTAAAGAACGGTCTTCTTTACGAACGGTTCCTTTAAACATCTTGCTATTGTCTAAGAAATCATAAAGAATAGCAGCTTTTTCTTCATTATGTATCTTCATAGCTGCCAAACCGCCCTGTTTCTTTAACCATTTAAACACCTTACCACAGATATAAATACCATATGCAGGTGGTGTATTGTATAAAGAATCGTTATCCGCATGAATCTTATACTGAAGCATGGTAGGGGTTCCCGGAAGTGTATCTTCTGTAATTAAATCTTCTCTGATAATTACAATTACCACACCTGCAGGGCCAATGTTCTTCTGAACACCACCATAAATAACACCATATTTACTTACATCTACCGGTTCAGATAAGAAACAGCTGGATACATCTGCTACTAAAGTTTTTCCTTTAGTATTAGGAAGTTCTTTGAACTTAGTTCCGTAAATTGTATTGTTTTCACAAATATATACATAATCTGCATCTTCAGAAATCGGTAAATCGGAACAATCCGGAATATAAGAAAAGGTTTCATCCTCACTGCTTGCAATCTTATTTGCTTTTCCGTACTTACAAGCTTCCTGATAAGCTTTTTTAGCCCACTGTCCTGTTACAATATAGTCTGCCACTTTATTTTTCATCAAATTCATAGGAATCATAGCGAACTGTTGACTTGCTCCGCCCTGTAAAAATAATACTTTATAGTTATCCGGAATTTCCATCAAATCTCTTAAATCAGCTTCTGCTTCTTTGATAATGGTATCATAAGCCTTAGATCGATGGCTCATTTCCATAACCGACATTCCGGTTCCTCTATAATCTAACATTTCTTCTGCTGCTTCGCGCAATACTTCTTCCGGTAAAACTGCCGGTCCTGCTGAAAAGTTATATACTCTAGCCATTTTTCTAATCCTCCTGTTGCTGTTATTGTATACACGCATCCCATTCTATAGCATTTTAACGCTTTAGTCAAGCAAATTGTTAAAATCTAATAATGAATTACCACAGGCATTCCCACTTCCAACATCTCGTATAACTCCGTCATTTTTTCTAAAGGAGTATTGATACAACCATGAGAACCGCCTTTCTTATAAAGCTCACCACCAAATTCCTTACGCCAGGTGGCATCATGAAGTCCGATTCCGCGATATACGGGAACCCAATAATTTACAAAGGAACGATAATTCTTCCCTCTCAGATATGTATTTCTTTTCTTATAATTTACATAAGCTACCAATTCCGGTGTTCCCCAGCCTTTGGCAGTACATCCTGTTACTACATCCGTTTCAAATACTTTCTCTCCTTCTGAAAAGAAGAACATTTTCTGTAACGTCATATCCACTTCCACATAGGTTTTGTCTATACGGTTGCTGTCCTGATAAGTAACATCTTTAATATATGCCGGTTCTCTCAGAAGCTCTCCGGGATTTTTTAAATAATCCAACAAAAAAGTAACTTCTTTTTGCTGATTAATTTTAGTACCGTAATTTCCCTTGGTAAGAACAATCTCTCTTCCATTGTGAGTTACAAAAGGAAAATTTTCCCAGGTGTCATATTGATTTGCCAGCTGTTCTATAAATTTGGAAATCTGAGTTTTATCAAATACAACTTCACCATTTTTATCCAAGATTATATTTCCTGCGTCATCCTCCGCTATCCAAAAAGAAATTTCCAAAGGAGTTACTTCTTTCTTCACATCTTTTAACTGATAGGTAAGTGAAATATTCTGAATTTCCTCTACCTTTTCATAAAGTTTACGGATTGCTTCCATTTCCATGGTTTCTTCTCTGGTAAAATAACAACCTTCTTCTTCCAAATTTATTTCTTCCACAACATGTTTCAAGGCATTACTTATTTTTTCTTTGGCAAAAGGGATATTCAAGATTTTTTCCTTCTTCTCAAGAATTTCATAGCCGTGTTCCCCCCGGACAATTTCCAGTGAATCCGGTTCCATATTAAGATTACTCTGATAGCTTTCTATTTCATATATCCATTGTTCTAATACATTTTCATCAAAAGAAACTTTCGGCAATACATTCTCGTTCTGATGTCCTGATAATATACGCATCCACCACACAAGTGGATTCTGATTTCTCCGATACTCTATCAATGAGCTTTTAAAATCATATTGAAAACCTAAATCCTTTGTTGTAATCACCTCAACCTCCTGAGGTGTAATCACATAAAGGTGCTCATATTCAAAATTATCTATCAGTTCTTTTTCTACTTCTTCTATAGTTTTTCCTGTACAATATATGCCGTTAATCCATGTTCCATACATAAAAGAATCCTGATAATAAATTGCCAGGCCTAAATAAATCAGACCCGGCAAAATAATCATTGTCAACAATAGTATGGATAACATTTTTATCCATTTTTTCATATTTCTTATGCTTCTTTATCCTTTAAATCATCTGCGTCAAAAGCTTCGCTAATAGGTGCTCCTGCCGGAACCATTGGGAATACCTTTTCATCTTCCGGAATAATACAGTTAATTACTACCGGTTTTCCTAAAGAGATTGCTTTTTCAATGGCAGGTGCTACTTCCTCTTTTTGAGTTACTAAAATTGCTTCACACCCCAAACCTTCTGCAACCTTACAAAAATCTACTTTGTCATCAAGAATAGTCTGGGAATATCTTTTACCATAGAATAAGGTCTGCCACTGACGAACCATGCCCAGTACATGATTATTAATAATTACCTGAATAATCGGAATATTATATCTGCTGGCTGTAGCAAGTTCGTTCATATTCATTCTAAAGCATCCGTCACCACCGATGTTAATACAAATCTTATCCGGCTGTCCCATTTTTGCCCCGATACATGCTCCAAGTCCATATCCCATAGTTCCGGAACCACCGGAGGAAAGGAAAGTACGAGGTTTTGTATAATGATAGAACTGTGATGCCCACATCTGATGCTGACCTACATCTGTAGTAATAATTGCCTGTCCTTTCGTAACTTCATCAATCTGTTCCATAATATATGGACAGCTTAAAACAGAATCATCATATTTTAACGGGTATTTTTCCTTTAATTCTTTAATGTAATTTACCCATTCCGTATGTTCCTGCTGATCCAATCTGCTATTTAAAATTGTAAGAACTTCTTTTAAATCGCCTACTAAATCCGCATCAGTCTTAATGTTTTTATTAATTTCAGCGGCATCAATGTCAATATGTAAAATCTTAGCTTCTGATGCAAATTTCTTTGGATTTCCTACTACACGGTCGGAAAATCTTGCACCAAGAGCAATTAATAAATCACACTGGCTAACTCCAAAGTTGGATGTTTTTGTACCATGCATACCAATCATACCGGTATACAAATCATCATATCCGTCAAATACACCTTTTGCCATTAAAGTATCACAAACAGGTGCCTGAATTTTCTTTGCAAAAGTTCTTACTTCTTCATATGCTTCAGCGGCTACCGCACCACCACCTACATAGATAAATGGTTTTTTGGCATTCTGAATCAGTTCAATGGCTTTTTTCATTTGTTCTTCTGTAAAACGGCTTACTTTCTGTGCTACCGCCGGAGCTTTCTTTTCAAACTCACAAACATTGGCAGTAACGTCTTTCGTAATATCCACCAGTACAGGTCCCGGTCTTCCGGATTTCGCAATTTTGAAGGCTTTTCTCAAAGTAGAAGCCAGCTGAGTTACATCTTTTACAATAAAGCCATGTTTTGTAATCGGCATGGTTACACCGGCAATGTCAACCTCCTGAAAACTGTCTTTTCCAAGCAAAGGAAGATTTACGTTTGCGGTAATGGCTACCATAGGAATGGAATCCATATAGGCGGTAGCAATTCCGGTTACAAGGTTAGTCGCTCCCGGTCCGCTGGTTGCCATACATACCCCCACTTTACCGGTTGCTCTGGCATAACCGTCTGCTGCATGGGCAGCTCCCTGCTCATGACTTGTTAAAATATGAAAAATTTCATCCTGATGCTTATATAAAGCATCATATACGTTTAAAATGGTTCCTCCCGGATATCCGAAAACAGTATCTACGCCCTGTTCTTTTAAACATTCAATTACAATTTCTGCTCCTGTTAACTGCATATACTTAAACCTTTCTCATGGGTATTTTCTTTATATTTCATCAAAACCTATTTTTCAGGACTTTTCAAAATTGCTCCTGTATTTCCACTGGTTACCTGTGCTGCATATCTTGCCAGATATCCGGTTTTAATTTTAGGTTCTCTTGGCTGCCATTTTGCAGCTCTTTCTTTCAACACTTCATCACTAACATCCACATTGATGGTGTTTGCAGGAATATTAATTTTAATAATATCTCCTTCTTCAATTAATGCAATTGGTCCACCCACCGCTGCTTCCGGAGATACGTGTCCGATAGAAGCACCTCTGGAGGCTCCTGAGAAACGTCCGTCAGTAATTAAGGCTACACTGGAACCAAGTCCCATACCTGCAATCGCTGAGGTAGGATTTAACATTTCTCTCATACCCGGACCGCCTTTTGGCCCTTCATAACGGATAACCACAACGTCACCGCTGACAATTTTTCCGCCTTTAATAGCATCAATAGCATCTTCTTCACAATCAAATACTCGTGCAGGTCCTTCATGCACCAACATTTCTTCTACTACTGCGGAACGTTTTACTACACAAGAATCCGGTGCAATATTTCCTTTTAATACCGCAATTCCACCTACTTCACTGTAGGGATTTTCGATAGGGCGGATAACCTCATGATTGGTATTCACACAGCCTTCAATGTTTTCTCCTACTGTTTTTCCTGTACAGGTAATCAAATCTGTATATAATAGATTTTTCTTATTTAATTCGTTCATAACCGCATATACGCCGCCGGCTTCGTTCAACTCTTCAATATATGTATGTCCTGCCGGTGCAAGATGACATAAGTTTGGAGTTTTAGCACTGATTTCATTAGCAATATCCAAATTTAATTCTACTCCTGCTTCATGGGCAATGGCCGGTAAGTGAAGCATAGAGTTGGTAGAACAACCAAGTGCCATATCTACAGCAAGTGCATTGTAAAATGCTTTTTCTGTCATAATATCTCTTGGACGGATATTCTTTTCCAACAATTCCATGATTTTCATACCTGCATGTTTTGCAAGACGGATACGTTCAGAATATACTGCCGGAATGGTTCCGTTTCCTTTTAATCCCATACCGATAGCTTCTGTTAAACAGTTCATAGAATTGGCAGTATACATACCTGAGCAGGAACCACAGGTTGGGCATACTTTTTCTTCATATTCTGCCAAATCTGCATCTGTCATTTTTCCTGCTGCATGAGCCCCTACGGCTTCAAACATACTGGACAAGCTGGTTTTGCAGCCTTTGATTTTTCCGGCCAACATTGGTCCTCCGGAAACAAAAATAGTTGGAATATTAAGTCTTGCCGCAGCCATTAAAAGTCCCGGTACATTTTTATCACAGTTTGGAATACATACCAAAGCGTCTAAACCATGAGCCATAGCCATACATTCGGTACTGTCCGCAATTAAATCTCTGGTTACCAGGGAATATTTCATTCCCACATGTCCCATAGCAATACCATCACATACAGCAATAGCCGGGAACATAACCGGTGTTCCGCCTGCCATAGCTACACCCATTTTCACAGCATCTGCAATCTTATCCAAATTCATATGCCCCGGTACAATTTCATTATAAGAACTTACAATACCAACTAATGGTCTGTCCATTTCTTCTTTTGTATATCCCAATGCATTAAACAGGGATCTGTGTGGTGCCTGCTGCGCACCCTTGCATACTGAATCACTTCTCATAATAATTCACTCCTCTTTGTCTTTCGACATTTTTCATTCACGCTCTGCCGGCAATCAGTTCATTGCCCGAATAGAGATAGTTTATCAATAATTTCAAGGAAATTCAACGTATTTTTATAATCTTCTAAATTTCTGCAGTTAATAAATCCCCCATTTGGGAGCAACCTACCTGTGTGCAACCTGCACTCATGATATCTCCGGTACGGAAATTCTTATCCAATACGGCTTCTACCGCTTTTTCAATGGCTGTTGCCTCTTCATCCAAATCAAAAGTAAAACGTAACATCATAGCTGCGGAAAGAATGGTTGCGATTGGGTTAGCAATGTCTTTTCCTGCAATATCCGGTGCAGAACCATGGCTTGGTTCGTAAAGACCGAATTTACTGTCATTTAAACTAGCAGAGGATAACATACCAATGGAACCGGTTACCATACTTGCTTCATCAGAAAGAATATCTCCAAACATATTTTCCGTTAAAATTACATCAAACTGCGCTGGGTCTTTTACCAACTGCATTGCACAGTTATCCACCAACATATGCTCTAATGTAATATCCGGATAATCTTTTGCTACTTCATTGACCACTTTTCTCCAAAGTCTGGAAGAATCCAATACATTTGCCTTGTCAACACTAGTTACCTTCTGTCTTCTTTTTTTTGCAATTTCAAAACCTTTAATAGCGATTCTTCTAATTTCTTCTTCCGTATAAGTTAAAGTATCAATAGCTTTTAACATACCATTCTCTTCAATGGTTTTTCTCTCTCCAAAATAAAGTCCGCCGGTTAATTCTCTCATAATTAACATATCAAAACCTTTTGCACTGATTTCTTCTTTTAACGGACAGGCTCCGGAAAGCTGTGGATATAAAACTGCCGGACGTAAATTTGCAAATAAATTCAAAGATTTTCTGATTTTTAAAAGTCCTGCTTCCGGTCTTAAAGATGGTTCCAATTTATACCATGGGGATGTATTGGTATCTCCTCCGATGGAACCCATAAGTACTGCATCACTGGCCTTTGCTGTAGCAATAGCTTCGTCTGTTAACGGAACACCATGAACATCAATGGATGCGCCTCCCATTAAAATATCCGTAAAAATCATTTCATGTCCGTACTTTTCTGCCACCCTGTTTAAAACTTTTTTTGCTTCTGCCACAATTTCAGGTCCGATTCCGTCTCCGGGAATACAACAAATATTTAATTTCATAACAATCTCCTTTTGCTCACAATATTGTTTACTACTTATAATTTGTCATACTTAGTAAACTCGCACTTTTTAAATTTACAACTATATTATCACATCAAATACTATTTTCCAAATATATATCTTTTATATTTGTTATAACTTACAATTATAGCAAACAGCTTTTTATCTCTTATATTTTTTCATATTATCTTTATACTTTTAATAAACTCTTTCCTATATTTATGTAAATTTTATGAAAATCCCGGATTCTCTTGCATTTACATTTTAAAACAACTAGAATATTAGTGGTGTTTTATATTTAATCTTATTATTTTATTAAGATACCGATATATGATTAATCCATCATTAAATGATAAAAAATTACTATACTAAAAGAATGTACATTATGAAAAAGAAAAACACTTGGATAAAACCCTGGCATGGTTTGGTACGGAATATCGCCTTCGCCATTTTAGAACCATATACAAAATGGAAATATAATATTTCCATCGAAAAAATCGAAAATCCCGAAAACAGACCTTTTCTGATTTTAATGAATCACCAAACAGCTTTCGACCAATTTTTTATTGGTATGGCATTTGACGGTCCTGTTTATTACCTTGCAACAGAAGACATTTTTTCCCTTGGTTGGATTTCAAGATTACTGGATTTTTTGGTAGCCCCTATTCCAATCAAGAAACAAACGACCGATTTGAAAGCAGTTAAAACCTGTGTAAAGGTAGCCAAAGAAGGCGGCACCATTGCTCTCTTTCCGGAAGGAAACCGTACTTTCCACGGAAGAACCCTTTATTTTAAACCTTCTATTGTAAAATTAATCCGATTAATTAAGCTTCCTATTATCATTATGCGTGCCGAGGGTGGTTTTGGCATACAGCCCCGTTGGAGCGATGTAGTAAGAAAAGGCTCTATGCGTGCCTATCCTTCCAGAATTATAGAACCGGAAGAATACGAAGCTCTTTCCGATGAAACCTTATACGAACTCTTGCAAAATGAATTGTATGTGGACGAAACCGACTGTGCTGCTTCCTTTTACCACAAAAAGAATGCAGAATATATGGAACGTTTTCTTTATGTATGTCCTGATTGTGGTCTTACCACTTATAAAAGCAAAAACGATATTGTAGAATGTCAAAAATGTCATCAACAAATTCAATATCTTCCCAATAAAAAATTACAAGGAATTAAGAAACCTTTTCCTTTTTCCACCATTGGGCAGTGGTATGATTATCAATGTAATTACATATGCCGGCTGGATTTGCAATCCTTTCAAGAAACACTTATGTATCAGGATAAGATAAAATTATTCCAAGTGGTTTTATACAAATATAAGAAAAAATTGAAAAACAGTGCCTATATCTGTTTATATGGCAACCGTATTATACTGGACGGTATCTGCCTGGATTTTGATTCCATTCATTCCATTACCGTCTTAGGAAAAAATAAATTAAACATCTACACCGGAAATCAAGTTTATCAAATTAAAGGAAGCAAATCCTTTAATGCTTTAAAATACGTAAACATTTATTTCCATTATCAAAATGTTAGAAAAGGAGCTGAAAATAATGAGCAATTTCTGGGACTCTAGTGTCTGGGGACCGTTTAATCTCATGGCGGTTTTATTATGTGCCTTACTGGCAGCCAGCTTAATTAAAAAGAATATTAAAATCTTAGAAGAATCTTTAATTCCAACCTCTGTACTTGGTGGAACCATTCTGTTACTGTTAAGTGCTGTTTTTAAACTTTGTACAGGTTCACATATGTTTGAATCCAATTTTTATGGTGGAAACGGCGCCTCTGTTTTAGAAATAATTACCTACCATGCCTTAGCTTTAGGCTTTATTGCTTCTACTTTTACTGATTCAAAAAATACCTTAGGAAAAGAAAGACAAGTAGAAATTTTCAATACCGGGCTTACTACCGTATCTTCTTATATGATTCAGGCTATCGGTGGTATGGGATTTACTATGTTACTTGCCAAATTTATGAAAGATATATTTCCTGTTTCCGGTGTACTTCTCTGTTTTGGTTTTGGACAAGGAACCGGTCAGGCATTAAACTACGGTAATATTTACGAAACACAATACGGATTTATCGGTGGAAAAAGCTTTGGTTTAACCATTGCTGCTTTTGGTTTCTTATGTGCCAGCTTTGGCGGTGTGTTCTATCTCAGCTATTTAAGAAGAAGCGGCAAGGTGGATTCTGTCATCAAACGTAATGCTACTATCCGTACTGAAAAGAATGCTGACAGGGATGAAGTTCCGGTATTTGAAAGTATGGATACTTTAAGTGTACAGCTTGCTTTTGTTATGGGTGCTTACCTTATCACTTATCTCATTATGTTTGTATTAGGTAATCTTCTTCCCGGACTAAAGGCTGTCATTTATGGTTTTAACTTTCTCATAGGTGTTCTTGCCGCAACGGTAACAAAATCTTTTGTCTATAAACTATATGATAAAAAAGTTTTAAAGAAAAAATATATGAATACTTTTCTCATGACACGAATCCGTAATTTCTTCTTTGACCTTATGGTTGTTGCAGGAATTGCTGCTATCCAGTTAAATGCTTTAGGAAACTACTTATGGATATTAATAGCTCTCGGCGTCATTGGTCTCGTATTAACCTATATATACAACCATTTTGTTGCCAATCTTTTATTCAAAGATTACAGCCAGGAACAATTCCTTGGCATGTTTGGTATGTTATGCGGAACCGCCAGTACCGGTATTATTCTTTTAAGAGAAGTGGATCCTGACTTCAACAGTCCGGTAGCTGATAACATGGTATATCAGAACTTCCCTGCAATTCTCTTTGGCTTCCCGCTTATGATTTTGGCAACCATGGCACCGGAACAGCCAATGTTAAGTTTTGGAATTTTGGTTGGTTACTTTATTGTTTTAAATATTATTTTATTTAGAAGTAAAATATTTAAAAGAAAAAACAAATAGGAGATATCTATGAAATACGAATTAATTGTCTTTGATATGGATGGAACAATTTTAGATACTTTAGAAGATTTAAAAAACAGTATGAATTATACTTTAAAATTACACAACATGCCGGAACGTACTTTGGATGAAATCCGTAGTTTTGTTGGAAACGGCATTCACAGACTAATTGAATTAGCTGTTGTAGAAGGAACTTGTTCCGAAAAAATTGATGAAATTCACAAAGATTTTATGAAGCATTACGAAGTTCATTGTGCCGATTTTACCAGACCATATAATGGTGTAAATGATTTAATTAAGACCTTAAGAAACCGTGGATATAAAACTGCCGTAGTTTCCAATAAAGCAGATGCTGCTGTTCAGGATTTGTGTATACAATATTTCCCCGGATTATTTGATTTAGCCATCGGAGAACGTCCTGAAATTGCCAAAAAACCGGCTGCCGATATGGTAAATCTGGCATTGGAACAGCTACAAGTTTCCAAAGAAAATGCGGTTTATATCGGTGATTCTGATGTAGATGTGGCTACCGCCAGAAACTCCAATCTGGACATGATTGCCGTTGACTGGGGTTTTAGAACCCGTAAATTTTTAATGGAACAAGGCGCTGAAACAATTGTTTCCAATCCGGAAGAAATTTTAGAGTTAGTGTAATAATTTATGGAGCCGTCATTCTTTGACGGTTCTATTTTTTTCCAAAAACCGGCTGCGTTGCAGATGTTTCTTCATCTCATCTTCTATATACAATATTTCCAAATGTTCTTTAGCTCTTGTCATGGCAACATAGAACATGCGGCGTTCCTCTTCTATTTCTTCTAAGATAGTTGCTTTTTTATGCGGAATTTTCCCTTCATTACAATCCGGCAAAAATACAACCGGATATTCCAATCCTTTACAAGCATGCATGGTAATTATATGCACGCCGTCTTTCTCGTCTGTGGGAACTTTTAGTGCTTCCTCATATTGTTCGACATATTCTTTCCATTCTTGCAATGAATTCATACTTCTGGTACTTTCCTGCACAAAATTTAATATTTCTTTTATTTCTTCCCAATTTAGATTCTGTTCTTTTGCATATTCCTTTAAATACTGTTCATATCCAATTACTTTCCGAATATAAAAACAGGCTCCGTATAAATCTAATTTTTGAATCCATTTTTCATTTTGTTCCAGCTGCTCAAGGTTGCTTATAATATATTTTTTTGAACCATAATATTCTTTTAATTCTCCCCAGTTAATTACTTCCCCGGATAATGCCGAAAGTGAATTTCTGGACAAATACCGCAATGGTTTATTCATAATTCTTACAAAATCACTTCTCTTATTTCCTTCTAAAAAAAATTGAAGATATGCTAACATATCTAAAGCAATAAAATGCTTAAATATGCTGTTACAGCTTTCTTTCATCACAAAAGGAATCTTATTTCTGGTAAAATATTCTGCCAATCCACTCATATCCTGGTTCGTACGGAAAATGCAGGAAATGTCAGAATATTGATACTTTTCTTTTACAACTAATTTCTTTATTTTCTCTCCTATATAGGAATATTCCTTTTGATGGTTTTCATAGCCTTGATAAACCACACTATCTGTTTTTTGTTTCCTTATCCCTTGGTATAAATCCCTATTGTTTTCTTTACTGTTATCATTAAACGCCCTGATTTCTTTCTGAAATCTTGTCTTATTCTGCTCTATTACTTTCCGTGACTCTTTTACAATTTCTTCACTACATCTATAATTTGTTTCCAACAAAACCTTTTCTGTCTTAGGGTAATACTTTTCAAACTCAAGCATAATCTTAGGATTAGCACCGCGAAAACCATAAATGGACTGATCATCATCTCCTACCACAAATAAATTTTGATTTTCCCCGGTCAACAACTGTACAATACGGAATTGCACCATATTGATATCCTGAAATTCATCGATTAATATGTACTGAAATTTTTCCTGCCACTTTTTCAACACATCCTGTCTGGTTTGAAATAATTGCAGACATAATAACCCCATATCGTCAAAATCCAGCTTATGCTGATAATGCATTTCATGATTATAAGCATGAAATATCTGCTGAAACATTTTTGACTCCTTTTGCTTTAATTCTCCGGTTCCTTTATTTTTGTAGTAGGAAATTTTTTGAAGATACTCTTCCGTTTTTTCTGATGTATTTTTTATTTCATACTCAGAATCCAGTAGTATTGTTCTTAAAATATCTCTCTTTTGTTTTTCGGTAATAATATCCTGTGAAGTATAATGATAGGTTTCTTTTAAAATATGAAAAAAACATGCATGAAAGGTAGCAAAGTTGACTTGCTCGTTAGATTCATTGGATTTATGTGACAATTCTGCTATGGAATTGTTTTTGGATTCTCTTTGAAATCTTTGTTTTAATTCTATTGTGGATGCTTTGGAAAAGGATATGACCAGAATATTATCCGGTCTGATTCGTTTTTCATGGATAAGATTTAGAATTCTTTGTATGATAACAAAGGTTTTTCCGGAGCCGGGACCAGCTAATACCAGCATGGTCCCACATCCGTGTTTAATTGCTTTCATTTGTGAATTACTTGGTGAGCGCATTCTCTAAGAGTTCAATACCTTTACGAATTCTCTTTAAGGATTCTTCTTTTCCAATCACTTCCATGATTTCTGTAGCACCTGCAGGTGTCATCTGTTTTCCACTTACTGCAGTTCTAACCGGCCACATAGCATATCCGTTTTTGCATTCCTTTTTTGCAACATAATCTAATAATGTATTGTATAAACTATCGTTGCTGTAGTCATCCAAAGCTTCAAAAATAGGTAATAACTCTTTTAATACTTCTAAAGAAGATTCTTCATTTGTTTTCATTTTTTTATGAACATACATTGCTGTATCATATTCCGGTAATTCATTGAAGAAATCTACATGTCCTAAAATGTCCGGGAATACCTCAATTCTTGTTTTTACCATTTCTGCAATTTTCTTAAAGTCTACATCTTTGTCAATTGCCTGCTGCAAGAATGGTAATGCTCTTTCATAGAAAGCATCAAAATCCATAGCTTTGATATATTCGCCATTCATCCATTTTAATTTTGTATAGTCAAATACCGCCGGGGATTTAGACATATGTTTGTAATCAAAGGCTTTTACTAAATCTTCAAGAGAGAAAATTTCCTCATTTCCGGCAGGACTCCATCCAAGGAGGGCTACAAAGTTAACAACAGCTTCTGTAATGAATCCCTGTTCAATTAAATCTTCGTAAGAAGAATGTCCGCAACGTTTAGATAATTTGTGATGTTCTTCGTCTGTAATCAATGGACAATGAACATATACCGGCACTTCCCATCCAAAAGCTTCGTATAAACGGTTATACTTTGGAGAAGAAGAAAGATATTCATTACCACGTACAACGTGTGTGATTCCCATTAAATGGTCATCTACTACATTCGCGAAGTTGTATGTTGGATATCCATCAGATTTAATTAAAATCATATCATCCAATTCAGAGTTATCTACAGTAATATCACCGTAAATTTCATCAGAGAAAGTTGTTGTTCCTTCTGTCGGGTTGTTCTGACGGATTACGTATGGTACTCCGGCAGCTAATTTTGCTTCTACCTCTTCTTTGGATAAAGAAAGGCAATGTTTGTCATAAACGTTGATTTCTTTTCCACCAATAGACTGATTTAACGTAGCCAATCTTTCTTTATCACAGAAACAATAATATGCTTCTCCTTTTTCAATCAACTGCTTTGCATATTCAAGATAAATGCCCGCAGCTTGTCTTTCACTCTGTACATAAGGTCCAAAGCCTTTGTCTTTGTCAGGACCTTCGTCATGAATCAGACCTGTTTTTTCTAAGGTTCTGTAAATAATTTCAACAGCACCTTCTACAAATCTTTCCTGATCCGTATCTTCGATACGAAGAAGGAAATCACCACCTTCATGCTTTGCAATTAAATATGCATAAAGAGCAGTTCTCAAATTACCTACGTGCATTCTGCCTGTTGGGCTTGGTGCAAATCGTGTTCTTACTTTACTCATCTTTGTTTTGTCCTCTTTTCTGAAATCTTCTAATATAAATATTTTTTATGGAACTATTTATATCCAAATAATCCCTTTAACTTATTTCAATTAATTTAATTTTGATTAGTTTAACTCAGGTAACTCTGCAGTGGCCGTTTTCTTAAATGCATTTACTTCTTTTACAGCCTGTGGAATGGCAATGTTAGTTCCGGCTCCTGCAATACATCCGCCCGGACAAGCCATACCTTCAATCAAACATCCATTTTTCTTTCCTGCCTTAGCAAGTAACAACATTTTTTTACATTCTGCAAGACTTTCCGCATGTTCAATATTAACTTCCACATCAGGATAATATTCTCTGATACACTGTTCAATAGCACTTGCAACACCACCTGCTACACCATATCCTCGTCCTGCTGCAGTTGCATCCTGCATTTCATCTTCAGCTACAACAGCTTCCAAATCAATTCCTTTGGCTTCAAACATACCTGCTAATTCTTCAAAAGTAATTACGAAGTCAACATCAGAACGTATAGTTCTTCTGGATGCTTCTAACTTCTTAGACGCACATGGTCCAATAAATACTACAGATGCATCAGGATGTTCTTCTTTAATTTTTCTTGCGGTTGCCACCATCGGTGTCAACGCATTGGAAATCTTATCTATGGTTTCCGGGAAAAATTTCTTCGCCATAACAGACCAGGATGGACAACAGGAAGTTAACAAAAATGGCAATTCCCCTGTCGCCACTTCATGTACATAATGTTCTGCTTCTGCAATGGCTCCCATATCTGCACCAATGGCAGTTTCATATACATCTGCAAATCCTAACTGTTTTAAAGCAGTTTTAATCATATTAGGACTAACTTTTGGTCCAAACTGACCTACAAAGGCCGGTGCCACCTGGGCAATAATCTTTCTGCCGGATTGCATCGCACGAATCAGCTGGAAAATCTGGGATTTATCTGCAATAGCCGCAAATGGACAATTAACCATACACTGTCCACAGGAAACACATAGCTCATTATCAATAACAGCTCGTCCTTTACTGTCACTCTTAATGGCATTAACACCACAAGCTGCAGCACATGGACGTACCTGATGTGAAATGGCATCGTAAGGACATACTGCCTTACATTTACCGCACTTAATACATTTTTCCTGATCAATGTAAGATTTTCCATTTACCATGGAAATAGCACCTTTTGGGCAAACTTCACGACAAGGATGTGCAACGCATCCTAAACATCTATCGGTCACCAAATATACATTTTCCGGACAGGCATTACATGCAGACGGAATTACCTGCATCAACGGCGGTTCATAATATTTCTCAGAAATATTACTTTCTTCTAACCCCTGAGTAACATGCACCGGCATATTTTCCGGTCTTAAAGATAATCCCATTGCCAAACGAATACGTTCACGGGCAATGGCTCTTTCACGATATACGTTTTCTCTATGTGCAGGTTCATCATAATCTACGATTTTATAAGGTAATGCTTCTACATCATCCTTTAAATTTTCAGATGTATAGGCAAGATTAGCCACTTCTTTGAAAATCTGTCTTCGGATACGGCGAACCTCTGTATCTAATCCTCTCATTCTTTCCTCCATAAAAAATCTGCTTTTTAGTCACTATTACTAACGATTTATGTATTTTAGTAAAAAATGGGCATAGTTATTCCACGTTAGTACCATGTTACATTTTTACACAAACTAACGTGGAAATCAAGTGCTATCCCCAATTTATTTCTTTTAGTTCATTACTTCATACACCTATCAAATCCCGGATTAAACTGATAGAAATTCTTAGGATCTAAATCTTCCTGAACCCTTCTTAATCCCTCACCAAATCTCTGAAAATGCACTACTTCCCGCTGACGTAAAAAACGGATTGCATCTGCTACATCCGGATCATCCACTACACGGAGAATATTGTCATAAGTGGTTCTGGCTTTCTGTTCTGCAGCCATATCTTCAAATAGATCGGTGATAATATCTCCCTTTGATTGGAACTCACAGGCATTAAAAGGAATTCCACCTGCCGCCTGTGGCCACACACCTACGGTATGATCAATATAATAAGGACCAAAACCGGACTTTTCAATTTCTTCCATACTCAAATTTCTGGTAAGCTGATGAACAATAGTTCCTACCATCTCAAAATGTGCAAGTTCTTCCGTACCAATGTCCGTTAACAAAGCAGATACTTCGCGATAAGGAGAGGCAAATCTTTGGGAAAGATAGCGTAAGGACGCTCCAATTTCTCCATCCGGTCCACCGTACTGTGAAATAATATATTGTGCCAGTTTTGCATTTGGATTTTTAATATTTACCGGATATTGTAATCTTTTTTCATAATCCCACATTATTCATTTCCCCCTTCCCATGGCCATGGCTGCATAGTCCATTGAAATTCTTTGTTTCTTCCCTTTGCCTGATTAAGGTTCAAAGGACCAAACAAATTACCATATTCTTCATATTTTTCTTTTTTCAAACGGTTGTAATAATCAAAATGCCGCATAGCTTCCTGGTTATCGGGATGGGTATCCAAAAATAACGTAAGTTCTACAACCGTAAAGCATAAGATATTGATTTCCTGTAACAGTTTATTTTGTTCGCAATTCATCTGACACATCTCCTTCCTGTAAACGGCTTATTTAATTCTTCAAAAATAGTTCCACAGTTAAAAGCCTTTTCAAGATTTTCATAGATTCTCTGAAAATCCTGCATTGGAACGTATGCCATTCCAAGGGGAAACTGATTCAAAATCATGTATTCGTTCATTTCGTCTTTCACTTTTTTACCTTCTTTTCTCATTTCTTACTTTAATATATGCCGGATGACAAAATGTGTGATTTTGATATAATTTGTAAATTTTTAAAATGAATCTGAACACATAAAATAATAATTCTCCCTTTATTCAATAGGGTAGCGGGAGAATAAATTCTCGCCCCTCCCATTGAACCGTACGTACGGGTCTCGTATACGGCTCTACAACTTATATTCCAACCTTAACTAAGTAATAGGATAAAGGATTGAGCAACCCAGCTCCATCTTTTATCCTATTTTCAAGTAATTCCTTACTGATAATGAAATTCACAACGCTCATTCC
>JAFZGJ010000111.1 GCA_017555455.1 Lachnospiraceae bacterium
AAAAATTGAAATGAATAAAATAATTAGTTAGTATTTTATATTAATGGAGCATTTATGGAAAAGATAAAAGATTTTTTTAAGAAAAAGAATATTGAAATTTCGGTAAAGCGCTATTTTATTGATGCGCTTGGAGCTATGGCGCAAGGATTGTTTGCGTCCTTGTTGATAGGAACGATTATTGGAACATTAGGAACCCAATTGGGAATTGAAATATTGGTAACAGTTGGAAATTACGCAAAAGCGGCGGTAGGACCGGCTATGGCAATAGCTATAGGTTACGCATTGAAGGCACCACCGTTGGTATTATTTTCCTTAGTTTCTGTAGGAATATCTGCCAATGAATTAGGTGGAGCTGGCGGTCCGTTGGCTGTATTGATAGTATCAATTCTGGCAGTTGAATGTGGAAAAGTTGTTTCAAAGGAAACCAAAATAGATATTATTGTGACGCCATTTGTAACTATTTTTATTGGAGTATTGTTGTCTTTCTGGTGTGCACCAGCTATTGGAAGAGTAGCTAGTTCTTTTGGAAATTTTATAATGTGGGCAACGGAGCAACGGCCATTGATTATGGGAATGATTGTTTCTGTAATTGTTGGTATAGCGCTTACCTTACCAATTAGTAGTGCGGCTATTTGTGCGGCTTTGGGTCTGACTGGATTAGCAGGCGGAGCAGCGGTTGCAGGATGTTGTGCTCAAATGATAGGCTTTGCTGTACTTAGTTTCCGAGAAAATAAATGGGGAGGATTTTTTGCTCAAGGGATAGGTACATCTATGCTTCAAATGGGGAATATTGTGAAGAATCCTAAAATATGGATTCCGGTTATTTTAACATCTGCAATCACGGGTCCTTTGGCAACCTGTGTGTTTAAAATGGAAATGAATGGTTCTGCGATAGCTTCCGGTATGGGAACTTGCGGCTTGGTAGGACAGATTGGTATTTATACAGGTTGGCTTTCTGATATAGAAGCAGGTACAAAGTTAGGAATTACAAGAATGGATTGGATTGGCCTTATATCCATCTGTTTTATTTTACCTGGAGTACTGGCTTGGGTATGGGGACTTTTTTTTAGAAAAATTGGTTGGATAAAAGAAAATGATCTAAAATTAGATTTATAAAATACACAGAAATAGTAGGATGTATCTTTTTTAATTACAAGAATATACAGTAAAATATATGGAGAAAAAGATGTGAAAGTAAAGAGCATAGAAGTGAAATTTTATGACAATATAGCAGACGAACTTTTAAAATTTGCTGTTATTATATCCAAGACAAATGGTAAGTGGGTATTTTGTAAACATAAAGGAAGAGATACTTACGAAGTACCTGGTGGTCGAAGAGAATTAGGCGAATCTATTATTGAGACCGCAAAAAGGGAACTTGCAGAAGAAACCGGTGCAGTTGAATTTGATATAAAACCAATATGTGTATATTCGGTTAAAGGAAAAACAAGAGTAAATGAAAATGAAAACGATGAAAGCTTTGGGATGTTATATTTTGCAGATATTTATTCTTTTGGAGAAATAAATAGTGAAATTGAAAAGATATTGATTACTGACACATTGGTAAAAGATTGGACATATCCTTTGATTCAACCGAAGTTAATAGAGGAAGCGAAAAGGAGAGGGTTCTAGGATAAAGGGGTTAAATGAATACTAAAGAAGAAATATTAGAAAAAATAAATAAATTAGTCGATGCATATAAACGAGGTCTTTTAGGTGGAGAAAAAATGCCGGAAGATGAGAATCCTGGTTTAGAGAAAAGTTCTAAGTATAATTATATGTATTTTACTTTGCCAATGGCATTGAATTATCAGAGAAATTCTTATGTTCTATGGGAATGTGCTAATAGAATGTATAAAGACGAAAATGCCAAAAAGTCTTTTGATAGTGCAGAAGTATGTGCAATGCCTGAGGAACTGTTGAGAAAATACTTAGTTGAGTATAAAGTTGCTTTGCAACCAAATAAACAGCCTATGATATGGAAAAAGATATGCGAAACTATCGAAAATAAGTTAGATGGAGATATTCGAAATTTATTTGTAGCCAATGATTATTCAGTAAAGAAGATAAAGGAATACATACAGAAAAATAAAAAAGATTTTCCATATTTAGGAGGTAATAAAATCTGTAATTATTGGTTATATGTACTTGAGCAATATACAGATATAAAATTTGTTGATAGAGAAAATATTACAGTTGCACCAGATACACATATTATACAGGCAAGTCAAAAATTAGGAATTATATCGGAAGAAGAAGCTGGATTATCCAACGTTCAGATACTAATTGCGAAGAGATGGGAAAAATTGCTTGAAGGTACAGATTTAAAACCTATAGATGTTCATACACCAATGTGGCTGTGGAGTAGAGGAAAATTTGCAATTAATATTTTTTAGAGATAATTATATTTTAAACCTAGGAGAAGTTTGGAGTTGAAAATACATATTATTGGTTGTAGTGGTACGGGGAAAACGTATTTAGCCAGAAAACTATCAAAAAAGTATAATATTCAGCATTATGATTTAGATGATATACAGTGGGATAATAGCGCAGATGGATATGGATTAAAAATGCCTGTTAATAAACGTGAAGAATTGCTGAAACAGATTTTAAATCAAGAATCGTGGATAATTGAAGGTGTGTATTATGCTTGGGTGATAGAAGGTTTTCAAGAGGCAGATGTAATTTATGTATTGGATATTCCTAGTCATATTTACAAGTATCGAATTATTATGCGTTTTATAAAACGTAAATTGGGAATAGAAAAAGGAAAGAAAGAAACGTTTAAAAGCGTATATAAGCTTTTGAAATGGACAAACAAATATCAAAATAATAATTTAAAAGAAATTAAAAAGATTTTAAAGCAATATGAAAGTAAAGTTGTTTGGATTTCAAATAGCCGGGGAATAGATAGAATAATTAATGGATAGTTTTAACTGCGAAAATAGAAAAATGAATGGTAAGAAATTATGATAGAAATTAAAGAATTAGACAGAAAAACCTATTTAGGAAAAAAGTTTACATTACGATATCAAACAAAAGGATATTATGACATAAAGCCATCAGAAACCGGATTTGATATTAAGTATCGAATGTTTGAACAAGCAAAAGAAATGTCTTTTGATGATGTGTTCTTTGGAGAATGGTTGGATAATCCAAAAGCATTTGGGGCATTTGAGGATGGTAATTTATTGGGCTATGTAGAAGGAACGTTGGAAGAATGGAATAATCGATATCGCATTAGTAATATTTGTGTTTTTGATAGTTCTAAGCGTCATAAAGGCATAGGAACCATGTTAATGGAGTTTATTCTAGCGGAAGCAAATAAAAGCGGAGCGCGTATGGTAGTGCTTGAAACACAAACATGTAATGAAAATGCAATAGAATTTTATAAGAAAATGGGATTTAGTATTATTGGTTTTGACTTGTATGCATATACCAATTGCGATATGGAAAGACATGAAGTACGTATCGAAATGGGTAAGATAATTTGTTAGTATTTTGGAACTAATGAGGAGTGGAAAGAAATTATGGAAACTATTTTAACAACAAAGCGTTTGATTCTCCGTCCGTGGATGGAGACGGATGCAGAGAATTTATATAAATATGCAAAAGATCCGGATATAGGATTGCCTGCAGGATGGCCACCACATAAAAGTGTAGAAGAGAGCTTGGATATTATCAAAAATGTTTTGCGTGGTAAAGAGAGTTATGCTATTTGTGAAAAGGATAACAATGAAGCAATTGGTGCCATCGCATTAAAATTAAATGGTAGTACGGATATGACAGAACGAGACGATGAATGTGAATTAGGTTATTGGCTTGGAAAACCTTTTTGGGGCAGAGGGTATATGCCGGAAGCAGCAATGGAATTATTGCGCCATGGATTTGAAGATTTAGGAATGACTACCATTTGGTGTGGTTATTATGATGGAAATATGAAATCAAAAAGAGCACAAGAAAAAATGGGATTTAGGTATCATCATACTTGCGATGAAGTGTCGGTTACATTATTAAATGAAGTCAGAGTAGGACACACCAATTACATGACCTTGGAAATGTGGAAGAATAGAAGTTAATATTTATGATGGACTATGATATGGAGGTAGTAGTACATAATGGGTAGTAGAATTGAAAAAGCGATACCAAGTGATGCGGCAATGCTTTTAGAATATTTAAAGCAGGTAGGTGGAGAAACAGATAATTTAACATTTGGTCCGGAAGGAATGCCATTTTCTGTTGAAGCAGAAGCAGAGTTTATTGCAAATATGGAAAATTCAAATGATGATATAATGCTTCTTGCAAAATGCGATGAGAAAATTGTGGGTTGTGCCAGTTTGAATCGTTTGCCACGCAGAATGAGACATCGTGGTGATTTTGCAATTTCCGTAGCTAAAGATTATTGGAATAAAGGAATAGGAAGTCAACTGTTGGATAATATGATTACGTTTGCAAGAGAAAATGATTTTGAAGTTATTGATTTGCAGGTTCGTAGTGATAATAAAAGAGCAATACATTTATATGAAAAATATGGGTTTAAAAAGATAGGTGAACACCCGGCGTTTTTTAAAATTAGTGGTGAAAATATTTCATTTGATATAATGTGTTTGATATTGCTGTAAATTGCAGTTATATTATATAAAAGAGTAGCATGTAGTTATCTGAATAGTATGATATTAATACTTGTAATAAATAGAAAAACAAGGAGGTGCCCAGATGGATGAACAAAGATTAGAAAATATAATTGCGCAAGGTGAAACATCAACAGTAGAGTTTAAATCCTGGGTTAAGGCGCCGTCAGTAAAAGAAATTATTAATTTTACAGTTGATGAATTAATTGCTTTTGCAAACTGCAAAGGTGGAACGGTATATTTGGGAATAGAAGATAATGGTGAAGTAACAGGATGTCCAGATAAGTACAATTTGCAGAATCTTTGTGAAACAATTTATGACAAGACTTGTCCGCCCATGTTTACAGAAGTAAAACAATTTCCATATAAAGGTAAAAGTATTATTGCTATTTCTGTTGAACAAGATGGTAAAATTTATGCGACGACAGATGGAAGATGTTTGAAAAGGTTAGGTAAAAATTCCAAGCCGTTTTATCCAGATGAAATGAGTCATATATATTCATCAAATCAAACACCAGATTTTTCAAATCAAATTATTGCTGAAAGTTCAGTTGAAGATATTAATTTGATGGTAGTTTATAGTTTAAAAGAAAAACTAAAAATACGAGATGCATCTTCCACATTACCACAAATGGATGATATGGCTTTTTTGAAAGATCTTGGACTTACAGCAGAAGACAAAGGACAAGTTAAACTTACGATAGCTGGATTATTGTTTGTTGGTAAAGATACTTCTATTCAAAGACTTTTGCCACAGGCAGAAGTAATTTATTTGCATTATGGTAAGGATAATTTAGAGGAATATAATGCACGACTGGATATGAAACAGCCAATTATTACTATTCTTGATAGGCTTACTGAAAAGGTGCAAAATGATAATAAAATACAAAATGTCCAGATAGGTTTATTTAGACTGGAAATCGCAGATTTTTCAGAAAAAGTATTTCAAGAGGCTCTGCTCAATGCCCTTTCACATAGAGATTATCAACAACTTGGTGCGGTGTACGTTAAACATTATCCGGATAAAATTGTAATAGAAAATCCGGGAGGATTTCTCGAAGGAATTACTGAAAAGAATATTATAACCCATCCATCGGTGCCTAGAAATAAATTGATTGCGGAAACTTTGCAAAGATTGAAATATGTACAGAGAACTGGACAAGGCGTAGATATTATTTTTAAAGAAATGATTTCTATGGGGAAACCATATCCGAAGTATCGAGTTTTTAAT
>JAFZGJ010000112.1 GCA_017555455.1 Lachnospiraceae bacterium
ATTCACCGGGGGACATATCCCAGTAGGTGCTGACTGTTTCTCTGTTAATGTTCAGTTTTCGTGCAACCTGTGTTTTTCTGAGCCCATTATTTTTAAGCTCATGGATTTTGGTATAAATCATCCAATCAATCATCCTTTCTTCACCTCCGGATGACAGTATATCATCATCTCAGTAAGGTTTGATAATTGCTGGAATTTAATTGCCAAAATCTGCTGGATTTAGTTTACCACTTACAATTAATTTATTCTACTTAAATAAGGGCTGACGTTTATACTACGTCAGCCCCTCATAATTGCCCCTCACGAAAGCCCCTCACGAAAAACCCTTATCAACTTATGAAAATCAGGTGTCCTCTCATGAAGAACCCTCAAAAACTTTGGCAAACCCTCATTAAGTTTGATTATCCCTTCTTTTTCTTCTATTCACTTATTGTTTAAGCATAATATTATTAATAAAAAATTTAATTAAAGCATATGGAAAAACAATCCACCCTATAAAAAATGCGCCCAAAAGCATCATACAATACCGATTTACTATATTTGCTAAACTATCATATTTTGGAGCAATCAAATCCTCTAACACAACAAATCCAAATGGAATCGTAAATAATAAATACGAAACTGCAATATAAGTCAACCCATTATCTGACTGTGTTATAATTCCATAATGCTCGGCTACTATCTTAGCCACTATGATAAGAATTCCTATAATTGTTGGAATCACCAACTCTGATATTTTGTTAAATCTTCCACCATGTTCACTTAGTTGTTTTCGGTATTGTTTATGTTCTTCCTTTAATTGTTCATTACCACATGGATAGCATAGCATAATTCCCTGATTATTTTTTACTGCACAATCCCTACAAATTCCTACACCGCACTTCGAACAAGTAGCAACTGCTAGTTTTCCTGAATGATAATAACATCCACTCGCTTGTATTTTCATCTCGTTTCCTCGTTTTATTTAAAGAAGAGAACTTATTTCTATCACTTCTCTTTATAATTTTAACTCATTATTTAACAACATCAAAATAAGCAACTCGACCTTCTGCCTTACCCATATTTTGGTAATGATTCCACAATACACCTTTATCCGTTCCTAGTGCATTCTTTACATCCGGATATCTCTCTGCATAATCTTTTTCATTAAACGTCTCATATGATTCACTTACATATTCATCTTTTGCATTAAATAATGCGGTTCTTCCTTCTGCTTTTCCCATATTTTGATAGTGGTTCCATAACAAACTTTTGTCCATTCCTAATGCATTCTTTACATCCGGATATCTCTCTGCGTAATCTTTTTCATTGAATGTTTCGTATGTTTCATTACTGTTTTTTGTTTGTTCTTCTACCTTTTCCTCTGCATTATACGGAATGCCAACACCACTATAAAACAAAGGCTTTGACTTTTCTAAAACAGTCGAAAAATTTTCTGGAGCATCGTCAGGAATTAAAGAATGCGTTTCAGCAAACTCCGGACAAAATGTTCTAACCGCTTCATCAGTATAATGAATATTTAATCTATTAACAGTATATATATTATTATAATCCACAAGTGCAGGCCCCGTATAAGTAATGTCCCATTGTGTTCCATCAACCCATGTCATTTTCTTTTTAACCAAATCAAATCTAACAAATTTTTTACCATAACCAAATCCATAGGTCAAAGCAATTATCGTTTTATCGGGTTTTTCTATCCCTCCACATCTATCATAGTTCTCTATTATATACTCCTTATGTGTCTTGCATTCCTCATATGTACCCTCAAATATATAGCTACCAGTTATAACTTTCCATTTAGTCGATGCCTGTACCGGAATTGCCGTTCCCATCACCATAAGTACAAACAATGCAATTACTGCAATTCCCTTAAAAAATAAATATCTTTTACTACTCATCTACTTGTTCTCCTTCTTCTATGACAATAAACGTAAGATATTCAAAATAGAAATAAAAATAACCAATTTCATAATAGATTTATTTTACATTAAATCTTCATACAATATCTAAAGTAATTACTGTAACAACTCGCTTTTAATATATTCTATTTCTTCCTGTGCCTCTTCAACTCCCATTTCTAGTGCTTTTTCAAAATACCCTATTGCTTTTTCATAGTCTACTTCTACTCCCAATCCATGCTCATACATATATCCCAAATTATGATTTGCGCTATCATTACCTAATTCTATTGCTTTTTCAAACCATTCTATAGCCTTATCAAATTCTTCTTTTTCATTCAAATAATAAACACCAATATTATTCATTGCTAAATGATTCCCTAAATCAGCCGCTTTCTTGAACCACTCTATAGCTTTTTCATAATCCTGTTCTACTCCTAATCCATCCTCATACAAATATGCAATATTACAGTATGAGACATCATTTCCTAGAGAACCCGCTTTTTCATACCATTCTATAGCTTTTTCATAATCCTGCTCTACTCCTAAACCTTGCTCATGCATATATCCTATATTAGAAATTGCAACTGTATCACCTAACTCAGCCGCTTTTTCGTACCACTCCATAGCTTTTTCATAATCCTGTTCTACTCCCAAACCATGTTCATACAAATATGCAATATTGCATAATGAACTACTATGACCTAAATTACTTGCCTTTTCATAAAATTCAATCGCTTTTACACCATCTTGTTCTACTCCCAAGCCATTAGCATACAAATAACCTAAGTTATGCATTGCCAAAGCAATAAATACTTGTTCCTCTCCTTCCAAAACCTTACTATACAATTCAAATGCCATAGAATAATCTTCTTTGTTAAATGCATCCTCTGCTAAACCAAAGTATCCTTCAACATAACCAGCATCTATCACATTTTGATAAATCACTTTTGCTTTTTCTTCATCTTTCTCAAATTGCTCTCCATAATAATAAAACATTCCTAAACTGATTTGAGCATAAGGATTATCTCCCGCTGATTCATAATACATTTTAGCTTTTTCATAATTTTCTTCCGGATAAGCGTACCAATCATAACAAGCCCCTAAATAAAAATTAGCATCTGCATTCCCCAGTTCCAATGCCTTTTCAAAATTTTTATATGCTACTTCATAATTTACTTCCTTACCATCTAAGCCATACAAAAAGTTACGTCCTTCTTCATAATATTTCTTCGCTTCTTCTTCTTGATTTTCCTCTTCTTTTACTGTTTCTGATTCTTCAGCAACATTTTCTATTTCTTGACTTTCCGCGTTTATGTTTTGATTATCTGTTACTGAACCACATCCATTTAATACAGCCATCATTAGCATAATTATTATTAATTTTGCCATATTTTTCTTTCTCATTTTTTCTCTTCCTTTCCTTTGTATAACATATTTTATGTTATTTATTTATAACATATAATTAAACCTATTTCAATCATATTATCATGTTAAAAAAGCATTGAGGTGATTAAATGTCTGACGATATACTTATAATAAAACCTAAAAAATTACGTGGTGATGATGGTTATAAAACCTTTTCGATTAGAATAAAAGAAGAAACCGTCCGCAAGATTGATGAAATCTCGAGTCAAACCGGACATAGTCGTAATGAGTTAATCGGAATATTTTTAGAATATGCAACTGAACATTGCAAAGTAGAAAAATAAAAAAGCAGGAGCACTTCATTAGTGTTTCCTGCTTTCTACTTTTGCTCATATTCTTTTTAGCATTTTAAAACTGTTTTACTCCATTCCTTCTGTTAACTTTTACACCATTTCCACTTACTACACCATTCTTTACACCAATTTCCTAATAAAATGTAAGAATTTATAACAAGTTATAAAAACAATAAAAAAGCCTCTAAGTATTGAAAATACAACACTTAAAGGCTTATAGTTCATTACCTGATATACGTCCTAAAAATTAATCCTGTACGTATGGCATAAGAGCTGTATGACGAGCACGTTTGATTGCTACTGTAAGAGCTCTCTGATGTTTTGCACAGTTTCCTGTGATTCTTCTAGGAAGGATTTTTCCTCTTTCAGATACATATCTTTTTAATTTGTTTGTATCTTTGTAATCGATTACGTTATCTTTTCCACAGAATACGCAAACTTTTTTTCTTCTACGAATTCCGCCTCTTCTCTTCATTGGAGAATCAGCTTTGTCTGTTTTATTAAAAGCCATGATAAGTGCCTCCTATCTTAATAATTACTGGTTAGTTAAATGGTAATTCTTCATCAATTCCGTCCGGAATGTTCATAAACCCATCACCAGCAGATATCGGTTCCGGTCTGCTTGCGCCACCGAATCCTGAATAATCCCCATTTCCTGCAGATGCATTTTTGCTTTCTGCAAATTCAAATTCTTCTGCAACAATATCTGTTGTATAAACCTTAGCGCCATCTTTGTTGGTATAGCTACCAGTCTGAATACGTCCGGTTAATGCAATCTTGGTTCCTTTGCGTAAATATCTTTCTGCGAATTCACCATTTCTTCCAAATGCAACACAGTTGATAAAATCAGCTGTTTGTCCATCTGCACTGTTGCGGCTTCCTCTTCTATCTACTGCCAATGAAAATCTGGCAATGGCCATTGGACTTTCACCATTCTGAGAATATCTAACCTCAGGATCTCTTGTTAATCGTCCCATAAGAATTACTTTGTTCATAAATCTTCTCCCTTTCCGGCATACCGGAAGGTACGCCTCTGACTACGCGTCCTGTCTAACAACTAAATATCTTAAAACGTTGTCCATAATGCGAACTCTGGATTCGATTTCTGCAGGTGCTGTACCTTCAGCATCGAACTGAATGAAGTAGTAGAAAGCTTCTTTCATTTTCTGAATTTCGTAAGCTAATCTTTTTTTGCCCCAGTCGTCAACGTTAGTAATCTGTCCGCCAAATCTTTCGATATAAGCTTTTACTTTTTCAACTGTTGCAGCTCTTTCTTCATCTTCGAGTTTTGCACTAACAACTAATGCTAATTCATATTTGTTCATGCTTGTTACCTCCTTTTGGTCTCTGGCCCCACTCATACATGGAGCAAGGAATTAATATATCACGAGTTAGAATAATACCATAGAATTCCTTATTATGCAAGGGGTTTCTTTGATTTTTAATTGTATTTTTCCCAATACTTTTCTATGCTTCTTCTTCCCTCCGGATATTTCTGATATTTTTTTCTGCCTGTGGTCTGGGAATCATAATCTGATGTTCACAGCCTTTACATTTTAAGCGGAAATCTGCTCCGATTCGTAATACTTCCCAATCTTTGCTTCCACAAGGATGTTGTTTTTTTAATGTAATAATATCTCCTACACGGATATCCATACGCCCTCCTAAATTTGTGAAAAAATCTCTCCTATGCTGCCCTGTACCAACAGGTTTGCAATATTATCTCTTGGAGTTGGGGTTTTATTTATAAGAACTAATTTATTGCCTCTATAATAATCGATTAATCCTGCTGCCGGATATACCGCCAGGGAAGTTCCTCCCACAATCAATACATCTGCTTCACTGATACAGCGAATGGACTCCTGCAGGGTAAAATTATCCAATCCCTCTTCGTATAATACTACATCCGGTTTTACACCGCCGCCACATTCACATTTTGGTACCCCGGCAGAATTTAAAATAAATTCTGCATCATGGAATTTACCACAATTTTCACAATAGTTTCTAAGAACCGAACCATGCAGTTCCAATACTTTTTCACTGCCTGCCATTTGATGAAGTCCGTCAATATTTTGTGTAATGACAGCTTTTAATTTCCCTTCTTTTTCCCACTGCGCCAGTTTTAAATGCGCCGGATTAGGTTTTGCAGTCAGACATATCATTTTATCTCTATAAAAACGATAAAATTCTTCTGTCTTTCTTCTATAAAAAGTATGACTTAAAATGGTTTCCGGAGGATAATCGTATTTTTGATTGTACAAACCATCTACACTACGAAAATCAGGAATTCCACTTTCGGTAGAAACTCCTGCCCCACCAAAGAATACAATATTATGGCTTTCATCTATGATTTTCTTTAATTGTTCAATTTGCAGATTCATTATATCCTCCTTTTCCCGTTCCTATTTATAATATAATTTTTCCTTCAAATTAGCTTTCCAACTGCTCCTGCAATTTTTCCGCCATGGCAAGCATATCTTCTTTTACTACTTTACAAACTTTTCTGTCGTAAGTATAAAGACCATTGATTTCATCCTCTACGTCACTAAGCTGAGTATAAACACATCCGCAAACGCCGTCCTTTACATATGGCAAAATCATATTTTCATACATATATAAAATGTCTTTCGTCAATGCTTCTTTGGTATCGCTGGCACCATAACCGTACTGGGCATATTTACTATAGTAGTGCCCTTCTACCGCCATAGTATAGCCGCCACATTCAGATACAAATAGTGGTCTTTCTTTTGCCTCCAACGGAATAACTTTAAAATAAATATGTTCACTGTCAAAATCGTTTTTCTTCTGTGCAAACCAACCGGAAGTTGAATCTGCTAATCTGGTTGGATCTAATTTTTTTACAAAATCATACATTTCATCACTGTTAAACTGTCCCCAACCTTCATTGAAAATGGTATAAGCCACAATACTTGGATGATTGTATAAATGCTCAATGGTTTCTTTGGTATGCTGTTTGAAAAATTCTTTACACTTACCTTCTATCTTTCCCTTAGCATCATTTTTTGTTTTGAAACCAAAGGTAGGAAGTGCCGTATCAAAAATAAAGTTATAACCACCGTTATTAACCATATCCTGCATTACCAACATTCCCAAACCGTCACAGGCATAATAGAATGCCTCCGGTTCTACTTTAATATGCTTTCTCAGCATATTGTAGCCTAATTCTTTCATGCGGAGAATGTCTTTTTCGTATTCTTCCGCTTTTGCCGGCAAAAACAATCCGTCACAGAAATATCCCTGATCCAATACTGCATGCATAAAAATAGGCTTTCCGTTTAATACCACTCTGTTTACACCGTTTTGTTTCTCAATGGCAATAGTTCTTAAAGCAAAATAACTGTCTATCTTATCTTCTCCATAAGAAATGGAAACATCATATAAATGAGGAGTTTCGGTAGTCCAAAGTTTTGCTTTGTGTACCACTCCTTTTTCATTTACCGCTCCATCAATCTCCAGACGGCCTTTGGTTCCGTCAAAATGCTTTCTGATAAAGAATCCCGGTTCTATCTCCACAGACACATCAAATCCATCAACTTCTTTTCCACAGGATGCTCCGGGAACAAGTTCAAAATCCACACCTTTTAAATCCGGTGTCATAATAATTTTTTCTATGTAATCCCTTGCAACTTCTTCCAACCACACAGTCTGCCAAATTCCGCTGACCGGTGTATACCACATACCTCCCCGCTTCTTCGTTTGCTTTCCGTATGGGTAATCTTTAGATAATGTATCAATTACTTCTACTTTTAACACATTTTCTTTTTCTCTTTTTACTGCTTTTGTAATGTCAAAAGTAAACGGTAAATAGCCACCTTCATGACTTCCCAGTTTTTCTCCGTTTAACCAAACGGTAGCAATCTGATCCACCGCTCCGAAATGAAGCAGAATCTTTTCTTTTGTAAAATCTGCAGGAACTAAAAAAGTCTTTTCATAAACTAATTTATCATCCACTTTTTTTCCGTAGCCGGATAATGGTGCCTGGGGTGCGAATGGTACTAAGATATCACTACCGTTGCATTTCCAAGTTCCGTTTAAAAGGCAATAGTTATCACGTCTCATCTGAGGTCTGGGATATTCCTGCCAAGGCATCTGCTTTTCTTCTAAAAATTCTTCTCCGGTTTCAGATAACAAATCATAATGTCCCACTCGCATCATGGTAAAAATTAATTTTAATCCCACACATAATACCAAACCTGTCACAATAGCTGCTGCCCAGATATTAGCATTGGGTAAGAAAGAATAGGTACCATCATTGTTTAAAATCTGTTCCGCATCCTTTAACACAAATGCTCCGATGGCAGGACCAATGATTCCCGGAATCAATACCTGACCGATAATACGTATTCCCTGAAACTGACCGGATTTGTTTTCCGGAATGTTGTCACGAATCATAGCACCAAACACGGACATCCCCGTCATATATCCGGTCATCATGAATAAAGAACCTATAAAAACAGGAACCATGGTTCTTGTAAACAGCAAAATTACATAACCTGTAATTAATACTCCCACACTTATGCAGATACTTCCTTTAAATCCCTGCATATCATACACTTTCCCATACAAAGCAGTTGCTACTGCTGCCAAAATAATGGCCGGTGCCATAATCAAAACATAATTTGCCATATTTAAAGATTTTTCATAGTATAAAATCAAATATGGCATAAAGGTCTGAATGGAAATTCCGAAGAGAGCAAATGCCCCTAAAACACAATATAATAATTTATGATTTTTAATTACCTGTGGTTTAAAACTGTAAATCACCGTTCCCCAATAGGACTGGTCCGTTTCCTTTACTGTGGTTTCTGCTTCTTCAATTAAGAAGAATCCCAATACACCAATAACAATTACCAAACCGCCGATAATATTAAAAATAGCTGTCCAGCTTTCTGCCAAATCCAAATTAAATCCCATAAAACCGCCGAAAACAACTAAAATAGATACCAGTGGCATCATGGAATTAAATCCTTCAATCTTCCCACGGTTTCCGTCTCCGCCTTTATCTGTCAGCCAGGCATTAAACGCCGCATCATTTGCTGCAGAACCAAAAAAGGTCATAATACAATCCAGTGCAATGGTTAAGGTTACTCCAAGGGCTGCTGCCTGAACTGCTCCGCCCGCAATAGGCGTTAACGTTTCTACTTTCAGGAAACCAAATCCCAAAATAGAAATTCCCCAGACAATATAGCCTAAACATATAATAACTTTCCGTTTTCCTATTTTATCGGATAAAGCACCTACTAAAATCGTAGTCAGCGTTGCCGCAACGGAACTTGCCCCTACCATCATGGAAATATCCGCTGCCGATGCATGAAACATTTTGTATAAGAAAACATTTAAATACATGTTTTCTACTACCCATGCAATCTGTCCCACCAGACCAAAAATCAACATTGCCGCCCAAAATTTACGCCCTAATTCTTTTTTCATTTTCTCTTCCGTCCTATATAAGAAATACCTATGCTTTTCCCTAAATACTCCTCATTTTCCTTTTGTCTTTTTTGTTCTTATTTTTTGCTTTTTATTTATTTTGTGCCAGCTGAATAGCCCCTCGCACGTGACCTTTCGCTTCTTCCAATAATCGTTTTGCAGTTGCCATATCCGTACCTGTTAAAATTTTGGTAATGGCAAGTTTTCCACTTCCGTCTGCCTCATCAATAGCAGCACGTGCTTCCTCCCTGGTTACTCCGGTAGCATCCATAACAATATTTTCGATACGCACACATAATTTGTCACAGCTTTGCACCACGTCTACCATTAAGTTATGGTAAGCTTTTCCGCATCTTACCATGGAAGCTGTGGTAATCATGTTTAAAATCATTTTCTGTGTAGTTCCTGCTTTTAATCTGGTGGAACCGGTTAATACTTCCGGTCCGGCCTCGGCCTCAATGGCTATATCCGCAATCTTCCCAATGGCACTTCCCTTATTACATGCAACAGCCGCAGTTGTACATCCTAATTCTTTGGCATATTCCAAGCCACCTATTACAAAAGGAGTTCGTCCGCTGGCTGCAATTCCTACTACCACATCTTCTTTCGTAAGATTATTTTCAATCAAATTCTGCTTTCCAAGTTCCGGCTTATCTTCATCTCCTATCACATCATTCCGAAGTGCATAGTCACCCCCTGCCATAATGCCTACCACCATATCAGGAGATACGCCATAAGTAGGAGGACATTCAGAAGCATCCAAAACTCCCAATCTTCCGCTGGTACCGGCCCCCATATAAATTAATCTTCCGCCTTTTTCAAAAGCATCAGCCACAACATCTACCAATTTTGCAATTTCCGGCAATACTTCTTCAATAGCAAGACATATCTTTCTATCTTCCTGATTCATTAAAGTTACAATTTCCAAAGCAGACATAATGTCCAAATTTTCAGAATTGGGGTTACGTGTTTCTGTTGCAAATTTTTTTAAATCCATGTTATCCCTCTTTCTTTTTTATTCTTATATTACCACATCTTTCCTTAAATTTCTTTCTTCATTTCCATATAGGGAAGTGTTTCATATCCATTTTTCTTATATACCGCCACTGCTCGGGTATTATCTTCTTCCACCTCTAACCTCATTATAGTATTTGGAAATTCCTTTTCAAGATAAACAAAAAAACTGCTACCGATTCCTTCTCCACGGTATTCTTCTTTTAAATACAAATCTTCAATCCAGATACAGGGCTTGCCAAACTCTGTGGAAAAACTTTTTGCAATCATACCATACCCACATATGTTATTTTCATTTTCAAAAATGAAGCCTTCCGCATAAGGGCTGTTCCCTACGCAGGCAGTCACATCATTATGATATATTTCTTCCGAACCATTGGTAAAAACCGCCGGTGAATGGTAAAAGGTACGCATCATATCTACCACGGCTTCTCTATCGGATTCTGTCATTTTTCTGATTGTTGTACTCATATTTCCATGTTCCTTTTCTTTCTTCTCAAGCTTTCCAGAAATCTTCTTTCATATTTCAAATTCGCATATTCTGTTATCTGCTTCAGATAAATCACATCATAAGCTCCTCCTTTTATATGTAAATTCTATCACTTACTCCGATTACTTGAAACAAACCCCCAAAAATTTTAGATAAAAATAATATATGCTCAATAATACATCCCCTCTTTTAAGACACAACAAGAAATATATTTGACACTATAAAACATTTTGAGTAAAATAAATCATATCTTTGCTTTTGTACAGCATTTAGTTAAAGTGCAAAAGTAATACTATGAAAGGATACATGATATTTACTTTGTAAATATCATACATAATAACTATGAATACCACATCAAACAAACCCAACAACAGAGCCCGCCTGCAATTAATTGTTTCCATGTCCATTTTCGGTACCTTGGCTGTTTTTGTAAGAAATATCTCGGTTTCCTCCGGAGAATTGGCACTTTACCGTGCAATTTTAGCGGCACTTCTAATTGGAAGCTATTTGCTGATCACTCAAAAAAAAGGAACGGCGCCTTCCCATACCGATTCTAAAAATACAGACCTGCTTTTAGGTATCTGCACCAAAAAGGAACTTTTCCTATTATTATTTTCCGGTATGGCAATGGGATTTAACTGGATTTTGCTTTTTGAAGCTTATAAATATACTTCTGTTTCAGCAGCCACTCTAAGCTATTATTTTGCACCCATTATTGTAACGGTTGTTTGTCCATTTTTATTCCATGAAAAACTGACTAAAAAACAGATTTTATGTTTTGTTATGTCTACATTAGGAGTATTCTTAATTACGGGAATTCCGGACTTTCAGAATATGGGACGTGATACCATTGGAATTTTGTTTGGTCTCAGTGCCGCTGTATTTTATGCAACTGTAATCTTATTAAACAAATTTATTAAAAATGTAGCCGGAATTCATCGTACCTTTTTACAATTTCTGGCTGCCATTGTGACGTTACTTCCTTATGTTTCCTGTACCGGCGGTTTCCACTTAAATACTTTAGATGCAAAAGGTTGGATTAATTTATTAATTGTTGGACTAATTCACACAGGTATTACCTACTGCTTATATTTCTCATCCCTAAAAGAACTTCCCGGACAGGAAGCAGCTATTTTAAGTTATGTGGATCCATTGATGGCGGTGGTAATTTCCGTTGCGATTTTAGGAGAGAGTATTTCCCTGCCGCAAATTATTGGTGGAATCTTGATTCTTGGCTTTGCTATTTGGAATGAGAAAGAATAGTTTCTACCAATGTATTTATTATTATCAAATGTATACAAATTGACTTCCCAATCATTTCTTCATATAATTTAATTATTAAAATCTTAGTAATTTTTTATGGAGGTATGTATTATGGGACGTTTAGATGGCAAAGTAGCTATTATCACAGGCAGTAACTCCGGTGTAGGTGCTGCTACTGCAAAATTATTTGCAAAAGAAGGTGCAAAGGTTGTTATCAGCGCACGCCGCCTTCCACAATTGGAAGAAGTTGCTGAACAGATTCGCGCAGAAGGCGGAGAAGTATTAATCGTACAGACTGATGTTTCTAAAGTGGAAGATGCAGAAAACTTAGTTGCAAAAACTGTAGAAGCTTTTGGAAAAGTTGATGTATTGGTAAATAATGCTGGTGTATTAGAATCCGGTTTGAAACCAATTGACGTTGTAGAAGATGATGATATTGACTGGGTATTTGGAATCAACACCAAAGGAACTATCAACTGTACCAGAGCCGTACTTGAAGATATGAAGAAACATAATTCCGGCTCTATTATCAACCTTGATTCCGTAGCAGGACAGTTTGGTTGCGGTGGTGCTGCATATGTAACCAGTAAGGCAGCTGTAGTTGGTCTTACAAAACATACTGCTATGCGTTTTGCAGGTACAGGAATCCGTTGTAACTCTGTAAACCCAAGTTCTATTGCTACACCAATGGCAAAAATCGATCCTGCAACTCTTAACATGGATATGTTCGGTCAGATGCAGAAACATATGAATCTTTCTGTTCCGATTTGTTTACCTGAAGATGTTGCAAACATTCTTCTTTTCCTTGCAAGTGATGAGTCTCGTGCCCTTACAGGACAGATTATTGTATCTGACTTTGGTGCTACATTATAATTTTCATAAAAACATAAGTCAAGGGGAAATCGGTTAATACCGATTTCCCCATTTCTTATCTTCACTCAAGACAAAACCTATTCATGCAATTCCAACGGCAAATCATCCGGATCTCTGAAAAATGTCATTCTCTTCTGCGTATATTCATCAAAGCGGATAGGTTCTGTTTCTATTCCCTTGTCATTCAGCCATTTTACAGCTGCTTCAATATCATCTACTTTAAATGCAAGATGTCTGAGTCCTCTGGCTTCCGGATTGGTTACTCTCTCCGGCGGATTCTTTACGCCAAAAATCTCTAACTCAATATCTCCAACCTGTAAATCTAATTTATAATCATCCCTGCTTTCTCTATAATTTTCACGGATGATTGGCAGCTCTAATTTTTCCACATAAAACTCTCTGGATTTTTCATAATCCGAAACAATAATTGCTACATGGTGTACAACATTTAATAACATCTTCTTTCTCCTCTTTCCTATTAATCCACGTTGTCAACCCCAGATGTTCTAACTATAATTTTAACACATATTTCTTACCTTGGTCACCCTTAAATCAGTCAATTTTCAATTTGTTACTCCTCGGTTATGTAAATGGGCAAAAATAGAGATTGAAAAAAACACTATTATCCCTTACAGTATTATTTAAGAGAAAATTGTCGAAGATTCGTTTTACGAGTTCTTCTTCTAAATCAAAGAACAGGAGAATACAACATGAAAACTTACAACAATGTAACTTATATGACACATCCATTGATTAAACACAAAATTTCCCGTCTGAGAGACAAAAATACGGGAACGAATGAATTCAGAAAATTGGTAGAAGAAATTGCTATGTTAGAAGGATTTGAAGCTTTAAAAGATCTTCCTTTAGAAGATGTAGAAATCGAAACTCCACTGGAAACATGTATGACACCTATGATTGCAGGCCGTAAACTTGCTATCGTTCCTATTCTTCGTGCCGGACTTGGTATGGTAGAAGGTATTCTTTCTTTAGTACCATCTGCAAAAATCGGCCACATCGGTTTATACCGTGATGAAGAAACTTTTGAACCACATGAATACTACTGTAAACTTCCAAGCCCCATTGAAGAACGTACTATCGTAGTATGTGACCCTATGCTTGCTACCGGTGGCTCTGCCATTGATGCTATTACCATGATTAAAAAACATGGTGGAAAAAACATTAAATTCATGTGTATTATTGCTGCTCCGGAAGGTGTAAAAAAACTTAGCGAGGCTCACCCTGATATTCAGATTTATGTTGGAAATTTAGACCGTTGCTTAAATGAAAATGCATATATTTGTCCGGGATTAGGTGATGCCGGAGACAGAATTTTCGGAACTAAGTAGTCCCTAATAAAATTCTTTACAAAAACAAGAGTCGAACTTTTTACGGTTCGACTCTTTTCTAATTATCTTTTTTGAAGAACTAATCTCTATCATTAGTCAAATTAAATTTATCTAAAATAGAGAAGGTCAATCCCATAATCATACCTACTACACAAGCAAGAACCATACCTGTTAACTGGATGCTTCCAATCTGAACAGAAATTCCGGAAAGCCCTGTTACAAATACGATTGCTGTCATAGCCTGATTTCTGGATTTGCTGTAATCTACCTGAGCGTCTACCAATACACGGATACCGGATGCACCGATCATACCGTATAATAAGAAGGAAATTCCGCCAATTACAGGACCCGGAATTGTACTAATCAATGTTGTCATTTTACCAATGAAGGAACACACGATAGAAAGTACAGCTGCTCCTCCGATAACATATACACTGTATACTTTTGTCATAGCCATAACACCGATGTTTTCACCGTATGTTGTGGTTGGAACAGATCCAATGAAACCGGAAATCATAGTAGAGAAGTTATCGGCAAATAAAGAACGGTGTAATCCCGGATCTTTTAACAAATCTCTTTCAACAATTTTACTTGTTACAATCTGATGTCCGATATGTTCAGATGCAATTACCAATAATACCGGTAAAATAATTACAATTGCTTCCCATTTGAATTTTGGTGTAGCAAAATTTGGCATTGCAAAAAATGGCGCTGCTACTACTGCGGAAAAATCTACAATACCACAGCAAAGAGCTGCAATATATCCTGCAATAATGGCAATTAAAATTGGAATAACGGAAAGGAATCCTTTAAATAATACAGAACCAAATACAGCCACAAGTAATGTTACAAGGAAAACAATCATGTTTTCCGGTGCAATTACTTCTGCTCTTAAACCTGCATTGTCTGCTGCAGTTCCTGCAAGTTCCAAACCGATTAAGGCTACTACAGGCCCCATAGCTGCCGGTGGAAGAACCACATCAATCCAGTCAGAACCGAATTTATAAATGATTCCAGCCAAAACACAACCTAAGAAACCTACTACTACGAAACCACCTAAGGCATACTCATATCCCCACTGACTAATCACAATACCCGCCGGTGCAAGGAACGCAAAACTGGAACCAAGGTAAGCCGGAGCTTTTCCTTTTGTAATCCAGATGAAAAGAAGTGTTCCCAAACCGTTCATAAATAAAACAATGGCCGGATTAATTCCAAAAATAAACGGAACCAAAACAGAAGCACCAAACATAGCGAACATATGCTGAATACTTAAAGGAACTAACATCTTTACAGGTACTTTTTCTTCTACCTGAATAATTCTTTTTTCATTCATAATTATTATCTCCTCCTAATTTTTCATTTTATGATACATCCTATGACTTATTTCAGCAAGAGAATTTTTCATTTTACGTTACGATTAAATAATTTTTTTATTCTATTGACAAAGTTCCCAAATAGGAGTATTGTTTTTTCAAAATCACAAGGAGGAGTAGTCATGACTATGAATAAGTTTTTTTATTTCTTTTTTTATTTTGTTAAGGACTGCTCGCTTTTTGTAACATCCACGATATGAAATAGTTATCAAGGATTCAATAAACGAACAGTCCGCATTTGTTGTGCTTTAACCGGCATCAATAAAAGCGGACTTTTTTATTTTTAAAAATGAAAAGAGGTATACGAATATGCAAATGAATTTCCAAAGAAAACTCCCTCTTCCTCAGGAGGTAAAAAATGAATTTCCTCTAACAGAATCTATGAAAAGCATCAAAGCGGAACGTGACAAAGAAATTAAATCCATCTTTGACGGGCATAGTGACAAATTTATTCTTATTATCGGTCCATGTTCTGCCGATCACAATGAGCCTGTGTTAGAATATATCTCAAGACTTCGCAGACTTAACGAACAGGTTTCCGATAAAATTCTTATCATTCCAAGAATCTATACAAACAAGCCAAGAACTACAGGGCAGGGATATAAAGGAATGCTCCATCAGCCTGACCCGGAAGCCAAACCGGATATGTATAAGGGTATCGTTGCCATCCGTGAACTTCATTTAGCAGCTCTTCGCGACTTCGATTTTACCTGTGCTGATGAAATGCTTTATCCGGAAAATTACCGTTATCTCTCCGACCTTTTATCTTATGTAGCAGTTGGGGCCCGCTCTGTAGAAAATCAACAACACAGGCTAACTGCCAGTGGTATCAGTGCACCCGTAGGAATGAAGAATCCTACCGGCGGTGATCTTGGTGTTATGATGAATTCTATTGTAGCAGCTCAATCCTCTCATACTTTTATTTATCGTGGCTGGGAGGTTACGAGCGAGGGAAATCCTTATGCTCATGCTATTCTCCGAGGCTACATTGACTTTGCCGGCAGAAATACCTCTAACTATCATTATGAAGACTTGTTGAGAGTAGAGGAATTATATGAAAAATCCAGTTTGACAAATCCTTCCGTAATTGTAGATACCAATCACAACAACTCCGGAAAAAATTACTTAGAACAGATTCGTATCGCTAAAGACATTGTTCACAGCCGCAATCAAAACTCTACCATCAAACGTTTGGTAAAAGGTTTAATGATTGAAAGCTATCTGGAAGACGGCGCTCAAGGTGTTGGTGAACACGTCTTTGGAAAGTCCATTACGGATCCCTGTCTCGGTTGGGAAAAAACCGAACAACTAATTCTCGACATAGCAGAAAAACTTTGATATGTTCAATATTAGATAATATTTTCTGTTTGAAAGGAAAAAGAATGAAAAACAAATTAGATGAAGCAAGAGAGATTATAAATGAAGTTGATACCCAAATGGCAGAGCTTTTTGTAAAAAGAATGCGTGCTGCAGAAATGGTTTATGAGCATAAGAAAGAATATGGTCTTCCTATTTTAGATTCAAACAGAGAGAATGCAGTTATCGAAAAAAACTCTGCTTTAATAGAAGATGATGTTTTAAAAGAATATTATATTGATTTTATCAAAAATATGATGGCAACTTCCCGTGCGTATCAATACCGTATGCAAAACGGTTTAAAAGTTGCCTACAGTGGTGTTCCGGGAGCATTTGCTCATATTGCCGCAGGACGTATCTTCCCGGAAGCCGGTAGAGTTCCTCATCGGGACTTCAAAGCAGCCTATAATGCTGTTGTTCATGGAGATTGCGACGTTGCTGTTCTTCCTATTGAAAACAGCTATGCCGGGGAAGTAGGGCAAACGATTGACCTTATTTTCTCAGGTGAACTATATATCAATGGCATCTACGAACTGGAGATTCATCAAAATCTTCTTGGGTTGCCTGATGCTACAGTAAAGGATATCACCAGAGTTACCAGTCACCCACAAGCCCTTAGCCAGTGCCATGACTACATTCAGCTTCGTGGATTCGATACAGAAGAAGCCAACAATACTGCAACCGCTGCAAAGGCAGTTGTACAAATGAAAGACATATCACTGGGTGCTATCGCAAGCTTAGAAACCGCAGAAATCTATGGTCTCAAAGTTTTAGAAGCTAACATCAACAAAAGTGGCGAAAATACAACCCGGTTTGCCGTTCTCTCTAAGGTATGTGCAAACAATCCTTCTCACACAAATTCAGTATTAATGTTTACCGTAAAAAACGAAGCCGGTTCTCTTGCAAAAGCCATCAGCATTATTGGAAAATACGGTTATAACATGACAGCTCTTAGAAGCCGTCCCCTGAAAAAACATTCTTGGCAGTATTACTTCTATATAGAAATTGATGGCACTACAAATACAGAAGAGGGTCGCGATATGTTAGAAGAATTAGGCCACGTATGCGACAAGCTCAAAGTCGCCGGTTCCTATGCACCGGGAATGGATATCTCTTAAAATAGATTGAAGTTATATATTTCAAAAGGTCCTGCAGGAAACTTTCCGCAGGACCTTTTTATTTTTTGTAACAAATCTTATTTACTTAAAATTGCTTTGTTCCTTGTTATTTAATATTAATACGCATTGCAGGGCGGTTTCCGTGGTCATAAGTCACAGTTCTCATTCCAAAACCACCATTAGCTCCTACATTGTAAATACTGGTCTGTGCTCCATAAGGTGTTCGCAGTGCCCATTTTTCTACATAACCAATTACATCATACGCAATAGATGCAAAACCACCACCATAGGAAAGACAAGTTTTTGCATCTTTTTCTGTCCACACATCTACACCTTGAGCCACCGCATATGGTGTAGCAACCGCCTGTAATAATTTATCGTAGTTAACAGCTCTTCCATCATTATCGAAGTATATATCTTTTCTCGGAAAATATTTAACAACTTCATCATAACTTAAAAGAAATACATTATCTAAAGTATCATTTCCACCATCTACATCTCTGGTTGCATAATGAGATTTATCAACCTTATTACTTAACAATGTTGTCTGAATTCTGGCTCTTTCTCCTTCGCTAAAAGCAGTGGTATAGAATGTACTGTTTAACCAAGCACGTAAACTACATAATTCCCAAGTAACAGGATATGGCTGATAGGCATAAGTATCATAAGCATTGCTATAGGGCTGACCATCTAATACATATTTACTGATTACCAAAAGGCTTTCTCCATTATTTTCCAAAACCAGCCATTCAATAGGTTCCTGACCATTTTTCTTTTTATTATCCTGTTCATAGGTTCCAAAAGTAATATAGGTTCCCGGAAGTGCTGTTTTTAATTCAAAATATGTAGAATCCGTAGGTTTTAAGGTTGCATTAACTGCTGCCGCATAGGCTGCATCATTATTTGCTACCGGTGCTGTTGCAACAGGATCGTAAGGCAAACGTCCCTCTGCCTTTCCGCATAATGTATAATGCATGTACAACATATTTTCATCGGTTCCAAAAACTGCTGCAACGTCCGGATATTGTGTCGCATAATACTGTGCATCAAAAACACCACCATCCGGCATAGTTTTTGGTGCTGCCTCTACAGTCAGTACCATTCCAGACAACATAACAATACTCAAGATTGCTGAAAAAAATCTGATGATTCCTTTGTTCATAATTCTTTTTTCCTTTCATGTTTTATGGGTACTTTTATCCTACCACTTTATGAAATTTTTTTCCATCCTTTACCCTGCCAATCCCATTTGAATTAGTCTATTGGTTTCGGAAAACTGTTGTTTCTGTTTCGTACCATCTGACATGGTACTGGTTTTTGCCCCCAAAATAACTGTAATCACAGTTTTTTCACCTTTTTTTGCAATACCTACAAAACAGGAACCGGAAGAAGTAGATGTTCCTGTCTTTCCTCCCAAAACATAAGGATTATAATATTCCGTTTCTTTAATTAATAAATTGGTACTCTCTATTTTTCTCTCTTTGGAAAGATTTGTAGCTGGAATTACTACTTCAGGCATGGCAACAATTGCCTGGAATATAGGATGTTTTATAGCCTCTTTTGTAATTAAAAACAAACTATGTGCATTGGTATAATGATTTTCATCCGGATATCCGGAGGTATTTACAAAATTAGTCTCTGTACAACCTAACATCTTTGCTCTCGCATTCATTCTGGCAACAAAAGCATCCACACTTCCATCTACCAACTCTCCCAAAACATTACAGGCATGACAATCTGATTTTATCATCACACACTGAAGAAGAGTAAATACATTCATAACCTCTCCTTCTTTCAGTCTGGGACTTACATGGCTTGCATCCTTAGGAACACCTGCAAGCGCTGATGCAGAAACCACAACCGGAGTATCCAAGGCAATCTGACCTGCTTCGATTGCTTCCATCACCAATAACGTAGTTAAAATCTTAGTTGTGCTTGCGGGTGCTAATCTATCCATAGCATTTTGTGCATAAATAAGTTCTCCACTGTCTGCATCCCCTACAAGAGCAGCTTTGGCATCTACCTTGGTAAGCTTATACGCCTGTGTTCCGGTAGCCGTAGATAATGCCTTTCCATAGATATAAAAAGTTGTTCCATTAAAATCTATCTGGAAATATCCATTATCCGTCACTCC
>JAFZGJ010000113.1 GCA_017555455.1 Lachnospiraceae bacterium
AAAGACACTGACAGAATTATTGCTTTAGCTGATAAGATTTTGGACACTTGGAGGGAATATACAGACGAAGATGCATTTATTTATGCTTATACAGATAATGAGCCACATAACACCATTACTCCGATTGCAAGAAAACGTGGTGATAATTTTGAAATAGATTTGGTTCTTCGTAACAACATTACCACAGAAGAACATCCGCTTGGAGTTTATCATCCTCATGCAAAATTACATAACATCAAGAAAGAAAATATTGGTCTGATTGAGGTTATGGGTCTTGCCATTTTACCTGCAAGATTAAAACAGGAAATGGAAGTTTTGGCAGATGCCATTGTAACAGGAAAAGAAATCAGAAGCATTGAAATTCTGGAAAAACATGCAGACTGGGCAGAAGAATTCATTCCGAAATATGAGAATATCAATACAGACAATGTAATGGATATTCTTCATGCAGAAATTGGAAAAGTGTTCAGCGAAGTATTAGAAGATGCCGGAGTTTATAAACGTGATGAAGAAGGTCAGAAAGCGTTTATGAGATTTATAAATGGTTTGAGATAATTGAAAATATGTAAAAGTAAAAAAGCCATTGTACTTTAGGGTGCGATGGCTTTAGAATTATACTGTAATATTTTGTCTTTAAAGCATTTTTGCCAGTTCTTTAATAGTTTCTTGACTTTGTTCTAAATCTTCTGCAATTTCCTCGATTGTTTTTCCTTTTTCAAGCTTGATTTGAATCATTTTTTTAAAAGTTTCATTTCTTGCGTCTTCCCAAATCATCTGTCCTAATCTTGTCATTGCAATTTCCTCCTTTAATTTTTCCAAATCTACGGCATCTAAAAATTTATCTGCCATGGCATAAAGCATGGCTTCAATTTTATCAGTATCTTCCTTTTTTATTTCAGTTGCTTTTCTTGTAATATGATACGCTCTATTGATTCTTTCTTTTTGAGAAGTTTTTCCATTCATCAAAGGGCACAAAACAAGAGGTATCAAATCTTCTTTGGTAATAAGTTCTCCGCGGTTTTGCTTTTCTTCCAAACTTTTCAACAATTCATCAGCATTTTTGCTTTGCATAATAATAGGATGGATGCAGTATGTGTTAATTCCCTCAGAAAATTCTGTCATAGGTTTTTTAATATTTCCAGAAAATAGTACATAAGTTTTAACCACTACATTGTATTGATAGCTAGTAAATGCTTCATAAGCTCGAAAGCGTTTTAGACCCTTTAATCCCTCATTGGTGCTTTGGAACTCAAAATGTTTCCAAGTTCCATCTTCCATGATAAAGTTAAAATACTGAAATAGTTTTTGCAGTTCCAAATGAACTAATTCTGTAGGTGCAAAGGAAACCACCTTTCCTTTAACGTTAAGATACGGCAATAACTCATCTGCAAAAAACTGCATGGATGTTTTTAAAACCGCATCTTCGTGTTGCTGAACACTTGAAAGATGGTATTCTGGCTTGGAATTTTTGTTGTTTTTCTCCATATAAGTCCTTTCTGCAAGACTATATAAAGAACTATTTTAATTTAAATATAGCAAAAAAGCTATACACAGACAATGTGTTTTTCCTGATTCTTTTGTGTTAATTAGTTGTTTTCTTTTGGTAAATTTTCTCAGAAAGGTTAATTTAATCTGATTTGGTTTTATATCTGATTTATTATGTTTAAAGAATGATTCATATGGTATTGACGATAGTTCTTTATATAGGGACATCGTCTGTGTTAAAAAAGTATAACATAGGTGCAATAATTTGAAAAGATTAAAAACTATATATTAGACACAAATGTACGATTTGAGAAATCGAAAGTTAAAATGGCTACTAGTGAAATGGAGCAGGGATATAGTGCCAGTAACGAATTGACATTTATCTTATAGTCAGAGATAAAGAGTGATGATGAGTTCAAATAATGGCGAATATAATAAATGATGTTGCAAGACCATTGAAAAACTATCAGCAGGAAGTCGAGATAGTAAAAGAGAGACAGGAAAGGGAAAAGTTAAAAAATGAAGAGAAGGCCATTTTCTAATTGCAAATAGGTGTATTTGCAACGATTAAATGATTATGTTTAGCGTTTACATTTTAAGAACAGACTTTTATAATATAAGAACAAACTTATAGATGATTTTATTAATTTGCAAAGAATCAATAATTTTGTGTGCCAGAGTGAAGAAAAGGAAGGATTGATATTATGAAAAGATTATTCAAAGGAATTTTTGTATGTATATTTGTGGTTTTAGTAATATATCTGATTTGGGATAAAAGTTTTCCAACCGTATTCCAGAGCACACTGGGAATTAGTAAGCTGCAAAGCAGTGAGATAGAAGAACAACTTCAGAAACAGCTCTCCTTTGAATGTAATAATTTAGAAAAATACTTGTCGGTAAAAATACTCCCAGATTGATGGGAATGGAAGAAAGATATGATGCTTATATTGCCAAAGATAAGGAAGGAAAAGAGTATATATTGATTATTGATAGGGAACAGGGAAGTCTGTCCTGTGCTCTTGACAGTGATGTGAAAGATAATAAAGGAGTTGTATATTATACCGGAACATTTGAGGAGGAGAGTATACAGACTATTTTTTATTTTGTTTTATAATATTGTTAGGAAGGTAATAAATATGAAAGAAAAAATATATACACAAACAAAAGCAGTAATAGAAGAAATCTGTGAAAAAGCAAAGTTACAAAAAGGAAATATTTTTGTGGTAGGTTGTTCTACTAGCGAAGTAATCGGAGCAAAAATCGGAACTAACTCTAGTCCTGAAGTTGCGCAGGTTCTCTTTGATGGATTGTATGATTATGCTAAGGAAAAAGGAATTTACCTGGCAATCCAATGTTGTGAACATTTAAATCGTGCTATTGTGATTGAAAAAGAAGCAGTTCCTTATGCGGAAACAGTAAACGTAGTACCACAGCCAAAGGCCGGAGGTTCTCTTGCTACCGTGGCATATAAGGAATTTACCAATCCTGTGGTAGTGGAAGAAATCAAAGCAGACGCCGGAATTGATATTGGTTCCACTTTGATAGGTATGCATTTGAAAAAGGTAGCTGTACCTGTGCGTCTGGAACATAATACCATTGGAGAAGCAACTATTGTTGCGGCCAGAACACGTCCGAAATTTATTGGCGGTGTAAGAGCTGTATATAATCAGGAGTTGTTGTAATATGAACTATGGATGGTGTAATTATGGCGTGGTAACTCCACAAAAACAATGATATTATTCAGAGTGTTTTTATTACAGAATATTCACACTATATATTGGAGGGCTGCGAAGTGGCAGTAAAGTTATGAAAAAAGAAGAAAAAACAAATGTAATGAGAATCTTAGATCAAAAGAAAATAAATTATGTAAGTCATTGTTATGCAGATACAGATGCTATTAGTGGAGAAGAAGTTGCAGCTGTTTTAAGACAAGACCCTAATCGAGTGTTCAAAACCTTGGTAACGATTGCTAATTCCAATAGTTATTATGTGTTTTTGATACCTGTGAATAGAGAATTGGATTTGAAAAAAGCAGCGAAAGCAGTTGGAGAAAAGAGCATTAGTATGATTAAAGCCAAGGATTTATTACCATTAACGGGCTATATTCATGGTGGCTGTTCGCCCATTGGAATGAAAAAGTCATATAAGACAGTTATTGATGCATCGGCATCGGATTTTGATACCATTATTTTCAGTGGAGGAAAAATAGGGTATCAGGTAGAACTGTCCTTGGATGATTTAAAACAAGTCCTGAGGTTTGATAGTGAAGACATTAAATTACCAAGTATCAGAAGCTATTAGCATAGAAGATTCACGCCGAAATGGTGTAGATACCCATGTGCTTGCCGGGAGGCGGGTGTGTGGGTTTTTCATT
>JAFZGJ010000114.1 GCA_017555455.1 Lachnospiraceae bacterium
CCAGTATTCCGGAATGATATGCTTATTTACAAACTTATGCATTTTTTCGCTCATGCCGCCATAGCCTTTGTCAGAAAAACAAATAACTGCTTCCGGTGTTTCAAAGCTTTCTTTCGCTGCCAGTTTTTTATTGAAATTATTTGGTGAAATTCCCTGCATTATGCGGGTAAGTCCCTGATAGGATTTCTGTACAGAAGCATAATGGTTACCGGAATATATCAGATTAATTCCATACACCCTTCCATACTCTTCCGTTGCTTCCGGCTCTGATATCAAAAATCCCGGATGATGCTGATTGGAGGAAAATCCCGTGAGACTTTCGTTTACAATGCGCCCCCCCTGAGCCAACTGTTTGTTGTCACGCATTTCCGCAATCCAACTGCCATGGAAAGTAGTCACTTCATAGTCCCCATACATATCCATCATAAAACTCATCAGTTTCTGGATTTCTACGGTTTCTTCCGATGTATTGGTAAGGACGGCTCTTCTGGTTAAAACGCCTTCAAACACAGAAAAATATAACTTCAACACTAATCCGTGCTGAGACATATGAATTTCCAAAGTATCACATTCACCCTTTGCCTGAGGCAGACTACACTTCATAGGTGCTACACCTTTATAAATCTTGTGACATTTATATTTAAATTCAGTACTTCTTCCTATCTCTATTGGACTTTCCCTGTAATCTCCACGTCCGTTTTCACTCCAAACATAAGGAATTACATCGGGACAGCTTGCCAAATCATTGTCATCTAAAAGAATAGAAGATCCCCACCCCAAACCGGTATGGTATTCCAAAGCTGCCACATCTTCTATCTCAACTTCTTCTCCAAAATGAAGCTGTTCTAACTGTCCATATTTATTGATTCTCATTAAGCTTGAAAATCCATCACCTGCAATGTGAAAAATATTATTTTGATATGTAATCATATGCCTTCTCCTTGTAGTTTTATACTAACTTCATTTTACATCTATTTCAGACATTTTCTCAAGTTATATTTAAGCTTAAATTTGTTAAACCGGCGGTTAGATATTTTTCAGCTTTAGCAAGGTTCGCGGTGGTAACACGGACTACAGTTTAAGACTTGTTCGCGGGAAGCTAAACTGTAATTACATTATATATGTTACTCAAGAATTCGGTAATTTACAGTCTATAAATGTTTGCACTTACTAGAAACTGTAAAAAATTCTTATACTTTGTCTATCTGTACAAATTATTACAGTCTGAGAAACATGATATGAATCCGTAGCTGTAAATATTGAGCAGAAACTTATATTTAGGTCGCGGAGTTTTATAAAATTACAGTTTCTATAGTTCCTCGCGTCAAATTAACTGTAATTAGATTCTCTGGGGTACTTAAAAGCTTGAGTGTATACCTCTCAGAAGCATTAGGTAAGCCTGTAGACTGTAGACAGAAGTTCCTATACTTTCTGTTAAGCATGCCCTTTGAGAACGCCGGTTCCTGGCGAGGTTTTTTCGAGCCTGGCACCGTTGCGTTCGAAAGGAGCGAAAGCGTGCTGCGGACGGAAAGTATAGGAACTTCGTCAGCTTCAGCATTTACTACAGCTTCAGCACATACTTCCCTAACCACCGGTTTAACCTAAAACAGGGGATGCATTACATGCATCCCCTGCCACAATTCTCTTATTAAACTTGTCTACAAGCTCATAACATTTAATTTTTCTTGCTTATTCCACTATGTCAAAAGCATTTAATTTCTTATTAATCATTGCAAGTGCTCCGTCTGGAAGACTTCCTGCCATAGACATCATCATTTCTACTGCAAAGTTTTCCATCATGCCCCACATTGGTTTGTCAGGACCAATCTTACCCTGAGTCATTGGCTCAAAGAATGCCCATGCGTCTGGGTTCTTATAGATCTGACCGATAGTAGATTTAATAGATAATTTTCCTTCCGGGAATTCTAATTCTGCTTCCGGATTCAATTCTACGTCACCCATAGCTGTGAACCAGTTAGCAGCACCTTCGTTTCCGTCATCTTCCATTGGAAGTGTATAGATTTCAGGTTCTACATCTACTTTTTCAATAGTCATGGTATCTTTTATGTCACCTGCAACTGCCATAAAAATATTGAAACCATCTTTTAATGCTACTTCAAATTTACAAATCTTATCTACAGGAGCCTGTTCGCCAACTTTTTCACCATTTAAGTAAAGTTCTACGTTGTCCATATTAGAGTAAACTTTGATTTCTCTTGTTTCTCCTGCTCTCTGAGCATAACGTTTTCCGCAAAGGTGAACCATTGGTTCCGGATTCCAGTATGCTTTGTAAATATAGTAACTGTCTTTTTTAGTCTTTCTATCCATAGAAACAAGACCTTTGTTGTTACGTCCTGCTACGCCACCTTCGTCACGTGCTGCACAACCGAAGTCAAACATGTTCCATACATGGCTGGACCAGATATATGGTCTTTCGTCAAGAACTTTTGCCATATGTTCATGGTAAAGTGCCTGGTAATCTTCACTGTAGTCTTTACATTTTGGTTCCGGACCATGATATGTCATGATACCTTCGCAACCGTATTCAGATACACCAAGACAGATGGTTGGATGTTTTGCATGGAAGTTATCAAGCCAAGGACCGTTGTCTTCCATTTTTCCGCCATACCATCCAAAGTAATGGTTGTAACTTTCTGTATCTGTGATGTAATGCATTGGTCCATCAACCGGTGTAAAGGAAACGTGTGCAATTGTTGTTAAACGAGTTGGGTCCATTTCTTTTACTAATGCATTTAATTCTTTGTGATTTGCTACTAATTCTTCAGAAATACCACCGATTAAGATTTCGTTGGAAATTCCCCAGAAGAAAATAGATGGATGGTTGTAGTTCTGAACTACTAATTCTTTCATCTGTTCGATGCAGTTCTGATGAGCTTTTGGATTCTTACTCATAACAGAAATAAACGGAATTTCTGCCCAGTTTGCAAAACCGATTTCGTCACATGCATCATAGAAATCCTGAGAATGCTGATAATGAGCAAGACGGATGGTGTTTGCACCTAATTCCTTGATAATGTAAGCATCATCGTACTGATCTTCTCTTGTTAAAGCATTTCCCTGATACATAATATCCTGATGACGGGATACCCCACGAAGAGGTGTTTCTTCACCATTTAAAATAAATCCTCTTTCAGGATCTACTGAGAAGCTTCTTACACCAACACGAACTTCGATATCATCATAAGTTTCATTTCTTCTCTGTAATTCTGCAATTACTGTATAAAGATATGGTACTTCTAAATCCCAAAGTTCTGCATCCGGAACATAAATAGTTGTTTTTGTGCTGTCAGCAGGACGAACCGCATATCCAACTTCTTCACCGTCTTCATTGAAAATGCTGTACTGAACAGTAAAGTTTTCATCAATATTTTTCACAAAAGATTCGATTTCAAAAGTTGCTCCGCCATCTTCTGCCACCTTTGGAGTAACCATGATACCGGGACCTCCGTAATATTCAAGGTCAAAATGAGCATTTGGAACGCTGATTAAGTTAACCCCACGGTAAAGACCACCATAGAATGTGAAGTCTGCATGCTGTGGATATACATAATCATTGGCAATATTGGAACATTCTACTACCATAAGGTTTTCGCCTTCTTCTTTACAGAAATCTGTGATATCTGCACGGAAAATAGAATATCCGCCTTCATGATATGTAACTTTTTCACCGTTTACATATACTGTTGCTTCAGAGTTTGCAGCTAAAAATTCTACAAATACTCTTCCCCCTGCAAGTGGCTGTTTTGGTGTTACAAAGGATTTGGCATACCAGTAATTTCCACGGTCATAGCTGCCATTTCCATCATTTCCGTCTACTGCATTCCATGTGTGTGGAAGAGTAACGTCTGTCCAGTCTGTTGGAAATTCAGTAGGAAGTCCAACATCTTTCTGGATAAATTTCCAGTTGTCGTTAAAATTGATTACATTACGCATAGTTTTTTCCCTTTCACTTTATTTTTTTAATCATCTGTTAACTATATTACATGAATTCTAATATTTTCACTCTTACAAATTTTATACTTTATCGTCTTATTTTCATATTTGTCGGCTTAGCCACTTTCCTTCTCTTTTTTCGTTGAAATATAAACCCTAAAAACTTCTATTATTTTTCTCACATTTAATGTACAATAATATTCAGTGAAAATACCAAATGATATTAAATTTAATCAAGAAAGGAACATAAAAGTATGGAATTAAAATTAAGAAAAGATATGAACCCTGAATTTCAGTGGGATGTATCTCACATTTTTGCAGATGCAAATGCCTGGGAAGCTGCTTTTGATGAAGTAGCAAAAAATCTCCCTAGCTTAGAAGCTTTTGCAGGTACTTTAAGTACATCTGCAGAACATTTAAAAACTGCATTAGATACTTTATTTACAGAAGAATTAAAATTGGAGCTGGTATATATTTATGCCATGCTCAACAAAGCAGCAGACGGTGGAGACAGTGAAGCCCAGACTATGACAGCAAAAGCATCTTCCCTGTATGCTAAGTTTTCTTCTGCTGTTTCCTACTTTACACCGGAAATTTTGGCAATGGACGAAAACAAATTAAATGAATTTGTACAGACCGGTTTGTTAGATGAATATGGTCATTACTTAGACGATTTAAACAGAGGACGTAAACATACCTTAGATGCTGAAAGAGAAAAAATGTTAGCTATGTTAACAGATACTACTTCTTCTTTCAGCAATGCATACGATGCCTTAACTGACGTAGATATGGTTCTTCCAAAAGTTCACGATGAAAACGGAAATGAGCAACAGCTTACCAGCGGTAACTTCTCCGTATTCCGCGAGAGTCCTGTCCGTAGCGTCCGTGAAGAAGCTTTTAACGGCATGTTTGGTCATTATCAGAAATTCATCAATACAATTACAGAAATGTATTCCGGTTCCGTAAAAAATGACTGCTTCCTTTCTTCTGTCCGTGGTTACGAAAGTGCGGCTCATGCAGCCATGTTTGAAGACAATGCACCTTTGAGTGTATATACTTCTTTGATTGATGCAGTACACAGCTACCTTCCATCCATGAAAAAATATTTGAACCTTCGTGCAAAAACCATGAAATTAGACAGCATTGATTTATTTGACCTCTACACACCAATGGTAGCAGAGGTTGATTATCCAATGCCTTACGAAAATGCAAAGGAATTAGTAAAAAAAGCTCTTCTTCCTTTAGGAGAAGAATATCAGAAGCTTTTGGACAAGGCTTACAGCGAAAAATGGATTGATGTTTATGAAAACAAAGGCAAACAGTCCGGAGCTTTTTCTTGCGGTGTTTACGGAGTTCATCCATACATCAAATTAAACTACACCGATACTTTAGACGATGCTTTCACATTAGCTCACGAATTAGGTCATGCAATGCATTCCTACTTCTCCAATGACAAACAGACTTATGCAAATTCCGGATACCGTATTATGGTAGCTGAAGTTGCTTCTACCTGTAATGAAGTGTTATTGACAAAATACTTATTAAGTGTTGAAAAAGATCCTATGCGTCGTGCATATATCTTGAATCACTTCTTAGAAGGCTTCAGAACTACTGTATTCCGCCAGACTTTGTTTGCTGAATTTGAATTAAAATCTCATCAGATGTATGAAGAAGGAAAACCTTTAACTCCGGATTCCTTATCCAAAACTTATGAAGATTTATTAAAATTATACTATGACGGTGCCGGAATTCCGGAAGTTATGAAGTACGAATGGTCCTTCATTCCACACTTCTACAGAGCCTTCTACGTATACAAATACGCTACCGGTTTCTCCAGTGCCGTAGCTATTGCTAACAACATTCTTGAAACAGGCGATGCATCCAATTACTTAGAATTCTTAAGTCTTGGTGGAAGTGATTATCCGGTAGAAGAATTAAGAGTTGCAGGCATTAACTTAGATGATCCTGAAACTGTAAAATCTGCGTTGAAAGTATTTGATGAAACTATTGATGAGTTAGAAGAATTATTGAAATAATTGTAAAAAAATGGAGAGGTAAAACCCAAAACAAGTTTTACCTCTCCATTTTTATAACTGTAAATTTTCCATATATCCTTCGAAAACCGGCATAAACGTATCCTCATTTATATCATATTTCCGATTCATATTTTCAAAATTAAAAGTGATATCCTCATAAAAATTATTAAATACAGTTTTTGCCTCTTCCTCTGTCATATCTTCCCTAATATGTGTTTTAAAATACATTTTGGCAATATATTCATACATTGGTAAAAATTCATGGAAATCTACTTCCTGGTAGGGTGTATAACGAAGACTCATTTGGGCATCTATCATCGCAACAATTTGGTATGCATACTGCTCATCCCCCATATAATCATCCATTTTTTCAATCAGATAATTTACACTATGATTAAAAAAATCTTCTCCCGTATAACCGATACAATCACAAATGATACGATAATAGCTGGCCAGCATCGGATAAAAGGTTGCTTTCTTGCCCAATCCCTGCAATTCATAGGCAATATTGGTAATAATGCCTTCTTCAGCATAGGTCCCCATTTGATAATGCTCATAAAATCCGACAGATAACTTTAACCCGTCTTCCTCTTCTTTTGATATAGATCGGGCTGCATGGCAAAGTTCGTGAACCAGTATGATGTAATCATCACTTTCTATTGAAAGATCCAAATCCTGCAACACCAGAATACGATTTTCCTTTCTTAGATAACATGCAGCACTGTTTGAAGACAACGTTTCCTTATCAATCTCTTCCTGAGACACTTCATCAATAATCAATGTTTGAATATTGTAGTTTAAAACCGCAAGATTCACTTCCGGATATAACCTACGTAAGTTACAAGCAAATTCATAAACAAAATCCTTATATGTTCTTGATATACTTTTATTTGCTTCTATGGATTGTTTTATTTCTTCCAGGGTAACATCCGAGTACCCTAACAACTGCTCATATCCACTGGAATCATAAGCTTTTTTCAATTTTACCAATTGGTAATATTGATAATCTGATGCATACTTATAATCATATTCATCATCTGCCGGATTCATATATTCGATATATTTTTCCAAAACCTCCTGTGGTATTTCCTCCGGAATCCCCGTTCCGTTATAGGCATTGTCACGATCTATTTTGGGCTGTTGTGATTGCGTAGTAATTTCCTTTGTTACATCAGAATACCTACGGAATGTTTTATACATGCCTCCAATCACCATTGCTGTAAACAAAATTATAATAAAAAGCAGTATCCCTAACACTAAGTGTAATTTAGATTTTTTCATACATTATAACTCCACAAATGCTTCCACTTTCTTGGCAATCTGGTCAAGACCTGCTTTCCAAAATGCTTTATCTGTTAAATCAATTCCTACCATTTTCCCTGCTTCCTCTGCAGTACAGGTAGCTGTTGCATTTAATAATGCATTATACTTTTCTACAAAAGACGGACCTTCTTTTTCAAATAGACTATACAAACCTAATGCAAATAAATCCCCGAAAGCATATGGGAAATTATAGAAACTTAAATTTGCACTGTAATAATGTCCTTTGCATATCCACATTCCCGGATTTAAGTAATTAGGATCTAAACCATCCCCATAAGATTCCTTCTGCGCCCATAACATTAAGTTATTTAAATCTTCTGCCATTAAAAATTTAGATTTACTCTGTTCAAACACTGCTGTTTCAAATAAATATCTGGAGTAAATATCCATAATTACCTGAGTCTGTTCCTTCAAATCATTTTCCAAAAGATTTAATTTTTCCTCAGCGGTTGCCTGTTTTAAGGCATATTCTCCTAAATGCACTTCATTAAAAGTAGATGCAGTTTCTGCTACCGGCATTGGATAATCCTGATTTAAGATTCTTTCATTTTCAATCTGTAAATTATGGTATGCATGGCCCAATTCATGAGCCAAAGTTCCCACAGATGAGAAAGAACCATCAAAATTTGTAAGAATTCTACTCTGTTTCAAGCATGGTACTCCTGAGCAGAAAGCTCCACCAACTTTACCTTTCTTAGGATAGAAATCAATCCATTCCTCATCAAAAGCTCTTGCCATCATATCAGACATCTGTGAAGAAAATTCTTTAAAGCAGGTAGTTAAGTATTCTTTTGCTTCTTCGATAGTATATGTTTTATCTGCTTTTCCCATTGGTGCAAACAATTCGAACCAGGGAAGTCCGTTTTCGTGACCCAACATTTCAGCTTTTTTACGGAGATATTTACGGAACACCGGTAAAGATTCTTTGATTGCTTCCATCATGGCTTCCAGAGTTTCTCTCTGTAATCTGGACTGTTTTAAAGTCATATCTAACACAGATTTATGTCCTCTTTTATCAGAAAGCATAGTTACCTGAGTTTTAATATTGTTAATGGCAAAAGCTACCCCATCCTGAATTTTTTCATATGCAGCCACTTCCGCTTCATAGGCTTTTTTTCTTACATCTGCATCAGGACTATATGCCAGGTTTCTTACTTCCGGTAAGGTAATCTGACCACCATCATAATCTACCTTTAAAGTGGATGTCATGAATCCCTGTAACTTGTTCCACGCACCACCGGCAAACATATCCATGGAAGTAATCATGGCTTCTACTTCATCAGAAAAAAGGTATTTTGCATCTTCTTTCATTTCTTTTAAACGGAAAGAATATTCTTTTGCTAATTCACTTACCTCTAACACTGTATCTAAATTTTCAATTCCCGCATAGATTTTCTGAATTGCAGTTGCAAATGGTGCATAAGAAGAATAAATCTTCTGTAAACGGCTACTTTGTGCCATCAAATCTCCATTAGAAGTATCTACACTTTGAGCCAATTCCACATATCCCATCAACTTGATATAAAGTTCAAATACTTTTTCTTCCTGAAGAAGTAAGGTTTCCACTTTTTTGACTTCATTCATTTCTTTTGCTTCTTCAATTACACTTTCAGTGGCTTTTACCACTTCTTCAAATGCTTTTACATCTGCCTCATATTTAGGATCAGTTAGCCCATTATAAATCACAGATAAATTCCATACTGTTGTCATGTTTTATTCTCCTTTTCTTTACTTTTATTCATTCAAACTGCCGGCTAGAAAGCTATACTTTTATTTATATCATGTTTGCTTCCCCTAACTTAAGCATGGTCCGCGGTGATAATCTGCATTTCCCGTCGTAATTTCGCTCGCGGGAAGCTTTTTCTTGTTTTTACGCGGATGAAATATATGATTTTTAATTTTAATCTGCTCTTAAGCTCTCTTATACTGATTAGATATTGAACTTTTTTCTTTATGTGCAGATAAAACATATGATTTATTAATTCTTAACCGCTTTCTAGCAACTAAACCATTTGCTTTTCGTATCTATGAGCAGATGAAAACTCTAATTTATTAATTCTTAACCGCTTTCTAGCAACTAAACCACTTGCTTTTCGTATCTATAAGCAGATGGAAAGCTAATTTTATTAATATTTATACGCTCAATTTGTCTGAATGTCCATATAAATGCCACATCTAACAGATTGCAACATAGAAAATATAATTTTAGGATGTCCTTACTCTATATAAGCTATTTTGCAAGCCTGCAAACCAAGAAAAATCTTCCCGCGAATACGCTTTACACACAAATTTAACTTATAAAAAAGGAGTTCCTGCAAAATATTCATCAAACATACTCTTGCAACAACTCCTTCACATTTCATATTCTTACACAAACCACACCTTTGTACAAAACAAAAGAAACAAGAAGAATACCACACCAAAGACTGCTAAAATAGCAAGTCCTGCCATAACTGCACCGGCAATAAAGTGAACTTTTTCTCCGCCGGTCATCTGTTCCTGCGCGTACATATGCTGTTGTCTGTGTTCTTCCAATTCTTCCTGAAATTCAGGATACTGGAATTCATATTCGTTATTTCTCATATAATCAATACCTTGCTACATGATACATTTATTATTTACATTTTGATGAAATAACAGTCACTTCATATCGTATCTATTATTCCTATCCTAAACGTAACAACTCTTACTTGTCGTATAAGTGACATTTAACCATGTGTCCATTACCCATATCGATTTCTTTTGGAACTTCTGTTTTACATCTTTCCATACACTGCGCACATCTGGTATGGAATTTACATCCACTTGGTGGATTTGCCGGGGATGGAATACTTCCTTCCAAAATAATACGGTCTGTTTTCACTTCCGGATCAGGCATTGGAATCGCACTAAATAATGCTTTTGTATATGGATGAAGAGGATTTGCAAAAATATCTTCTGTAGTTCCTACTTCTACCAAACCACCTAAATACATAACACCAACCACATCTGAAATATGTTCTACTACAGATAAGTCATGGGAAATGAAAAGGTATGTTAAATCACGCTCATCCTGTAAATCCTTAAGCAAGTTGATTACCTGTGCCTGAATGGATACGTCTAATGCAGAAACAGGTTCATCACATACGATAAAGTCCGGATTTAATGCAATTGCTCTGGCGATACAGATACGCTGTCTCTGTCCACCGGAAAATTCATGAGGATAACGGTCTTTGTGATAAGGCTGTAATCCACAGGAAAGCATAATTTTAGTTACGTAATCATCCAACTGATCCTTTGGTACAAGACCATGTTCTCTTACCGCTTCTCCAATAATTTCTCCAACCGGAAGTCTTGGAGATAAAGAGGAATATGGATCCTGGAAAATAATCTGCATTTTTGTACGAAGAGCACGTAATTCTTTTTTAGAAAGTTTGTTTACGTCCTGTCCATTAAAAATAACTTCTCCGTCTGTTTTTTCTAATAAACGAAGGATTGTTCTACCGGTTGTGGATTTACCACATCCGGATTCTCCTACTAATCCCATGGTTGTACCTTTTTTAATACTAAAAGATACATCATCTACTGCCTTTACAGCCCCTTTCTGAGTACCTAATGCAGTTTTAATTGGGAAGTATTTTTTCAGATTACGAACTTCTAATAAAATATCGTTATCTACGCTCTGTCTGTTTTCTGACATCCTACTTTTCCTCCTTTACTGCATCTTCATAGTGTCTGTAACAACTTACATAATGAGTATCACTTACTTTTACCATTTCAGGATATGCACCTTCACATCCCGCTACACACATTTCGCAACGGTCTTTGAAGTAACAGTAGTTTGGCATATCAATTGGGTTTGGTACTTTACCAGGAATACTGTATAAACGATCTACCTGTTTTCCAACTACCGGTTTGGAATTCATCAAACCAATGGTATATGGATGTCTTGGATCTTTGAAAATTTCGTTTGCAGTTCCTTTTTCTACTACACGACCGGCATACATTACAACTACGTAATCTGCCATTTCAGCAATAACACCAAGGTCATGAGTAATTAACATGATAGAACTGTTAATCTTATCTTTTAAGTCACGAAGTAAATCTAAAATCTGTGCCTGGATTGTTACGTCCAAAGCAGTTGTTGGTTCATCCGCAATGATTAATTTTGGATTACATGCAAGCCCCATAGCGATAACGATACGCTGTCTCATACCACCGGATAATTCGTGTGGGAACATTTTGTATACACCTTCAGAGTTTGCAATACCAACTAATTCTAACATTTCAATAGTTCTTGCTTTTACATCTTCTTTGCTCATATCAGGATTGTGTAAAGCAATAACTTCATCAACCTGATCCCCAATTCTGAATACCGGGTTTAAAGATGTCATTGGTTCCTGGAAAATCATGGATACATAATTTCCACGGATTCCCTGCATTTTTTCATTTGGAGTATTTACAATGTTATATGCTTTTCCATCACCAAGGTTTAAACGGATTTCTCCGTCAACGCACTGTCCCTGTGGTCTCTGTACAAGCTGCATAATAGATAAACTGGTTACGGATTTACCACAACCGGATTCTCCTACTACTCCAACTGTTTTTCCAATAGGAACTTCAAAACTAACACCGTTTACAGACTTAACAGTACCTGCATCTGTAAAGAAGTATGTGTGAAGATTATCAATCTCCACTACATTTTCCGGATTCTTCATGGTAGTAGTATATTCAGATTCCGGAACATTTTTACGTTTTCTCTTCTTTTCGAATTCATTTGTAATTTTACGGTTTTCTCTGGAAATTCTACGAGATTCTTTCGCGGAGAGGTAACCTTCTACTTTTTTCTTAGCCATGTTTAACTCTCCTTTCTATCTCTTCATCTTAGGGTCGAATGCATCACGGAGACCATCACCTAAGATATTAAATGCTAATACTGTAAGTAATAAACAAATACCTGCCGGAATCCAAATGAACCAGTATGTTGTTAATACATAAGTATCGTTTACGTCGTTAATAATGTTACCCCAAGAAGCAAATGGGAATTTTACACCTAAACCTAAGAAGGATAATGTAGATTCTGTAATGATGGTAGAACCTAATGCCATAGTACAGTTAACGATTAACTGTGGAATTACGTTAGGAATTAAGTGTTTGAAAATACGGTTAGTTGTACGGATACCGGTTGCTTCTGTAGCTGTCATAAATTCCTGTTCACGAAGAGACAGAATCTGACCACGAACCAAACGGGCAATGGAAGCCCAACCAAGGAAACCAAGTAACAGCATTAATAATAACATACGAAGTGTAGGATCTACACGCATACCATCCATAGCTGCACCGAGAATGATAATAATTGGCATATTCGGTATACAGTAGAAAATATCTACCAAACGCATGATTAAGTTATCTACCCATCCGCCAAAGTAACCTGCAACACCACCTAAAACCACACCAAGTAATGTCTGGATAACTACTACGATAAATCCGATAACTAAGGATACACGACCACCGTACATAATACGGGTTAACATATCCATACCGTTTTTGTCAGTTCCTAATAAGTGTTCTTTGCTTGGATAGGAGTAAGTATCAAATACTCTTGTTTCTTTTTCCTGTAAAATAGACCATGTCTTCTTACCTGCATCATAGGAAATTGGATATTCATATTCTACCCCATCAGCTCCGGTATATACGAACATTTCTTCGCCTGCTTCAATGGCATTTGTTGCCATTTCTTTAAATTCTCTTGTTAAGAAAACATCACCCATAACTGCCTGAACTACAAAGTTACTAATGTAAGCTACTTCTGTTCCTGCTTTCGTTACAACTCCATCTGCATCTAACTGATATACATCTGTTCCAACATTGAATTCAGATTCATCATTTGTATAAGCCTTTATAGCTGCATACTGCATATCAAAAGGAACTTTTTCACCTTCTGCCACAGCATTGATAATACTCTTATAACCAATACCGATTAATTTATCACTACTGTATACTTCATAAAAATCTTTTCCTGCTTCTAATACAGTATAATCAACATCTTTATAAGAAAATTCTTCGTTTTTCTTCTGGATTGCAAGCATAGTCTGCGCCTGTACAATACCATCAAATTTAATATCTGTTTCTGCACTGGCAAAACGTAATTCTTCGTTTTTAATTGCAGCTGCATATTCTTTGTTCTGATAATCTACACGATAAAACACCTGATCTTCTTCGTATGGAGAAACCATTCCTCCAATAAAGGAGAAAACAAACATAAAGATTAAAATCCCAAGACCGGTAACCGCAAGACGGTTTCTAAAGAAACGTTTTGCTACCATGGCTCCAGGAGAAAGTACCTTAACACGACGGTCGTCATTTAAGGAAAACTGTTCTGTAGTTGTTTCTTCTACAGATGTCTGATTTACATTTTCACTCATCTTACTA
>JAFZGJ010000115.1 GCA_017555455.1 Lachnospiraceae bacterium
CAAAGGAATTGTGAAGGATGAAATCTGTTTGGAAACACCTATTTTTTTAGTTAAAGTATCAATAGACATTGGAATAGTTGCATTACTGGTTGCTGTTGAAAATGCGAATCCCATAACCGGAAGGAATTTCTTGATAAATTTAACCGGATTCAACTTAGTGAAAACAAATAACATAATCTGATATACACCAAAACACTGAATCAACAATGCCAGTACAACACTTCCCATATATTTTAACATTGGTAAAAAGGCTGCAAAACCAACAGTTGCAAAGGTTCTGGAAATCAAACAAAATACACCAAGCGGCGCAATTTTCATAACCGTATTGGTCATTTCCATCATAACATCATTAAACTGGCTAAAGAAGTTCGCCACAGTATCTACTTTAGTTCCTAATTTTGCCAGCATTACACCAACAAACAATGCAAACACAATAATGGGAAGCATGTCTCCATTTGCCATAGCATTAATAGGATTCTTTGGAATAATATTTAATAAAGTATCTGCAATAGTAGGACTGGCTGCTGCCTGTGAAACTTCTGACACCTGAATAGCATCCATATCAAGTCCTAACCCTGGATTAATAATGAAGGCTGTTGACATTGCAATACTTACTGCAATGGCTGTAGTTGCAATATAAAATAAAATAGTTTTTACACCAACCTTACCCAAAGTCTTAGTATCTCCAATGGCCATACTTCCACATACAAGAGAGCAAAATACCAAGGGAACTACCAACATCTGCATCAAACGGATAAAACCTTGTCCACATACATATAAAACGCCCTCAATAATAACTGTAGTTTTAAAATCACTATCAGGAATTACGTAATGGAGAAGAATTCCAACCACGGCCCCAACTAATAAAGAAAGGAAAATCGTTGTTGAAAGTCCCAAAGCCTTTTTCTTATTTTTACCCATTACTCCATGCCTCCACTTTTATTTAAATAATCTTTTAACACCACTTTCCAATCTGCCGGCTCTTCAATTCCGTTTAAACGAAGCATCATATTATCTAATACAGAATAAGTTGCTCTTCCTTCCACCGGTTTCAAAGTTAATTTATCAGTATTATTGGTATACTCTAAAATTGCCTGTGCAAATTCATATCTGCTACAGCTTCCTTTGCATACTGCATGATAAATTCCATATTCTTCATGGTCAATAAAGTGACAAATCAATTTAGCAAGTTCGTCACTGCTGGTAGGAACTGCATACTGATTATCGGCAACCTCCAATTCTGTTTGCTTCCCTACGCATTTTAAAACTTTATCTACAAAATCTCTTCCAATTCCATAAATCCAGGAACTTCTGATAATTGTAAACTTATTGTTTAACTGCATCAAAAACTTTTCTCCGGCTTCTTTAGATTTTCCATATATGGTTTTTGGATGAGTTTCATCAAATTCATTATATGGTAATTCTGACTGAAGATCGAAAACATCATCTGTTGAAATATGAATTACTTTTGCACATACTTCCTGGGCTGCAAGTGCGATATTTCTTACACCAATAGCATTTACTTTGTATGCTTCATCTATATGGTTTTCGCAATATTCTGCATCAGATAATCCTGCACAGTTAATAATAACGTCCGGACGATTCACACGTACATACTGAATAACCTGTGATAAATTTGTAATATCAACTTCATTAATATCCGTTGTCATAAGACGATATTCCATACAATCTAAAATTCCTGTTAGCGCAGTTCCCACATGTCCTTCCGCACCGGTAATCCATACTCTTTGCATCTTTTTTTCCTTTCTATCTTTCCAAAATAGGTTCTACATGTTTCCAAATTTCATTCCCGATTTCTTCCGGTGTTTTGGTTCCGTCCACGATTAAAATATTTTCCTCGCCTCCAAGCAAATCAAAGGCTTTTAAATAATTCTCCCGCACCTTTTCTAAGCGGGATTTTTTTTCAAATAATTCCGTATGAAACCGGTTCTTTGTAATACGCTCCATAGCGGTATCTGCATCAATATCAATAAAAATATTCAGATCCGGACGAAGCACCTTAGCACTTTCTTCGTTGGTTTTTATTACCCAATCCATAGGCACATCCACACTGTGATATGCATAAGAAGAAAAATAATATCTGTCTGTAATTACAGAAATACCATTTTCTACTTTGGCTGCAATTCCATCCACATCATTTAACAAATGATCCAATCTGTCTGCCGCAAACATAGCTGCAATTACACGATTGTCTGTCTTAATTCTTCCGGTCAAAATCTGACGTGTTAAAGAACCCAATGGACCTCCTGAGGGCTCACAGGTTTGATAACATCGAATCCCCTTTTCTTTCATTTTCTCATTGAGAAGCTGAATCTGTGTACTTTTTCCACTTCCATCAATCCCCTCGAATGCAATAAAAATACCTTTTTTCATATATATTCTCCCAATTTACATAATTGTTTTCTATCATATCATATTTCTCTCTAACACGCAAATTGTCTCGATGAGAAACCGTTCTTTCCAAACTATCATTTCAACACAAAAAGTCAGTAAAGTCTAATCCACTTTACTGACTCTTTCTATTTTTTATATAACACCGGAAAATGATCTTCCTACCTTTATTTTGTTACTTTCTCAAAATCACTTGCCGGGTGTTTGCACCATGGGCAAATAAAATCTTCCGGAATCTCTTCCCCTTCATACTCATATCCGCACACGGTACAGCGCCATACTGTTTTTCCTTTTTCTTCTTCTGTTACAGGTTTTACTTGTGGCTTTGGTTTAATATTTTCCTGATAATAACTATAGGTTACCGATGAAACATCACTTAACACTTCCATATCCGTTACTTCTGCAATGAACATGGTATGTGTTCCAAGATCCACTGTAGTTTCTACTTTTGCAGAAATATAAGCATTGGTTCCTTTCGTTACATAATTAATACCATTGGCAGCTTTCTGAAATCCCACCATACCTTCAAATTTATCTACATCTCTTCCACTCTGGAATCCAAATCTTTCAAACAATTTGAAAGTAGCATCTTCACTAATTACAGAAATATTAAACAAACCTGTCTCTGCAATCATATCATGGGTAAGGTTTGCTTTATTTACTGCAATACTGATTCTGTTAGGACTACTGGTTACCTGAGCCGCTGTATTGATAATACATCCATTATGTTTCCCTTTTGCAAATGCAGATAAAACAAACAAGCCATAGGTTAATTTATAAATTGCTTTACTATTCATAATTGTCTACCCCCGCAAATTCTACACTTTTTCAACTCTATCTAAATATATTATGCTATTAATAGTTTTCCTGTCTCACTTCAAAATAAGCCTGTGGATGAGCACATACAGGACAAACTTGCGGTGCCTTTGCCGCCATAACTAAATGACCACAGTTACGGCATTCCCACATAACTACTCCGCTCTTTTCAAAAACAGCTTTTGTTTCCACATTATTAAGTAATGCA
>JAFZGJ010000116.1 GCA_017555455.1 Lachnospiraceae bacterium
TATGGTTTTGGGAGACAGCTTGAATGATTATTCTATGTTGGAAATGGATTTTGGTGCAACCATTGCCATGGAAAATGCAGATGAAGAAATCAAAAAAGTTGCCAAGTATATGACAAAAAGCAACGAAGAAGATGGTGTGGCCTATGTCATTGATGAGATGCTTAAAATGTATGGGATGGAGTAAGCCGACTTAAAATAGCCATTTAAAAGAAGATGTTGCAGGTAGCAAATATGTAAAATATAGAAGAAGGAAAGAAAAGGAGAAAACAGAAATGGTAAAACACATAATTTTATGGCAGTTAAAGGACGAATTAACAGCAGAAGAAAAAGCAGAAGTAAAAAAAGGTATCAAAGAAGGATTGGAAGGTTTGGCAGGAAAGATACCGGGACTTGCGGAAATTAAAGTACAGACAGAAGGTTTGGCATCTTCCAATGCGGAAGTTATGTTAGATTCTACGTTTGAAGATGAAGTGGCATTGAAGGTATATGCGACTCATCCGGAACATGTAGCTGTGGCAGACGGAAAAGTAAGACCTTATACTAAAACAAGAATGTGTCTGGACTTTGAGGTGTAATAGAATTAAATTGTGCAAAGTGCATCGTATTTTGGGGAGAACTGCTTATGGAAAATGAAAATTATGGTTCTATGATTAAAAATTTAAGAATACAAAATGGATTGACACAGAATCAGGTTGCGGAATCTCTTGGAGTCACACCCGGATATATTTGTAATGTAGAAAATAATCGTACCGCTATGTCATTGCGTGTATTAACATACTATGCTCGTTTAGTCGGATGTTCTTTAGATGCTCTTGTTGGAGAATTAGAACCTGAATATGCCGAAACGGCACTTGATCGAAAACTATATCAGGCTGTAATTAGATTAGATACTGATACGAAAGAAAAATTATTGAAAACTATTGAACTTTGGACAAAATAAGAGAGAATTAGAAAATGAATGTATTAATCTACCGCTACGGCAGTATTTGTGAGCCTGATATAATAGAGTCTTTTAAAAAACTACAGTTGAATGTAATTGAAGAAAATACAGAAATTAATCATAAAGGCTTACTGCCTTCCGACCAGGTGAAATTGGTAAAACAAGCATTGGATGAATATCACCCAATGTTTGTTTTCAGTATCAATTTTTTTCCTGCCATTGCAGATATTTGTCATATCTATAGAACAAAATATCTTTGTTGGACAGTGGATTGCCCTGTGCCTGAATTATTTTCAAAATCAGTACAGCATAGTACCAATCGTATTTTTTTATTTGATAGGACACAGTATGAGAGAATGTATCCTTATAATCCGGAAGGAATATTCTATTTGCCATTGGCAGCAGCCACGGAGAGATTTGATGAAGTGATTGCAGATATTACAGAAAGAGATAAGGAGAAATTTAGAAGTGATATTTCTTTTGTAGGATCTTTATATATTGAAAAAAATCCTCTTAGAAAAATAGGAACAAAATTACCTGAATTTGTTAAAGGATATATAGATGGTATTGTTAATGCCTCTCTAAAAGTTATGGGATATAATTTTATGGAAGAAACCATCACTCAAGAAATTGTATCGGCTTTAAAAGAAGCAGATTCTCAGTTCTATTCCTTAAAAGAAACGGTAACGGAGATAGCCACGGTTGCAGGATTGCAAGTTGATTTTTGTGAAAATTCATATATGGATATCTCAAAATTTGTGGCAGCCCATTCTTATCTTGGAATCCAAGCAGCGGAAACAGAGAGAATTCGTACCTTAAATACATTGGCTCAGTTTTTTAACGTACATTTATATACCAGAAGTGATGTTTCGGAATTGAAAAATGTTTGTGTACATAGCGGAGTTAAGACACTAACGGAGATGCCAAAAATTTTTCATTTAAGTAAAATTAATTTAAATATGACCATAAAACCAATCCAGACAGGTTTGCCACTTCGTATTTTTGATATTATTGGATGTGGGGGATTTTGTATGACAAATTTTCAAACAGAAATCCCGGAATTGTTTGAAATAGGAGTAGATATAGAAGCATATAGTAGTTTGGAGGAATTGGTGGATAAATGTTCATATTATTTGACTCATGAAGAGGAACGTCAAAAGATTGCATTGAATGGATATCGAAAAGTAAAGGAATATCATGGATATATAAATCGAATAGCAGAGATGATTCGGACGATTACTTAGGGGTTCTGTAAGGAACCCCTAAATTGTTTAATTATGGGGTTAATTGTAAGATGCGACTATGTTCTCTTAAAGTTTGTTTAATAATGGGAATATCTTGTTTTATATTTTCAATATCATCAACACCATTTTTATAGCGTTCATAGGTAGAAATATAACAAGATTCAATAGTATTCAAACGTGGAATGATGATGTTTTCCTGAGTTAACTCGATTCTTCTAACACGATGCTTGATTTCATCCAGATTAGAATCCATTTTTTGTATTTTAGAATCCATTTTCTGTATTTTAGAATCCATTTTCTGCATGTTAGAATTCATTTTCTGCATGTTAGAATTCATTCTTTGCATATCAGAATTCATTCTTTGTAAATTCGAATCCATGTCCTGGATTTTTTCATGGATAGGCTCAAGCATAGCAGACATAGTTGTTAATATTTCTTGATCTGTCATTGATTACACCTCCTTTATATATTATTTATATACAATATATACTATTAATTAATTTGGAGCAAGTAATATTTTCTATTTATTTTCAATATAATAAAACTGTTAAGAGAAGCATTATACATAGAAAAATATATCGACAGAGAAATAAAAGACTAAGAATACAAAATTCCCACATTCTGAATCATAATGGGCTTTCTGGTTTCCTGATAAAGCTGGACAACACTGCTGTGGTCTCCGTAGTAGCAGTCACTTAACAAAATAGCCCGGTTTAAATCAGAGCTATCATCATAGATTCCCCACCCCTGTTTGCGATAAGTTTCAACTATCGTACAATATTTGTCCCAAAGCTCCGGACTCATGGATTTTATGGTGGATTCCATCAGA
>JAFZGJ010000117.1 GCA_017555455.1 Lachnospiraceae bacterium
ATAGTGCATTACAGAATGACAAGTTTGTTACTACTCATTCTGAAGGTGATGAACCATTCCGTCGTGTAGTTGTTACATTGAAGAAATAATTAGTTAGTTATTTATTTATTAAAGAGAGTCCCTAATGTTAGGGACTCTCTTTTGCTGAAGCTGACGTTTAAATTTGTATTATAATATTTATTTTTAAAACACGATTTCTCTCCTTTCGAACGTAGCGGTACTAGGTTTGCAAAATACGCAAACCAAGGACAGATGTTCTCAAAGGGTTTAAAAAATAAATATATATACAACTTTAAACTGTTTTTTAGAAAATATATTTTATTATATGAAATTATAAATTAATACATATGTATATATTTAAATAATTTATTTTAGTAAAAACAGTTTTTATTACTTTTATATTTAAAATAATATATTTATTAATTAAAGTAAGAGTATATTTTTTAAAAGTAGTTTACTTTTTTTTATGTAATAGGTAGAATAAATTAGGTATTTATGTTTTTAATTACTTGACATATAATTATGATATTTATTTTCTTTTGCTATTAAATAAGGATTTCTATATTTTTAGTAAGAGGCTTATGTAGTATTTAATTTTTTCTTTAGTTGTGAATGGAGAATTGATATGAGTTTAAAAAGTGAAACGATTGCTGCAGTTGCTACTGCTTTAAATGATTCCGGAATTGGGATTATTAGAGTAAGTGGTGATGAAGCTATTGAAATTGTAAATAAAATTTATAAAAGTCCCGGAAAGAAAAATTTAGTGGATTTTGCAAGTCATACAATTAATTATGGCTTTATTTATGATGAAGAAGAATTAATTGATGAAGTAATGGTTTCAATTTTTAAGGCTCCCAGAAGTTATACCGCAGAAGATACAGTAGAGATTAACTGTCATGGTGGGGTTCTGGTTACTAATAAAGTTTTAGAAACTGTGATTAAAAATGGTGCCAGAATTGCGGAACCGGGAGAATTTACAAAAAGGGCTTTTTTAAATGGAAGAATTGATTTATCAAAAGCAGAAGCTGTTATGGATATGATTTCTGCAAAAAATGATTTTGCCATGAAGTCATCTTTAAAACAAATGAGAGGAAATTTATATCATTTAATTAAAGATTTAAGAGCAGAGATTTTATATGAAATTGCTTTTATTGAATCTGCTCTTGATGATCCGGAACATATTAGTTTGGAAGGATATAATGAAAAATTATCTGAAAAAGTTGAAAGTATTATTAAAAGGATAAAAAGATTATACGAGACTGCTGATAATGGAAAGATGTTAAAAGAAGGTATTAATACTGTAATTGTAGGTAAACCAAATGCAGGTAAATCTTCTCTTTTAAATATTTTAGTTGGTGAAGAAAAAGCAATTGTTACAGATATTGCCGGAACTACCAGAGATATGATTCAGGAAAGTATCAGACTTTCCGGTATAGGCCTTAATATTATAGATACTGCCGGAATTCGCAGCACATCAGATAAAGTAGAAATGATCGGTGTTGAAAGGGCAAAGGAAGTTGCGGTAGATGCAGATTTAATTATTTATGTAGTAGATTCATCTGTTCCTTTGGATAAAAATGACAGAGAAATTATGAATTTGATTAAAGGTAAGAAAGTAATTGTTTTACTTAATAAATCAGATTTAAATAGTGTTGTGGATGAAAGTGTAATTGTATCAAATCTTTATAAATCTGTGGATGTTATTAATAATGAAGAATATTCTGATTTTAATAATAATGTTTATAATGTTAAATTTAATAAGTTTGATGATAGTGTAAAAGTGATTAAAACTTCTACTAAAGAAAATTTAGGAATTGAAGAATTGGAAGAAACTATTAAAGATATGTTCTTTAAAGGTAACATCAAAATGAATGATGAAGTTATGTTAACTAACTTACGTCAAAGAGATGCTGTGAAAGATGCACTGGATAGTTTGCTTATGGTTAAGAGAAGTCTTAGTGACAATATGCCGGAAGATTTTCTTTCTATTGATTTAATGGGTGCTTATTCTTCTTTAGGTTATGTTATAGGAGAAGAAATTGGAGAAGATGTGGTAAATGAAATCTTTTCTAAGTTTTGTATGGGTAAATAAATAATTTAGTACATTAATGTAATAAAGTAAATATTATTAGTGTAGAACATAGAAATATGGAAGGTTTATAAATGAGTAGAATTAGAGAAAAAGTTGATGTTTGTATTGTAGGTGCCGGTCATGCCGGATGTGAGGCTGCTTTGGCTTCTACAAGAATGGGACTTGATACTGTTATTTTTACAGTTAGTGTAGATAGTATTGCGCTTATGCCCTGTAACCCAAATATTGGTGGAAGTTCTAAAGGACATTTGGTAAGAGAGATTGATGCTCTCGGTGGAGAGATGGGAAAAAATATTGATAAAACATTTATTCAGTCTAAAATGTTAAATGTTTCTAAAGGACCTGCTGTTCATTCTCTTCGTGCTCAAGCAGATAAAGCTGAATATACAAGACAGATGAGAATGGTTTTGGAAAACCAGGACAATCTTACAATTAAGCAGGCAGAGGTAGTAGATTTATTAACCAAAGAAGATTTAGAACATTTGGATGAAAATAACAATTTATTGTCCTATGAAAAAAAAGAAGAAAATTCAGAAATTGCAGCTGTGAAAATTTTTACAGGAGCAATTTATGAATGTAAAGCGGTAGTGCTTTGCACCGGTACTTATTTAAATGCCAGATGTTTATGTGGTGAAGCTATTTCTTATACCGGGCCTAACGGTTTACAGGCAGCTACTTATCTTACGGATTCTTTAAAACGTCTTGGTGTGGAAATGAGAAGATTTAAAACAGGTACTCCTGCCCGTATGGATAAAAGAAGTATAGATTTTAGTAAAATGGAAGAGCAATTTGGTGATGAAAGAGTTGTTCCTTTTAGTTTTTCAACAGATCCTGATTCTATTCAGAAGGAACAAATTTCTTGTTGGTTAACTTATACGAATGAAGATACTCATGAAATTATTCGTAATAATTTAGACCGCTCTCCTATTTATGCAGGAATTATTGAGGGTACCGGTCCAAGATATTGTCCATCTATAGAAGATAAGGTTGTTAAATTTTCAGATAAACCAAGACATCAGGTTTTCTTAGAACCGGAAGGTTTATCTACTAATGAATACTATGTAGGAGGTATGTCATCTTCTTTACCGGAGGATGTTCAGCTTGCTATGTATAGAACTGTGCCGGGACTGGAAAATTGTAAAATTGTCCGTAATGCTTATGCAATCGAATATGATTGTATTAATGCTATGCAGTTATATCCTACTTTAGAGTTTAAAAATATTAAAGGACTTTTTAGTGGTGGACAGTTTAATGGAAGTAGCGGTTATGAAGAAGCTGCGGCACAAGGATTAGTTGCCGGTATTAATGCTGCACTTTCTGTAAAAGGAGAAGAACAGTTAGTATTGGATAGAAGTGAATCTTATATAGGAGTATTAATAGATGATTTGGTTATTAAAGAAAATTTAGAACCATATCGTATGATGACTTCCAGAGCAGAATATAGATTATTACTTCGTCAGGATAATGCTGATTTGAGACTTCGTGAAAAAGGATATAAAGTAGGTCTTATTTCAGAAGAGGAATATCAATATTTATTATATAAAAAAGATGCTATTAAAAAAGAAGTAGATAGACTTAAAAATGTATCTATTGGTGCATCAAAAGTTAATCAGGAATTTTTGATTAGAAATAATTCTTCTACTTTAAAGAGTGGTTCTAATTTAGCCGAGTTATTATGTCGTCCTGAACTTACTTACGAAATATTAGCAGAACTTGATCCGGATAGACAACCTTTACCAAAGGATGTTATTGAACA
>JAFZGJ010000010.1 GCA_017555455.1 Lachnospiraceae bacterium
CTTTCTTTTCATGTAAACGATAAAGTAGTTCTAATTGTAGCTGCAGGAGATGCCAAAATCGATAATCCCAAATACAAAGTTCAATTTGCATGCAAAGCAAAAATGCTTTCCTTTGACGAAGCAGAACCTTTAATCGGCCATGCCGTTGGAGGAGTTTGTCCTTTTGCTGTCAATGACGGTGTAGAAGTCTATTTGGATACCTCCCTAAAGCGTTTCGAAACCGTTTTTCCTGCCTGCGGCAGTTCCAACAGTGCTATCGAATTAACTCTGGAAGAATTAGAAAAATACTCTAATTCCCTAGCATGGATTGATGTATGTAAATTGCCTATATAGTAAAGAAAGAGGCGGTCTACCCGCCTCTTATTTTTATGAAAGTTCAAACTTCCCTGTATACAACTGATAGTATTTACCCTTTTGTTTTAATAATTCTTCGTGATCTCCGCGTTCAATAATACGTCCCTGCTCCAAAACCATAATACAGTTGGAATTCTTAATGGTAGAAAGTCTGTGTGCAATGACAAATACAGTTCTTCCTGCCATCAATTTATCCATACCATTTTGTACAATCTGCTCCGTTCTGGTATCGATACTGGAGGTAGCTTCATCCAATACCAATACCGGTGGATCTGCAATGGCAGCTCTGGCAATGGCAAGTAACTGTCTCTCACCCTGAGATAAAGTACCGCTGTCACCACTGATTACTGTATCATAGCCTTCCGGCAATTTTGTGATAAAGTGATGGGCATTGGCAAGTTTTGCAGCCGCCACAACATCTTCATCACTGGCATTGAGACGTCCGTAACGGATATTGTCTTTAATGGTTCCTGTAAATAAATGGGTATCCTGTAATACCACACCAAAAGCACGTCTTAACTCACGTTTTTTGATTTTGTTAATATTAATTCCATCAATACGGATTTTACCATCCTGAATGTCATAAAAACGATTCAATAAGTTGGTAATAGTAGTTTTTCCGGCACCGGTAGAACCAACAAAAGCAATTTTTTGCCCTGCTTCTGCTACCATGGATACATCATGAAGTACAATCTTTTCATCGGTATAACCAAAATCAACTTCATTTAAAGTTACATGACCTTTTAGCTGAGTATAGGTTAAAGTTCCGTCATGGTGAGGATGCTTCCACGCCCAGGTTCCTGTTCTTTCTTCACAAGGTTCTACACTTCCGTCTTCTTTTATACGACAACGTACAATTTCTACGTATCCCTCATCTTCTTCCGATGGTTCATCCATCAGTTCAAAAATACGTTCTGCACCGGCTAATGCCATAACGATGGAGTTAAACTGTTGTGCTACCTGGGAAATCGGCATATTAAAACTCTTAGCCAGCTGTAAGAAAGACGCCAATGCTCCCAAGGTCAAACCACCAAATCCATAAATGGCAAACAGGGAGCCTGCCGCAAGAATCACAACATAATTGATATTTCCGATATTGGCATTAATAGGCATTAAAATATTGGCAAAGGTATTTGCATTTCTGGCTGTATCAAACAATTCATCATTTAACTGATTAAATTCCTCCACAGTTTTATCTTCATGACAAAATACTTTGATTACTTTCTGACCATCCATCATTTCTTCAATGTAACCATTAGTGGCTCCCAATGACTTTTGTTGCGCAATAAAGTATTTTGCAGAGTTCCCACCGATTTTTCCGGAAACCATTAACATCACAACCACACCTAAAAGTACTAAAAATGTTAACGGTACACTTAATATTAACATAGAAATCAAAGTACTTACCAAAGTAATCGCAGAAGAAAACAAACTTGGAATACTCTGACTTACCATCTGACGCAGAGTATCTGTATCATTGGTAAAATGACTCATAATATCCCCATGCTGATGAGTATCAAAATATTTGATTGGTAAGGTTTCCATATGGGCAAACATTTCATCCCGGACATCCTTTAAAACGCCCTGTGCCACATACATCATAATAATATTATAGGTATAATTACAAACAATTCCTATACCATAGATACATCCCATAGTTAATAAGGCTTCTATCAATGGTTGAAAACTTTGCATCCGACCATCTACCAAAGGAACAATGTAATCATCAATTAAAGATTTCATAAACATGGTTCCGGCGACCTGTACAATAGAACTGATGGCAATACATACCATAACAAGCATGTATCTGAATTTATAACGCTTCATGATAAATGCAAGAAGTCTTTTTAAAGTTTTGATAGGGTCTTTACTTTTTGGACCGCCCTTCATTCCTTTTGGTCCTCTTGGTCCCATTGGTGGCATTATTCCTCAGCTCCTTTCTTCTGTAATTCATAAATATCGCGATAAATCTCATTGTTCTTCAATAACTCTTCATGGGTTCCGTAGCCATTTACTTCACCTTCATTTAACACTAAAATGTGATCCGCATCCTCTACGGAAGAAATACGCTGTGCAATAATCAGCTTTGTAGTATTTGGAATTTCTTCACGAAATGCCTTTCTGATTTTTGCATCAGTAGAAGTATCTACTGCACTGGTAGAATCATCCAAAATCAGAATTTTAGGTTTCTTTAACAATGCTCTGGCAATACAAAGTCTCTGCTTCTGTCCACCGGATACATTGGTTCCGCCTCGTTCAATTTTAGTATTGTAACCATCCGGGAATCGTTCAATAAATTCCGCTGCCTGCGCAAGTTCACAGGCATGTTTTGCCTCTTCTAAAGTGGCATTTTCATTTCCCCAACGCAAGTTATCTAAAATACTTCCCGAAAACAGTACATTTTTCTGTAATACCATGGAAACTTCATTACGAAGTACTTCCATATCGTAATCTCTTACATCTACTCCTCCAACTTTTACACAACCTGCCGAAACATCATATAATCTTGGAATTAATTGTACAAAAGTAGACTTGGAACTTCCGGTTGCTCCTATGATACCAACAGTTTCTCCGGATTTAATATGAATATTAACATGCTCCAATACATTTTTTTCTTCCCCACCACTGTAACGGAAAGAGACGTTTTCAAAATCAATGGAACCATCTTTCACTTCCATAATAGGATTCTCCGGATTCTGAATTGTACTTTCTTCCTCCAAAACTTCCAAAATACGGTCAGCAGACGTTTTTGAAATAGTTAACATTACAAAAACCATAGAAATCATCATAAGACTCATAAGAACCTGCATGGTATATGTAAATAAACTCATGAGAGTTCCTGTAGTCATATCACCTGCAACAATATTTTTTGCACCAAGCCAGGAAATAATTAAAATACATCCATACATAGTTAACTGCATGATGGGACTGTTCATAATTACAAGCTTTTCTGCTGCAATAGATAAATCTTTTACTTTTCCGGATTGTTCAAAAAACTTATGGGTTTCATGACCTTCTCTTACATAAGCCTTTACTACACGAATTCCTGCCAAATTTTCCTGTATCGCTCCATTCAATTTATCATACTGCTTAAACATAGCATGAAATTTAGGAAAGCCTTTCGTAATAATCATTCCTAATGCCCCACCCAAAAATACCAATGCTACCAAGAAAATCCATGATACTTGCGGAGCCAACTTTAAACACATAAACAATGAAAAAATCAACATAAACGGAGCTCTGACACAAATTCTGATAATCATCTGAAATGCCATCTGCACATTGGTAATATCCGCTGTCATTCGGGTTACCAGACCTGCTGTTGAAAATTTATCAATGTTTGCAAAGGAAAAATCCTGTATTTTTGAAAACATTGCTTTTCTTAAATTTCTGGAAAATCCTGTGGATGCAATCGCCGCATATTTTCCGCATAAAGCTCCCCCCGCCAAGGATATAAAGGCTACAACCAACATGAAAAAGCCCATTTTTAATACATAATTCATATCACCTACGTTCACACCCTTATCAATAACCAGTGCCATTAACATAGGTAAAATAACTTCCATGATTACTTCAACTGCTATACATATCGGGGATAAAAGAGTTTCTTTTTTAAATTCCCCTATATAGACGGCTAACTTTTTTATCATTCTTTTTTCTTCCTCCTTTAGTACTATTTCTCTCAATTTGATTCATGATCACAATACAATTCTATTACTTTCCTATCAATTCGATTCATGTAATCTAAAAAATGCTGAAACTCTTCTTCTGTAAACAAAGACCGCATTTCTTTTTCCATATTTCCAAGTGCATAATAAGTACATACCTGCATTCTTCTGGCTTCCTCAGTCAGAATAAGTTTCTTAACCCTGGCATCTTCAGGAACACTTTCCCTAATAAGCAATCCTTTTTTCTCCATGGTCTGCAAAACACTGGTTACCGAAGATCTTTTAATACGAAATACCTCTTCTATTTCCTTTTGAAAAACATCTCTTCCTTCCTCTTCAGCATGTCGCAAATGTCCCAATATTCTTGACTGAATACTGGTGAGTCCATTTTCTGACATGGCTAAATCAAAAAAATACCGAAGATTCTTACTTACATCCAGAATACATTTTACCGGAGCTCCTCCATGCTCTTTTTCCCAACTCTCTCTTCTATCATATCTATCTTCCATAGTTCCTCCTTCCCTGTTTCATTTTCATACACTTCGTAAATAATCTTTACATTATATTAAATGTTCGACTTCTAATTGTTAGGTTTCTAACATTCTGTTGTTAGTATAAAACTCCCGGATTATCATGTCAACTATTCACAAAACATTTTAGAAACATTTAATTTTTAATAATAAAACTTTCCCTTGCAGTTTCTAAACCACTCTAATAAATTGATATGTTATAATACATACATAATTTTTAATTACAAGGAGGAATTATTTATGAATTTTATATACATAGGATTAATCATTTTACTTTATAGTTTTCAAACCTTATTTTGCAAATTATTTACAGACCGATATCCCGGAAAAAGTGAATTGTCTTCTCCTATTTTTTGTATCATAGAAGCTATCTTTATCACTTTGGCAACTTATGCATTTAATGGATTTCAATTTTATGCTTCCTCCTTAACCCTTCTGTTTGGAGTTCTTAACGGATTAATTCTTTTTGGATATAATACCTCCTTAATTAAAGCCGGTACTTTAGGTTCTTATGCCTTCTTAAATGTCTGTCTTTTGTATGGTGCCATCCTTGTTCCTTCCGCTTACGGAATCCTATTTCTTCAGGAGAGTATCACCTTATTAAAAATTATCGGTATTATTATGATGCTTATTGCCTGCATTTTTATGAATCTGGATGAAATCAAATTAAAAGACAGCACTCTAACATATTACATCTTCTGCGTTTTACTTTTTTTATTTAACGGAGCTTACTGCACAATAATAAAAATGCAGACTATTTATCATAATGAAGAAAAACAAAGCATGATTATGATTACCTTTGCTCTTATGGGTATCATTGCTCTTGTTAATTTACTTTGTACAGAAAAAGAAAATACTTTACAGGCATTTAAACTCAGCAAAAACTGTCTTCCTTTTTTGATTCTATGTTTAATTTCAGCAACCCTTGCCATTAATTTACTAATGTATATTTTACCGTTAATTGATACAGCAATACTTTATACCGTGCAAAATGGTGGGGTACTTATTCTTTCAGCACTCTATTCCATTTTTCTATTTAAAGAGAAATTATCTCATAAAAAACTTTTGGGAATTATAATTGCAGTAATTAGTATTACTATATTGAGTATCTAATTTACTTATGCTGAAACTGTTGGTACCAGCTGTTTACCGACTAAACACAAAAAGGAGACTTACTCCATATCTAAATCTTAGTTATGGATAAGACTCCTTTTTATATTGCATATCTCCATTATCTTCCTAACACTACATCATCCCAAAATCCGGGCATCCGATAAAAAAACACAATTTTATCTTTTTGTAAATAAAAATCCAAATCATTCCAATCAGCCGCTTCATCTAAACCCATCAATTCATTTACTTTTTCTAAAATTTCAGTATCATTTTCTCCTAATATTTCCGAACCGCTTACTTCTTCCCCTGTATGACGATCTAATGTAATTGCATCAAACACAGAATAAGTAGTGGCACCTCCCATATAAGTAACATCTGCAAATAAAAGACTAATATAGTCATAATCTACGTACTGAACTCCCTGAAATATCAACTTAGAATATGGCACATTTCCATTTGGTAATTCCTGCTTTCCCTGTTCCATATACCAATCCTGAATCTTTAAATATTGATTCAAATACTCATCATAAAATTTTTCTAATGTATCATTCATGGTATATAAAAAATCTGAATTTAAATAAAAACTCTCTATATTATAATAAAATCCCTTAGTCTCTTCATCATAATAAAACTCTCCACCATATTCTTGAATTTCACCATAATTTTCTGATATATATATGACTTCTTCTATGCTACCTCTATCTGCTTCATCTTGTACATCAACTTCCGTTATACTCTCCTGTGACGCTATTTCCTGTTTACTTTTTTCCGGTTTTATATTTTCCTGCACTATTATTTCTTCAGTACAGGTATCCTTATTAATTTTTATATTCTCTGTACACCCTGCTAAAATAATAGCAAATAAATATATACTCCCTATTAAATACTTATATCTTCTCATTTGCATGATTTTTAACTCCTTATACAGCTAAAACAGTTTATGCTCCATATTTCATATGCTTACTTTTGATTACTTTCTCCTACTATCTCTCTAAAAATCATCTTGAAATCATTTTGTAATCCTTTTTATCTGCTTACATCAGGGAAATTATATCAAATATCCCCAAAAAATGCATCCTACTCCTGTCTTTCATGCTCTTTCGTCCTATTTATTTTCAATACAAAATACAAACCTACTCGTTAAAAACAGCTAAAATAATTCATATTCATTTCTTAATCTGTTCAATTACTTCATATCAACATAGCACAAGAAATTATACTATTACTATTGACTTAGAAACAAAAAAAGAGAATGTTGAAAAATCAACATTCTCTACTAAAATTTACTGCCGCAAACCGGAATCGAATGATACACCGATTCGGCAAATCCGCATAGAAAGGAGTGTTTCAGTCTCTGAAAAAAATTCTGCATCAGTTTTGCATCAAATTTATCAAAAAACAAGGAGAATAAACCATGC
>JAFZGJ010000118.1 GCA_017555455.1 Lachnospiraceae bacterium
AGAATAAACAGTTACTTTTGTAGTATCTTCCACTCTGTCTACATAGCGTTTTCCTGCAATATGTACGAATGGATCTTCAGATAACCATGCTTTATATGCATAGAAGGAATCTTTCTTATATTTACGGTCAAATGTAACAAGCCCTTTGTGGTTCTGTCCGTTTTCTCCACCTTCATTACGGGCATCAGCACCGAAGTCAAACATATTCCAAACATGAGTTGCCCACAAGTATTTACGTGGGAATAACTGTTTGATTAATTCTTCATGGTAATATGCCTGATATTCTTCTGTATAATCTCCTGCATCCGGTGTAGATGTATGCCAGTTCAAAGCTTCACAACCATATTCAGATACACCAACACAAATATTAGGATGTGTTGCATGGAAATTATCAAACCATGGGCCATAATCTTTTACATCTCCGCCATACCACCCAAAATAATGGTTATAGGAAATAGTATCAGGAATTAAAGTATATGGATGGTCAGGACTACAGGTAGATACACATGCGATTGTAGTTAAACGGGTCTTGTCCATTTCATGTACAAGATCATTTAACACTTTATGATTATCCTGAATATCCAAATCATCTTCAGTTCCTTCTACTGCGTTAATTTCATTGGAAAGTCCCCAAACCACGATAGATGGATGATTGTAATTCTGAACGACAAGTTCTTTCATCTGGCTGATGGTATTTTCACGGCCATTTCTCATATGGCTTGTAATATATGGAATTTCTGCCCAGATTACCATACCGTATTCGTCACATAAATCATAGAAATACTGATCATGCTGATAATGAGCCAAACGAATGGTGTTAGCACCAACTTCAGCGATTAATTCCATATCTTCTTTATGCATTTCTTTTGTTAATGCGTTACCTTCGCCCCATCGGTCCTGATGACGTGAAACACCTCTTAATGGATATTCTTCTCCGTTTAAGATAAATCCACGGTCAGGATCGATTCTGTAAGAACGGCATCCGAAACGAGTTGTTACTTTATCAAGTTCTTTATCATCTTCTGCTAAAACAACTTCTGCTGTATAAAGATAAGGGTCTTTTCTTGCGTTCCATAAATGAACATTTTCAATTACAAAATCCACTTTTGTATCTGCGGAAGTAGTTTCAGCTACTACATTTCCTTCTGCATCTTTTAAAGTATATTTTAATGTCTGACTGTCTGCTTTGTTTGTTACCCAAACTTCAACATTTACATTAGCATTAGCACCATCTACTACAGGAGTAACTGCAATGCCGGGTCCTCCATAGTATTCAAGATCAAAGTGACTGTTACTTACTGCAATTAAGTTCACATCACGGTAAAGTCCGCCATAGAATGTAAAGTCAGCATTTTGAGGATATACACGGTCATTTGGAGCATTGTCTACTTCAAATACGATTAAGTTCTGTGCAGCAATTTTGTCTGTTACATCTACTCTCCATGTGGAATAACCCCCATCATGGCTGGCAAGTTTTTCACCATTCCAGTAAACTGCCGCTGAAGAGTTGGCACCATTAATTTCCAAATAATATTTGTCTGCTGTTGGTAAATCAATTTTGTCTACATTTTTTGCATAATATGCAGTTCCGCGGTAAAGGTCATTATCACCATCCTGACCATCGATATCATTCCAAGTATGTGGTAAAGTTACCCAATACCATTTTTCAGGCATGGTTTCCGGTACTGCTGTAGCTTCTTTGGAAAAAGCCCATTTTACGTTTAAATTATAAATTTCGCGCATAGATAAAATTCTCCCTTCGTTATCTATAAAAACTCTGAGTTATATTTTAACATAAACGCTCATATAAAATTTATATTTTTTTATTATTAGGCTTAAAATAGTACTATAAATACTAAAAGAAATATGCTTTAACCTCTTTATTTTCTTTAATATAATAATTATAATACTTCTTTCAAATACACTTTCAATTCTTCAAAATCTCCCTGTGGATATTTTGAAATATCCCGTTCCTTTTTATTAATCAGACAATTTGTTAATAAAAATCCCTGCATTCCCAGTTTTTCCGCAGGAATCATATCCTCTTCCACATCATTTCCTACCATAATACATTCTTCCGGTTTTAAATGGTGTCTTTCCAAAATTTCCTCATAATATTTCGGATTAGGCTTACAAAAATGACAGTTTTCATAAGTGGTATACTCTGCAAAATCAGCCGCTTCCAAACCTGCCCATCTCATCCGGTTTTCAGTCGCTGTATGAGGAAACAAGGGATTGGTAGCAAGAATTGCAAGTTTTCCCTGTGATTTTACCAGCTCAATGATTTCTTTCGCTTCTTTATAAAATCCACACACTTCTTGTACCTGATTAAAATCATTTTGATAGAATTCATCAATATAAGGTTTATCTTCTATGGATGTTTCTCCGTAAGCTTCTGTAAAAACTTTCCAAAATGCTTCTTCATTGGTAACTTCACCGGTATTTATTGTCATTGCATTTACTCCACCCCAAAATACCTTTAATAACTTGTCCGATTCATATCCCTTTGGTGCCAGATGCTTTGCCAAATATTTAAAATATGTCTTTACAAATTCATCCTGATCCATTTTTAATAATGTACCGTCTAAATCAAATAATACTGCTTTTATGCTCATTACTAACTGTTCTTTCCTTTCCATTGATGCCAATCTATCATAAATGAAACATTAATGAAATGCAACATATAAGATACTATAGAAAATTATCCAAACATCTTTTTAATTTCCTCATAGCACTTTGATGTCATCAATGCAGATTCACTAGTTCCTTTGAACTTAACAACATAGGTCCAGCGCCCATAAGGTTCAATTTTTGTAATCCGGTGTAAGTTAATAATATAGGATTTGTGACTTCTCATAAAATCCTTAGAATCCAATTTTTCTTCCAGACTGCCCAAAGATACCGATGTCTTATAAACTTCATCTTTCGTAACAATTATAGTACTGCTTTCTTTTCGTTCGATAAAAATAATATCTTCTTTATCAATAAAAGCAATCTGCTCTTTTCCTTTTATCATCAACTTATCGCCATGCTTTTCCGATTGAATCACGTTTTCCGCATTATCAGATTCCAAAGTATGTTCTTTAATCCGTTTCAACGTCCTGTTAATACGTTCCACATCAAAGGGCTTTACCAAATAGTCAAAGGCATAGATTTCAAAAGCATTTGCCATATACTCACTGTGGGCTGTAGCAAAAATCACTTTCAATTTAGGATTTAACTGTGTCATTACCTTGGCACATTCCAATCCGCTCTCTCCCTTTAAATCAATATCTACAAATACTACATCCGGGTAAAATTTATTAAAATCCGTAATAGCCTCTGAAAAACTACCACTCTCCGATACCAACTGAAATCCATCCTGATTTTCTATCACTTTACAAAGGATTTTTCTGATTTGCGGCTCATCTTCTATGATGGATACTTTAATCATTCTTCTTTCCTTCCACAAAGGCACCGATACCTTTTCCAATATCTTTCTTCATATCAGTATCTGCCAATACATTCTGCATTTTATAATAATCCAAAACACCGATATAACCGTTTCTTAAAGCTTCTGCCATTGCCTTTGGAATCTCTGCCTCTGCCTGAACTACCGCAGCTCTCATTTCCTGTTCCAAAGCAACCGCCATGGCACGACGTTCTTCCGCTCTTGCCTGTGCAATTTTATTATCCGCTTCTGCCTGAAGACTCTGTAAATTAGCACCAATATTTCTTCCGATATCTACATCCGCAATGTCAATAGAAATAATTTCATAAGCAGTACCGGAATCCAACCCCTTTTCCAATACCAATTTGGAGATGCCATCCGGATTCTCCAATACTTCACTATGTGTACTCGCAGAACCAACCGTTGTAACAATACCTTCTCCAATTCTGGCTAATACAGTTGATTCTCCTGCACCACCAATCAAACGTTCAATATTGGTTCTAACCGTTACTCTGGCTTTTACCAACAATTCAATTCCATCTTTGGCTACCGCTGAAATCAATGCTGTTTCAATTACTTTTGGAGTTACACTCATTTTTACCGCTTCAAAAACGTTACGTCCTGCTAAGTCGATGGCAGAGGCTTTTTCAAAAGAAAGCTGCATGGATGCACGCTGGGCTGCGATTAGAGCATTTACTACACTGTCAACATTACCCCCTGCCAAATAGTGTGCTTCCAGCTGATTTACCTTAATATCAAGTCCTGCCTTTGTTGCTTTAATCATAGGCATAACAATCTTTGCCGGTGATACTCTTCTAAGCCGCATACCAATCAAGTTAATAATACCAATTTTTACCCCTGATGCAATGGCAGAAATCCAAAGTCCTACCGGAACAAAGATAAAAAATAAAATAACAAATAATAAAATAAGTCCTAAAACAATAATTTTACTGATAATACTCAACATAGTTCTCCCTCTTTTCTGTCAGTTTTCCATACTACTGACCATAATATTTTTTTCATGGATACGTGAAATTCGTACTTTAGTACCTTTTTTCAAAAGGTTTCCTTCACTTCGTACATCAAATTCCACACCTTCTACACGGCATTTACCGCTTGGTTTTAAATCGGTTGTTGCAATCCCCTCTTTTCCCACAAGATATTCCAAATCTGAAGCATTTAAAAAACCTTGTTCCTGTTGTAATTTTTCATCCAAAACGATTGGTGATTTTACTCTTTTTAAAACCATCATAACTACCGTAAGCATAACTGCAAGAATTACTACTACGATTACTGTAATGGTTAGTCCCTGCTCTATATCTTTTGCCGTTAAAAGAATTCCTGCTATGAGACATATAATCCCACTGATTCCTGGGAATCCAAAACCGGGCACTACCATTTCAATTCCTACCAAAATAAATCCGGCAATGAAAAGCAGAATGCCTACACTTAATAATAAATCCATTTACTCACCTTCTTTCTTCTTTGGAAAACAAAAGGAAAATGTAGTTTCTTCTTCCGTAGAGGAAAGATTCATTTTTCCCTTATACTCTTTGATAACTGTCTGTACAATATGTAATCCCATGCCGTGACCATTTTCTATTTTCGAAGTTACACCGGGCTTAAAAATTTCTTCCTGCATAGACCTTGGAATCATCGGTCCATTATTAGAAACCGAAAACAAATAACATTCCCTGTCTTCTGTCATATCTATCCGTATTTTCTTATCTGTCTCCTTTTCTTCCAATGCTGTGATAGCATTATCAATCAGGTTCGAAAGCACCTTACACATTTCCCAGTCTTCCACTTTCAGATTTTTTAAATCTGTTTTTACTTCTATGTAAAAATCAATCTTTCTATTTTCTGCTTCATCCATTTTTGCCTTTAATAAGGCATTAATTGCAGGTTTAGAGGTTTTTAAGGCTTTTCCTGTTTTTTGTATATTTTTATACACCGGAGAAAGATAAGAATATAACTCCTCATATTCCTTAAGTTCCAGCAAACCATAGACAACTTGTAAATGATTCAGATAGTCATGCCTCTGTGCCCGAAGTTCGGTATTTAATTTTTCTAAATTATGGTAGCTTACCTGCAAATCCTGATAATGTTTTCTTAACTTGTCATAAGAATTTAAACTTGTAAGAATACATAAAACAAGTACGATTACCACAAACAGACAAAACATTAAAATATTCGTCATTTTTTATTTCCCTTTACCTTTGCTGTCCTATGAATTTATCATAACTCTCAAATTTTTATTCACCATAGGTAATTTCTGAAAAATACATTTTTCACACTAAAATGTCATTCTTAAATCTTCATTCCTTACCTACCAGCAAATCTATCCAATCATCATACTTTGTTCCAAAAATACTATCTTTTTTCCACACGGCATTATACTCATGAGATACCTGAAATCCCGGAATTTCAATTATTTTCAAGTTTTTCTTCCGAAGTTCTTCCTTTACAACGGTTTTGTATAATACACTAATTCCCAGTCCGTCTATCAATAATTTCTTAATCAGATGAGGACTCGTAAATTCGCTGACACTGATAAAATTCCCAAAAGAATAATTATACTCGTGCAAGTAATTTTCAAAAATCTCACGGGTTCCCGAACCATTTTCTCTACACAGCATAGGGTATTCAAACAGATCACTCAGCTCCTTAATTTTACTACTGTCATATCCTTGGGAACACACAATACACATTTCTTCTTTTTTTATCAATTTATGGGCATACTCATTTTTATCAAAATATCCCTCGCAAAGAATAAAATCCACTTCACCATAATCTAATTTCAAAAGCAAATCCCTGGTATCTGCTATGATAACCAAGACATCAGTTCCCGGATTCTTACGCATAAAAGACGAAAGTTTTTCCGGCAGATAAAATTCTCCAATAGACAAGGTTGCCCCTAATCGTATTCTTTTTCTTTTTTTTATATTCTGTACAGACCCCTGCAAATTCTTAACATCGTGTGAAATAGTTTCTAAATACTTTTTCAAATATCTTCCTTGTTCGGTCAATTCTAACCTTTTATTTTTATAAGAAAACAATTTTACTCCATAAAATTCTTCTAAACCTCGTATATGTTGTGATACTGCAGGCTGTGTCATATTCAGATTTCCTGCCGTCTTTGTGTAATTCATTGTTTTACATACATCTAAAAAAGTTTCTACTCTTACGTCTATCATGTTTTTCCCTCTTTCAAATATTCTTGCTCTCATATCTATAAGATATTTTTATTATACAATAGAAATCTATTATTTTACATTATAGAATTTATATTTTATACTACAATTCGAATCGTAAATATATCCATTTTAAGTAATATTTATCAAATACATGGATAAAACAAACGATCTATAGAAAAATACATATATGGAGGTCTGAAAATATTAAAATGAAAACAGTTATAGACAATACTAAAAACATTCTCCCAGGCTTTGCAGCAGCTCTGCTGATTGCGGTTGTTGCTAAATGGTTGGAATCCTTACTTCCGGTTCATCTCATCGGTTCATCAGTCATCGCATTATTCATAGGTATGTTAATCAATCAAATTAAGAAACCAGGTAAAACCATATCCATTGGTCTTAAATTTACTTCCAAAAAAATCTTGAAATTTGCCATCATTTTATTAGGTGCTTCTTTAAGCATTGGCACGATTCTGGAAGTTGGGAAAATGTCATTGACGGTTATGATTTTTACGTTACTTACCTGTTTTGGTGGTGGATATTTTATAGGAAAAGCTTTAAAACTGGACTGGAAATTATCCAATCTGATTTCTGCCGGAACCGGCATCTGCGGTGGTTCTGCCATTGCAGCCATTGCTCCTGTCATCGATGCCGAAGATACTGATATCGCTTATGCTATGTCTGCAACCTTTTTATTTGATATGGTAATGATTCTTGCTTTTCCATTGATGGGACAAGCATTGGGATTGAGTGATATGGCTTATGGTTTATGGGCAGGTACTGCTGTAAACGACACTTCCAGCGTGGTTGCTGCGGGATATGCTTACAGCGAGGCTGCCGGTGATTTTGCTACCATGGTAAAACTGACAAGAACTCTGGCAATTATACCGACTGTAATTATTTTTTCTTTGATTAACAGCCATTTGAAATCAAAATCTCAGAAGGGAGAAAGAAAATCTAATACAAAAACAGTGAAAATCACAGGATTGTTACCATGGTTTATTATAGCCTTTTTAGCTATGGCAATTATTAACAGTTTTGGCTTTATTCCGACATCTGTTTCTGCCGCTTTGAAATCCGTCAGTAAATTTCTTATGGTAGCTGCTCTTGCTGCCATTGGTTTGAATACCGATTTTCGTGAAATGAAAAAGTCCGGATTAAATCCTATGATTCATGGGTTTATTATTTCTGCTTTAGTTGTTATTGTTGCTATCGCGGTAGAATATTTTATTGGACTCGTCTAATGTACAGATAAAAACTCGTAGCCGGTTTTTGATTACCTGCTACGAGTTTTTTGATTATATAATTTCCAATATCTTCTGCAAATCATCAATTTCATAATCAATTCTTAGGTTGGTCTCATTTTTTATGTTCTTAGGATTGTACCAGCAACACATAATTCCGGCATTATTACCGCCTTGTATATCACTGGTTAAGGAATCTCCTACAATTAAAATTTCTTTTTTATCATAGTCTCCAATCTGTTCCCACACATATTCAAAAAATTTAATTCCCGGTTTCTCACATCCTACTACTTCTGAAATAAAAACTCCATCAAAAATGTCTATCAAACCGGATTTACTTAATTTTCTATCTTGAGCAGCTTTCGTTCCATTGGTAACTGCATACTGCTTTACACGTCCCTTTAGATTCTCCATCAACTCATAACTATTATCGCAGAAACATACAGTTTCTCCCAGCCACTTCTGGTACTGTTCATTAAATTCTTTTGCACAATCCGGCTTAATATTTTCTGTCTCAAAAAAATCCACAAACCGGTTTACCAACACTTCCGGCTTTGTAATTTCTCCTCGTTCCAGTTTTTCCCAATAACCTCTGTTAATGACAGAATATCTTCCAATCATTTCATCGGTACATTCACCTAAACCAAATATTTCAAAACATTTTTTAATGGCTGCGTATTCCGCTTTTTTAAAATCTAATAGGGTGCCGTCTACATCCCATAAAATTACTTTTATCATTTTCTTCAACCTCATTTAGTTCTTATGCACTAGTTTTAAGACATTTTTTATCTTTCTACTTACTTTTCGCTCAATTCATCCACTATTTCCATCAACTCATACACTCGCTCTTCTGTAAGTTCTGCACCTCTTTGTGATACCACCATGCCATACATGCTTCCGCCTTCCACTTCTGCTCCGGCTTCTTTCATACTGGCCTCTTTCATGGCAATCCAGTCTAATTGTTCCCTAGTTAAAGCAGACATATCATCTGCATTCAGATTTTTTTTCAAAATGTCCCATGCTTTATTTAACTGTCCATCCCATAAATCATAAATCAACTGCGACTTTTCATTCATTTCTGCTTGCGAAAGAGTTTCAGCCTTAATAATCTCTTCGATTGAACTTGTATAAGATTCCGTAGAATCTACAGTTTCTTTCAATTCCTCCAATCTGTTGTAACTTGAAAATCCCTGTTCTTCGCTCACATTATACAAACCATAAAAAGGAAGTGTTGTATATTTTTGTGGAAATTCAAAATCCATATACCAATTATTTCTCACCCAGGAAAGATAACCTTCTGGTAACTCATCTATAGGCATCCCCGGAAGATAAATTAAAATTTCCTCCGGATTGTCCAATCCATACACATCGGTATAAATATAACGAAGTCCATCCTTAATTTCTTCTGTTCCAACCGGATTATCGTAAGTAAGACTTTCTATAGTGGTAAAATAAATATATTCATCCTTTTTTACCGGTTCCGCAAATTTTCCATGGAAGGAACAATAATAGGTTGTACCTCGGGGATAAGCATCCGCCCAATCCGCATTTCCGTCAGAATAAACCCCTTCAAAAGTTCCATCCTCTGCGATTGTCATTTCCGTACTCCATCCACCGGCACCACTTAAAAAAGTAAAGTTGAGATTCTTAAATTCTGCAAAAGAAAAGTCTGACTCTGAAATTTCTGTTTTTCCTTCCTCTACTACAACTTCTTCCAAAATTTCAACTTCTGTGTTTTCTTTCACTTCCTCATTTCCACATGCTGTTAATGTTAATATAACTATTAATAATAATATTGCTTTTATTTTTTTCATACACTCACCCACTCCTCAAATTAAAATCTACTTTCTATACAGCAATCATACGCATAATGAGAATCGTTAAAAAATACAGTTATAACTTTATTTTCACTAATTAACCACGAAGCACTGTTATCATTTTCTTCTACAGGATTACCCCAAGAATCAATAATCCGCCCCTTTGATACATTTCTGCTTCCCCAAAACTCTTGCAATGCATGTTCATTATTTTTGCCTACTTGTTGAAGCAACGGTATTTCATTTTCATCTAATTCAATAGTAGTCCCAGAGTTTTCTTCACTATCGACCTTTTGCACTATCACATTGTTATCAATGACAGAAGTACTCGTAGAAATACTCAATACAATTACAATCACAGTCAATAAAAAGAGTGCAATTGCAACTCCCCAAACGCCCTTCAATACGTTGTAACTTCTTCTGTTTCTGACTGCCAGTTGCTCATTTGTCTCAAACAGTGACTTTGCAATTACAGTCATATCCATTTTATCCACGTGTTCCAGACTACCTAAAAGTTCCGCAACAGGAACATCTAAGACATCAGCAATTCTGCACAACATGTCTGCATCCGGTACCGCCGTTCCATTTTCCCATTTGGAAATAGTCTGCCTTACAACATTCAGTTTTATTGCTAATGACTCTTGAGTTAGACCTCGTTCTCTTCTTATCTTTGATAAATTTTCATTTAACATAATAATTGCCTCCTAAGTTTTATCTGATTCCTCCACATTATCAGCCATCTTGTGAAGTATCAAGCAACCGACAGGCGCAATGCGCACTTGTACGTTGCAATGCCCTAATCGGCAATAAATTCAATCTTCTGTTCTATTCATTCCAATAATCTATTATTTCTTTTCAATACTTCCCAAATCTCATTTAATAGCTTCTTTCTATTTCTATCACATAGTCATAACTATATGTATGAATATAAATCTTACCATCCTGTTCTACCAGCAAATCGGGCTTCTTTTTCAGTTCCATCTTATCAATGATTTCCCCGGTATTTTTATTAATCTGATAGAGATAATCTTTCTCGTCCGTAAAACCATAGCCACATATTATGACATCTCCCTTAACAATAAAGTTCATGGTATTGTATGACTGATCCGCACTTCTCCATAACAGTTCATCCTTATTCAAATCATAAGCAAACATAAAGCAGCTGCCCGGATTGGCATATCCATTGGCTACACTGGCACCATAAAATATACCATCTTCTATGTACGCATTATTTCCATTCACATACCATTTATCGGTTGGATATTCCAACACATATAGACAGTTTCCTGTTTCCTTTTCATAGATGTTGAGTTGTTCCCCAAACCATTGATACTCAAATTTGTCATCATAAAAATAATCCCAGTTATTGCCTATCATCGGAAGCGACAAATTCCAGTTTGTTTCCCGTAGTTTGCTTTCTCTTTTATTATTTTTGTCGCTACTAAAGATATCCATACATCAACTAATACTATTAAGGTTCTTATCGCAAGACTTTCAATGGCTCCTTGTGCAGAATTCATTCTATGCAACATATCACCATATAAAATATGCTATTTTCTTAGCTTATTCCGAATATTCTATATAAACATCATCTCTAGACTGACGCACATAAATAGAAAAGCAATTCAAAGTATCTTTAATCATATATTCTGACATATCCAACTTCAAATACTGTTCATATTCATTTAAGTCAACATCCTCAGGATAACTAAGCAAAACATATGTAATTTTGCAGTTATCCCGGTCTATTAGTGCATATTCATACACATGATCAAATCCATCCACCGCAACATAAGCCGGCAAAGAATAGCTTTCTGTATCATATTGAACTCCCAACACTACATCCATTACCGAACATTCTATACCAGAAAGTCGCTCTACTTCCGCTTCAAAATCTTCTGCATTATATTTTGCTTGTAAAATAATATATCCATCAGTATCAAAGAAACCTGTTTTGAGATTCGATGCAAATGTTGCTTCCATCATTTTTTCGGTTTCATTTGGAAATAGGAATAACCCACTATCAATATCTTTACTATATTCTTCAATAATTTTCGCCTTATTATAATTCTCGATTCCACTCTCCGAGCCTGCCTCATTTACTAAACTCTCCCGCACTCCATAGCTGCCATTCCAATCAGACTTTTTTCCGATAACCTCTGCCCTCCAAACACTTTCATCCTGCATTGCCAGATTCATATTTTTTAAAACATGGTCTTTAACTATCTGCTCGTCAATCTCCCAACCTCCATAAACTTCTTCATCACCACGTTTCAAATAAATTTTTTTCCTGTCGTATTCTCTGTCAGATTTAGTTTTCAAAATCTCCGCCGTCACGGATATGGTTTCCTGATTCATATCAGAAGAATCGTAGTACAGATTTACATCATACAGGTCTTCCACACCATAATCTTCTTCCAATGCTTCTATAATTATCTCCTCCATATCCCGGTTTCTGCTGGTAAAATCACTCAAAGAAAACTCTTCTCCATTCCAGCATATGGTAGCTGTAACATCGTTCCAGTTGTTCCAGTAAGATACCGAATCTTCTGCCATAAACATGATATCACCACTTAATTGAATTTCATCTTCTATTTGGTCATAATAGAAATGCATCTGAGACCCTACAGTAGCTATATTGAAAGCACCCATATCTTCCATATTTTCCATAAAATAACCGGCATTTTTTCCGTTTACCTTTGCCTGTAGTCCATGTTCTTTCTTTTCAAAAGACAATGCTTCTCCTAAATCAATATTAAAATCCTCATCCAAATACTGATGTACATACAGTTTGCTGTCAGTACCAAAATCTGCTAACAAAAAGGTATCTACCGAAACCCCTGTTCCATGCATCACGTTAAATTTGATAGCAAGCTCTGTCTTTCCATCCCTATCAATATCTGTTTCCATCAATTCCAATGGTGTCATATAGTTGGATGTATAATCATATCTCACCTGTGCATACTTTCCATCACACTCCAATAGCAAATATCTGTAATCTCCTTTGCCATAGAGCGTATAGCTTTCCGTTTTTCCAAGTAAATAGGTATCCTCTTCCGTTCCTTCCTCCGGTACATATGACATTTGTGAAAAATTCTCGCGCACATCCACGATATGTTCCATGTTCCATCCTGCTTCCACCGGGTTTTCACAAGGCTGTCCGGGAGCGGGATTCCACAAATATCCAAGCTCCTCATCTCGTTTCTCTTCCACAATATCCTCCGGTGTCCACACCTGACTCTGGTTTTCTTCCAAGGAAATCCGATACCAGCCTTCATTAACTAAAGTATCACGCCATCCATCTTCTCCACGATATCCCCATTGTTCCAACTTGGCATACACACTGTCTCCAATGATATTGACTTCTTTAAAATTAATCTGATCTAATTCTTCTACTTGCCAGTTATGCTCCGCAATATCAAAAATGCATTTCTTCTCTTTTCCATCCAATGAAATAGCAAACATTTTTCCTTCACCAGAAGCTATAAATACATTTCTTTCTTCAATTCCTTTTAAAAACTTCATGGATTCACCCACAAAAGTTTCATTTTTCAAATCCAAATCAGCACAGTAAAGTGCATATTCTCCAAAACCTTCATTGGAATATTTGGAATAATATATTTTTCCATCAAAAACATAAAATTTATCATCATCTGTTAAATGCTTATATTCAAGCTCATCCGTTTCTAAATTAAAAGAATAGAAATCTCCATAAAAATAGCCTGCACTTCCTTCATGGACACCTGCTGCAAATAGAATATAAGTATCCGTTACATAAAAACAGGATATTTCTGATACATCCAAAGGAATACTTAACAGGTTTTCTTCGTCACCTGTGCTTTTCTCTTCTTCTATTCTGCTTCTATGTATATATAAACCATCCTCTGTCTGCTCATAATAATAAACCCAACTTTCATCTGTTGTTAAATACTGATATTCTCCCTCATAAATCTGACATACCTTTTCACTTTCCATATGATAAGTGCAAAAAGAATTCTCTCCGTTGTCACCTTTGGTCAAATAGTACAATTTCTCTCCATCTATGTCCATTCCCACAATTGTTCCCGACATCAGCAGGCTATAACCGCTTCCATCCAGTTGATATCGCCAAATCTCGTCTATACCTTCCTCATTGGTATTTGTAGTATAAAACCATTCTCCCGAAGATGCATACAAAGGCTCTCCAGACATATAATAAAGATTTTCATCTACCTGAATGATTTCGCCGCCATTGTTGACAATTCTCTCGTTTCCTATCCTATCTTCTTCTATGGTTCCTGAATTTTCTTCTGCAGGACGCAAGATCAGACCTGCCCCAACTGCCACAGCCACAGCTAATGCTATGACTGTCACATACACATTCTTCTTTTTATATTTCAATATAGACTCAATTCTGGAACGAAGTGACGGTTCTCCAAAGGTCAACGGATGTAATAAAAAACCATTTTGCTTTGCTGCATATTTCAAAAGACTATGAGCATATTCCTTACGAATATTGCTTCCTGCCTTTTCCAAAACCGACTCATCACAAGACATTTCCATATCTTCACAGCACAAATGATAAGCCAGCCACACCAACGGATGAAACCAGTAAACAATCGTTATCATGTAAATGATTGGCTTCACCAAATAATCTTTTCTTTTACAATGATATTTCTCATGAGCAATGATATATGTCTTTTCTCCTTCTTCCAAATCCTGTGGAAGATATATGGTTGGTGAAAAAAATCCCCACAAAACAGGGGCGGACAGATTTGGTGCTATTATGATATGTTCCTCACCATCTACCACCTTTGACTTTTCTTTTTTCAGGCTTTGATTGAATCTAAATGCTTCCCATAAACTATAACAGCCAAGCACAAAGATACCCAAAATCCAGATTCTTTCTCCCCAAATCAGCCAAAACTCTTTGGAGAACAACCTGATGCTGTCACGTTCTGCTTCTTGCTTTCCCAGAACTTCTACTTCAGGAAAAAGCTCCTTCATTTCTTCTTCATATGGCGTTCCGCCTTCGAAAACGATCATATTTTGTACTTTCTCCCCGGCTATACTATCTTCTGTCATTTCCGGTTTCGGCTGTTCTGGTGCCTTCTCTTCTACGGAAAATTCCATCAATTTTTGAGGAATCAGACTAAAAGAACTTACAAAAGAAAATGGAATACATAAATTCAAAAACACAACTAACCAAAGAGAATAACAATATTTCCGGCTGATTTTTTTCAAAAATAACCTGACCAGATAAATCACCAATACACAATACCATGCAATAACACTTCTATTTATAATTTCTGACAATAACAATCCATCCATAGACCTTTCACCTTCGTATTTTTAATATCGAAATCCTATTCTTTTTTATACGCTTCAATCATCTTAGCCAGTTCTTCGATTTCGGAACGCTTTAATTTTTTCTTATTCATAAATGCAGCTACGAACTTAGGCAAAGAACCATTATAGTGTTCTTCCAGATAAACCTCACCTTTTCTGCGAACATATTCTTCCTGACTAATCACTGCACTGACAACTGCATCTTCATTTCTAAAAATCCCATTTTCACAAAGCTTGCGAAGCACAGTATAAGTAGTCGACTTTTTCCAATTCAATTTTTCAGACGCAAACTTTACAAGCTGTCCGCTTCCTAACGGCTCATTGTCCCAGATAATTTGTGCAAATTCCTGTTCTGTTTCTGTCATGATATAGACAAACATCCCGAAACCTCCTTAGGTTTTTCTTTTGTAATATAATTTTGGTCTATAAATTATAAACCTTTTCCCGTTTTTAGTTTATAATATATAGACCAATATGTCAACAAAATAAATATTCAAAATTCTCATCACACACATTTTATCTAAGTTCAATCTTCATGCATATCTCTATCCCTAATACATATAATACTAAAAAACGGAATAAATCTATGAATCTCAACTGCTATACAAACCAAACAGATTATGGACCTAACCCTTATGTTACAAATGTAGAACATATGGCAATTCAAAACCAAAACTTTCGCACTGCCATTTGGACAGGAAGGCATATGCAGGCAACTCTTATGTGCATTCCTCCATGTGGAGAAATCGGACTTGAAATCCATCCTTCCATAGATCAGTTTATTCGGATTGAACAGGGATGCGCCATTGTAATAATGGGTAACTCCCAAAACTGTATGGATTTTCGACAAAATATGTCTAAAAATGATGCTGTATTCATACCGGCAGGAAACTGGCACAATATCATGAACGTAGGAAAACAGACCTTAAAGTTATCTGTAATCTATGCTCCGCCAAATCATCCCAAAGGTACCATTCATCATACAAAAACAGATGCTGAAAATTCTCACTACTAATAATCTGTTCTTAATTTTAAATCAGGAGCCTGCCTAATTTTAATATTATCAGGCAGGCTCTTTTTCAATTAACTTTCATTAATTCTTATTTTCCTCAATCTTCTTCACAGTATCCTTCCTAAGCTCTTCTCTTACTTCCTTCAAATACTCGGAAAGTCCCTTCAAATGAAATTCAAAGAGACCCCTAAATCATACTATACTATACTAAACTATTCTATTTTATTTTTCTGCCATAGCAATCTTTAAAATTTCACTGGAAATATTCAAAGCATGATCGCCAATTCTTTCAAAATCAGTTATCATTTCTGAGAACAAAATACTTCCTTCATCGGAACAGATTCCCTGCTGAATACGTTCATACATATTGTTTCTAAATTGTTCTGTCATATCATCAATTTTCTGCTCCATACTTGCCATCAATCCGTGCCATTTTACAACATCTTCTTGTTTATTTAAAAGAACTTCCAGCATCTGATCGCAAATTTTCTGCATTTCTGCCAATTCAGCCTGTGCATATTTAGAAAATACTATTTTCTTCTCTGTAATCATATTGGAATACTCTGCAATATTAATGGCATGATCCCCAATTCTTTCAATATTACTTGTAATACTGTATAAACAATGGAATATTTTACTTCCCACCTTTGTATTTTCATAAGAAAGTACACCGGTAATATATTTTGATATTTCTTTATTCAAATAATCAATATATTCTTCTCTTACTTCCAACTCTTCTAACTTCTTTTCATCCCGTTTGGCAAACACGCTAAATGCATAATGTACATTATCTTTTGCCATATTCAGCATACGCATGGTTTCCTTCTTAATCCCTTCCATACATACGAAAGAAGCTCCCAGTTTTTCAGCATTAATATGTTTAATATCTAACAAATACTGCACCTTAAATGTAGAATCTTCTATCTCATCTTTATCTTTTAAAATCATAACTGCAAGCTTGGTTAATACTCCACCAATAGGTAACAGCAACAATGTTGTAACAACATTAAATGTTGTATGCAGGTTTGCAATCTGTGCCGGTGCATTTCCCGGTGTTAAACTTTCCATAAATACAATTAACGGAGTTGCTAAACAAAGCATGGTAAAGATACAAGTACCAAACACATTAAACATAATATGAATCACTGTGGTTCTCTTAGCATTTCTACTGGTCCCAACAGAAGCCAGAAGTGCCGTAATACAAGTACCTATATTTTGTCCGAAAAGTACAAATGCAGCACTTTTAAGTCCTATCACACCACTACCTGCCAATGCCTGTAAAATACCTACCGATGCAGAAGACGACTGAATTAATGCGGTAAATACTGTTCCCGCTAATATTCCCAAAACCGGATTTTCAAATTTTGTAAGCAAACTTACGAAACTTTCCATTTCCGCCAGTGGTTTCATAGCACTTCCCATCATATCCATACCAATAAATAAAATACCTAAACCGGCAACAATTTCACCAATATGTCGGACTTTTTCATTTTTCAAAAATACCACTGCTGCCACACCAATAAATGCCATAAGTGGTGCCAATTCTCCCACATCTAAAGCAATCAACTGACCTGTAATAGTAGTACCTATATTGGCACCCATAATAATCCATACTGCCTGGCTTAAAGTCATCATGCCTGAATTTACAAATCCTACTACCATAACCGTAGTAGCTGATGAGGACTGAATAATTGCAGTAATTAAAGCTCCTACCAAAACTCCTACAAAACGGTTTGCAGTTAATTTTTCCAAAATCACTTTCATTTTATTACCTGCGGCTGACTCCAATCCCGTACTCATCATCTGCATACCATATAAAAACAGAGCCAGTCCCCCAAGCAATCCCATAATGCTATTTGTTGACATTATATAAAACCCTTTCATTTACATCATCAAAAACTCTTCTATTTATATGTAACTACAATATCATTTTCATAAATTGTAGTTTTACCATCCGGAATAATGCTCTCGCCTCCTCTGAGAACCATAACTATCAACGCATTTGAAGGCAAAGCCAATTCCGCTATATTTTTGTCACACCATGGATGTTTTTTATCAATAACCGTTTCCTGCAACTCTTCCGCCTCTCCCGGCTCATAACTGGGAACATTTAAAATCAAACTATCTCCTGCCAGAATCTTAGTATCTCCTTTTGTAATAATCGTTTTATTTCCCCGTTTTATCATCAAAGATAATGCCCCTGTCGGCATGGACACATCTTTTATCAGTCGGTTTTCCCAATTATGACCTTTTGGAATGTACATACGCATTAATGTAAATGCAGATTCTTCCTGATAATCATTAAATGTTTTTCTTACATCGGAATTTTCATCTACCATTTTTAGCGCTTTAGAAACATAAGAAAGCAATGTTCCTTGAATTCCTACAGAAAATAGAGTAACCATAAAAACAATATGGAACAAATCCTGTTCCATGGCTACCCCTGCGGCAACTGCCATAATAGCAAACACCGAAGAAGATGCCCCTCGAAGTCCTGCCCAGGAGATCAATCCAATCTGCGCTTTACTACACTTCATAGGAATCATCAATAATGCAACTGCAATAGGACGCGCAATTAATGTAAGAATCACAACTATCATTAACGCCTTAGGTGCAAAACCAACCATCTGTTTCGGAAAAGTCAATAATCCCAATAGGAAAAAAATCATAATCTGTGACAAACTGGTTACTCCGTCAAAAAACGGAATCAAAGTCTTTTTATAAGGAATTCCGGTATTTCCAATTATTATTCCAAATAAGTAAACACTTAAATAGGCATTCCCGCCCACTACAGTTGTAATACCATAACATCCCAACACCATGGCTATCATAAAAATAGTTTCCAAACCATCAGACAAAAGTCTTCCCTTTGTCATAATCCATATAGTTACTTTAGAAAAAATAACTCCTACCATCACACCAAAGACAATTTGAAAAATAACCATTACAAAAATATTATTTTCTCCATTTCCATTAATTAAACTAATAGAAACCATCGTTAACAAATAAGATAATGGATCATTACTTCCACTTTCTATTTCCAGAATCGAAGCCGTTCCATCTTTCAAATTCAGCTTATTTTTTCTCAAAATAGCAAACACACTGGCTGCATCGGTAGAAGATAATACAGAACCAATCAATAAACTTTCCAACCATGAAAATTTTAAAATAAGATTACAGCAAAAGGCTGTAATCAGTGCTGTCAAAACAACACCTAGACTGGAAAGGATAATCGCTTTTCCTGCTACACTTTTCGCTGCCTGCCACTTTGTATTAAATCCTCCGTAAAACATGATAAATATCAATGCTACAGAACAAATATTTTCAGCCAAAGCAAAATCTTCAAAAGGTATTTTTAAAATCCCATCACTTCCAAATAACATGCCGATAAACATAAACATAATTAAAGCAGGCATTCCTACCTTATCTGAAAATTTTTCTGCTAAAATACAAAGCATAATAATGCATGCAACCAAAAGAATCGCAATTACCATAAACGTATTGTCCCTCCATCCTCTTTACTGTTTTATTATAATTAATTCTTATTTCTTGTATTTAGTCATATAAAGAACAACCATATTTACATTTTCTTACAATTTTATATCCTAATACTACAAATAAAGATACTAATATATACAAACTGGAAGCTACTCCAATCACAGCCTCAAATAAGAAAAATATAATCATAAAAATATTCATTTTTTTAATCCTTTCATTCAGCACAAAAGATATGAAATAAATCTATACTTTAAATACAAATTTTCTTTCATTCTTATTTATTTTTTAACATTATGTAAACCTCCATCTTTAAATTGCCGGAATTTTTACATACAAAAAGAAACCTGCGTTTTTCCCAGGCTAAAATAATTATGAATACTTTATTCTATTTTTCTCCGTCTTGTTTGTGAATAAACTCAAGAATTGCTGCTCTACTGCGTTCTGTCGGCTGGCACACAAATAAAGCTGCAATACAGACATAAGATAACATCTGCAAAATTTCTTTTATACTTAAAAATTCTGCATAGTTTCTAAGACTGATTCTCCCCTGTCCTCTTCGGATTTTTTGGAAAGTATTCCTTAGACCTGTAATTAGTTTATTGGTACAATTACCAAAATATAAAGTATCATTTTTAACATCTTCAATGGTATCTGCTTCTACCATGTGCTGTAAAGTCACCAAAGAGGAATCTGTTCTTTCTATTTCCGAACACATTCCTGTGAAAAGCACTATGAATGATAACATAATCCATATCAGACTGTTTTTTATGCCTTTTATACTTTTCATGATTAACTCTAATGCTGCACTTTCCTGTAAACATCCCTCACCAACATAGGTTTATTTGGATTTTTATTAAAAATGAAACTTCCAAATCATTGTAACAAACATTATTAAATTTTGCAAATAAAAGAACTATTTCCTTATATTTCTAATATTTACTACCAAATTATGCTTATACTGTTTCATTTAAAGTTTTATATATTGTTAATCTCATGGTAATATAGCTTGCCAACCCACCTATCACATTGGAAATAGGTTCCGCAAGAAATACCCCATTTACGCCAAATCCTATCATGGGAAGTATTACCGTTAATGGCGTAACAATAATTGCCTTCCTAAGTAACGAAAAGAAAATTGCATGTTTGGCATCTCCCAATGCCTGAAACGTAGATTGTCCGGCAAACTGGAATGCCATAAATACAAACCCAAAAAAATAAATTTTTAAAGCACTGATTCCAATATCTATCATCTGCAAATCATCAGAAAATACCGTAAACCAAAATCTTGGAAAAGCAATTACTAACATCCAAGCAAACATGGTATAGGCAGCTCCTATCAAAGTATTAAATCCAATTCCATCTTTTACTCTTTTATAATCTTTGGCTCCATAATTAAAGCTGATTACCGGCTGCGCACCACTAATAAGTCCACTGATAGGAAGCATAAAAATCTCTCGCACAGAATTTGCAACGGTCATAATTCCAACATAAATATCCCCGCCATATCCCTGCAAGGTAGAATTACATACTATTTGCACCAGACAGTTAGTTCCCTGCATAATAAAATTGGCAGTTCCCAGTTTAAATATATCTATACTGATTTCTTTTTTGATTCTGATACTAGAAAATTTCAGTGGGATTATTGCATTTTTCCCTGTAAGAAACTTCAATACCCAAATCGCAGAACAAGCTTGACTGATAATGGTTGCCAATGCTGCTCCCGAAACTCCCATATCTAACCCAAAAATAAAGATAGGATCCAATACAATATTTATCACAGCACCAATAATAGTGGAAAACATCCCTACTTTTGGAAAACCCTGAGCATTGATATAGCCATTTAATCCCGTTGCCGTCATAGAAAACAAGGTTCCCCAAAGATAAATTTTCAAATATTCATCTGCATATATGTAAGATGCCTCACTGGCACCAAAAGCAAACAAAATAGGTTTACGGAGCCTCATACAAAGTACTGTCAAAACAACTGCACTCATTACCAGTAATCCAAAAGAATTTCCAAGTATCTTTGACGCTTTTTCGTCGTCCTTATCTCCTCTTGCCATAGAAAACAACGGTACACCGCCCATACCAAACAAGGCAGTAAATGCCATAATCAAAGTCACAATGGGGAAAGTCAGTCCTACCCCTGTCAAAGCAATACTGTTTCCTTCCCCCATATGTCCCAGATAAATCCGATCCACCACATTATAAAGAAGCTGTACCAACTGCGCCACAGTAAGTGGAACAGCCTGTGCTATAATGCATTTCCATACCGGCCCTTTGGAAAAATCTATTTTGTGAGTCATTCTGTTTGTTTTCAAAGTCTTAACCTCGTCTGCTTCTATTGACCATCTTCTTTCGGTAAAAGAGTCGTTCCTGATTTCTGTTCATATTCTTTCAGTTGCCGTAAAATCTCTTTCTCGTAAGCCGGTGATATTACTTTCTTCGCTTTCATTCTAATACTTTTGTGTTCAAATTTCAAACCTGTCTTTTCCAATAGTTCCTGTATAAGCTGCGCATCCTGATAGCAATCTTTGATATTTCTTCCCATATACTCCGAAGCTTTCTCTGAGGTAATTGTTACAGAATATTCTTTTTCTTCAGATTTATATTCAAAAGTAACCAAACCGGCATTTTCCACAGAAGCCAACATCAAATAACCGCAAAGCAGCATTTCCTGCTCTTTTTCTTCCCGCTTTTCAAAAGATATTTCTTCCTGCAGTTTTATCTTCCACTCATAAGGTTCTTCTGATGTCTGTAATTCGTTCACAAACAGTCCGAAACGCTCTGATATTTCCAATGCATCTGCAATCAGACTATTGGCAAATGCCTGCCCGATATAAGGATTTCGCACATCGTACAATTCCCCTGCTTCCATACTGATATTATTTCCTTCAACCCAAATCGTTGGCTGTAATCTTCCTCCTACACAAACCTCCTCAAATTCTGTCGGTGCCATGTAAGAAAATTCTCTTTTTTCCTCATATAAAGGACTTCTTTTTACGGTTTTAAAAGCAACCTCTACCTCTTTATCATTAGGAATCCATCGAAAAGATGCCTTAGAAATCACATACTCCGGGTTTCTACATTCTGCGGATACCACTAACTTTCTTCCTTCTACAGATACTACTTCACATTTTATGTTATCATGTGCTGTGGTGTAACCAATCACATAAGTTGCCAGGAAATAAACTATTACAATAAAGACAAAGGTGCCAATGATGCTTCCCCATATTTTCTTTTGATTTATTTTTTTAGTTTTCCTTAGAAAATCAATTTCTTTCTTTTCTTCAAAATGAATAATTCCTTCTGTAGTTTCCTGCATCCTTCTCAATATTTCGCGACATTTTTCACACTCTTTTACATGCTCTTCCAAAAGTATATTGGTAACACCACTTGTTAAATCATCTATATAGGACGGAAATAAATCCCGAACCAATTCACAAGGTAAGTTAAGTTTCATTATCCTTCCACTCCTTTCTAAGTTTTTCTTTTCCTCTATAAAAATTCACTCTTGCCCAGTTTTCGGACCGTCCCATAATTTCTCCGATTTCCCTAAAAGATAAATCTCCAAACAATCTCATATACAAAATCTCGCGAAATGGTTCTGGGCACAAATGCAGTTTTTTCATCAGTTCTATCCGGTTCATCGATTGCAGTGCATCTTCTTCTGCCGAATCACAGGTCTTTGTATATTCTTCCAAAGTCCCACGTTCAGGGTGCTTTCTCTGCCAGGTATGATACACATTTTTGGCAATGGCACATAACCAGGTGGATAGCTGACAGCTTTCATCAAACCTGTCTATGGTACGGATTGCCTGATAAAAAGTCTCCTGGGTCAGTTCTTCCGCCAAATCCGGATTACAGGTTCTTGATAATAAAAATTTATATACCATCTGCGCATATTGTTGGTATATTTTATCCATCGACTGCATTTTATTCCCCCTTTCTGCTGTTTTGTATATTAATGTAGCTTACCTGCGATTTGTTACAATATACATATTTCTTTCGAAAAAAAATAAATGCAAAATAGGATATCTTACTCCTGTTTACTGGTAAAATGTCCTGTAAAAACATATCCACAATAATATTTTTCTTGAAAGCTTCCCCAAAATATACTATAATTAAAATATAAAAGAGCAACCGCCCACAAAGTGGTTAACCTCTATCTGAGTTACTTAAAAAGCCACTCGTCCGGTCAAGACTAGAGTGGCTTTTTTATTTTCGCTTGTTAGTCCTATCTGTATAGGCAAGCAGTGCGATTAGAAACGAACCACCTAAAAATAATAGGCTTAAAACTTCGTATGTACTCATCAACACCACCTCCCCTCTGTTTCCAATTTGGGAGGCTACCACTCTGTACACGATTACTCAGTCCAAAGTATATCTCTTTATCCCGTTTGTTTCAATCTTGTATTTCGTTTTCACTTATAAATTCACCTATTCAACATCTATCGAAATATATTTAATAATAATAAATATCTTATTATTTCACCTTAAACTTTACACTACGTGCCAATTCCACTACATCCTCTTTCCCAAAATATTCTTGATTCAGCATCAGTGTATATACATATTTGCTGTCTTCCTCTGCAAAGAAAACATACCAATACTTAAGCCAAAGCATATTTTTTTACTTTATGGAAATACTTATAACAAAAGATTTTTATCTTTACTAATCCAAAACCTAAATAAAACCACACATTTTCAATGAAAGGATCTAAATATGAAACCAAGAACAATACTTTTAATTGCAACAATCTCCACTCTTATTTTCACAGGCTGCCAAAACAATGATTTGTCTGCTGAAAACCAATCTTTAAAGCAACAAATCACGGAACTCCAACAAAAAATCACCGAATTGGAGCAACAAATTCAGACTTCATTGCAAAATAATGCAAACGAGCAAGGAACAGAAAATACAACTAATATGGAAACCGTTTCTTCAAACACACTCAATCACTCTGATAAAATAACAACTTCTGTTTATACTACGGAAGAACTCTCTACTATGGTAGATGAATTTATTGTTTCCGTTGGAAGCGCCACTCCGGATGTAAATAACTCCGGTAACCTAGACCAATTCTTTTCTTTAAAAAGAGAAGCTGACAAAATCGACCATGCATTAGAAAGCTACGAAAATTCCTTAGAAGACCAATATCGTACCGGTACCATTTCCAGAGACGAATATAGAAACCTAGATGAAGAAATTGAACAACTGGAAGAATTACTGGATTCTGCCTTTGACAGACTGGAAATTACTTATGGACTTGATGATTAAGCTTATTACTCTCACAACTATATTGCCTATAAAAGAAATAGCAGTCACGCCTAACACATGACTGCTATTTCTGATTCTACTCTATTCTTTCCAAACAAAATTATGTTTAATAGATTCCCCACCATCAATAACAATACTTTGTCCTGTACAGAAAGCATTAGTTACGGTTAAAAAATATGCCCACTGGGCAATTTCTTCCACGGTTGCCCATCTTTTCAAAGGTGTCTCTTCCATAATCTGCGCCCAAAGTTCTTTATCATTGATAACACAATCATTCAATGGCGTCAATACTCCGCCCGGATCCATACTGTTGCAGGTTGCTCCATATTCCGCCACCCGCATTGCAACATTCTTAGTATATGCTAATACGCCACCTTTGCTGGCACAATATTCCGGAAATTCAGATCCGGTATGGGCACTGGCTGACCCAACATTCAAAATAGATTTGATATTTGCCTGAATGCCGAAACGTTCTGTAATCCAAATCAATGCTTTTAAATTAATATCAATGTCGTCTTCATTTTGCGTTCCCGCGTTATTAATTAATATTTCCACATCATCAATGACCGGTAGATTTTCCTTATCTCTTACATCACACTGATAATGCGTATAATCTGAATGTTCTATACTTGAGGACTGACGGTCAATTCCTATGACAGCATGTCCTTTTTCCAAAAAAAGCTCTGCAATAGCTTTTCCAATTCCTTGTGAAGTTCCGGTTATTAATACTTTCATTTCCATCTCCATTCTGCCACCTTTCCATTAATGGCACGATAATACTATAATTCTACTTTCATTCACACTGATCATATATATGAAAACAAGCAATAAAAATAATTATTTTATACTACATATCATCCTCTAAATTGTCTTCCATGTAAATCAAATATTCTTCTCCCACATTATGCTCTTTCCATTGCATCAGAATCCGATAACCAAAAGGAGAAAATAAAATTTCCATAATCAATTCTGCTACAGCTCCGGTTAATGCACAGGTTGCACATTGTAAAATGGTCCAATGAAACCCATCCCAAAAGATGGGAGCAAAGAAAACAAATACAATAATTGAAAAGATGAAATTATCCATAAACTGCCCTGCAAAGGTTGAAATATAAGTACTGGCTGCATAAGCAAGTTTTCCGTCCGGATGATGATAAAAAGCTTTTCCAATGGTCCAATTAAGGAAATTGTTAATCACCGCCGATGTCAAAAAAGCTATGGTACTTCCTAATAAAATAAACCATGTCCCGCCAAAAATTTCATTAAAAGCAGTATAGTCATCCGCCTGTGATGGAATGATACTGACAATATAGAAAATCATACAGGTAAGCAGATTTATGGCAGAGGCTAAAATAGCAATTTTATTTGATGCCTTGGGTCCAAAATACTTTGTAATGATATCCATGCACATAAACGAAAGCCAAGATATTAAAATCCCGCCATCCAATGCAATCCAGTATGTCTGAACAAGTGTTTTGTTAGCAAGTAAGTTCATACAGATGACACTGACCACAAATAAAGAAACAACGGTTGCAGGAATACTGCGAAGCAGAATGACAGTTTCTTCTTTCTCCTTCACAATCCAAGTTTTAAAAGATTCTAAAAAATTTGATTTTGCTGCTTTTATGCTCATTCTTTTTCCTCCTCCAAAAGCGATTTACCAAGCACCAAAAACTATTCTATATATTGCTTCTTTATCTCATGGAAAATATATAAACTTTTTCTCGTAGAAGATAAAAGGGCTTTGCAAAACGCAAAGCCCACTATTACACCGTACATATAAATAGTAGTCCTGGTTTTGTTTAACGACAGGATGGTACAAACGAACTGTCGATGATGTTGATTATATATGATTCATTAAAATTAAGCAAGTTTTAGTTTCAGGCTTACTTCAATCCTTCATTTGCCAAAGTAAATGCAGATTTTACATCACTTAAAAAAGGTGAGAAATTCCCACCTCTTTTTCTATCAAGTCCATAAGTCTATCATAATTATTCCCACTTAAGCACAATCGGCTCCATGCCATCGCTCTGACAATGGTAAGAATATCTGTCTGCATCATATCCTGTTTCCAAACTGTTCCGGTACTCTCCATAATACTGCATTCCCGAAGCATCACATACTGCTACAAATACATTGCAGGTTTCTCTATACCCCTGCTTCTCATCTTCTAAAAATCCGGACATAGCAAGTCTTTTTCCATCAAATGCAAGATACATATTAGAGGTATTAAAGCTTGGAATCTTTTTATTCTGAATCTCGCTGATAAAGGCAATTTCACATTCCGCGTTTTTATTTTCAGTAAAAACTACCGCTTCAATCTTTCCTTCTTCCTTTGGTTTATGTACCATATTTACAAAAAAATTATCATTCTCA
>JAFZGJ010000119.1 GCA_017555455.1 Lachnospiraceae bacterium
CCATATTTAATATTGGACCATGAAATGAAACAAAATCTTATGCATGCTTCGAAAAGTGGTGTGGACGTTAGGATTATCATGCCTCATATTCCGGATAAAAAAGCGGTTTTTGCTGTAGCAAGAACTTATTATCCACAATTAATTAAATCAGGAGTTAAGATTTATGAATATACTCCGGGATTTGTCCATGCAAAGACCTTTTTGGCTGATGATGAAGTGGCTGTTGTAGGAACCGTTAATTTAGATTTCAGAAGTATGTATTTACATTATGAATGTGCCAGTCTATTTTATAGGACAGAAGGGCTTGATGATATGAAAGAAGATTTTACGGATATGTTTTGTAAGTGTCAGCAAATATCTATGAAGGATTATTACCGTTTTTCTATTTGGCAGAAGCTTATCGGTAGAATATTTCGAATTATAGGACCGCTAATTTAGCGGTCCAAAGTTATCTAATAATCCGGATTTGCGAAGAGCCGGACGTAATGCCATGTATAGCATTACAGATACAACGGTAGAGGTTACTGCATTGATGGATGTTGAGGCTATATTCCAAGCAAGAGTTAATTCGGCTGCAGGTTTTCCAAGAATTAAAAGTTTGTAATAATACCCTACCAGAGGATCGAAAATTACATTAAATAATAATCCGCAAACAGAAGCTGCTAATACACCGCGAAAAACTTTTTTATTGTCTGTTTGGGTGTTAATGTGGCAGATTCTATGAGCAACAAAGCCGGTAATTAATCCAATTCCCAGTTTTAAGATAAAGGTTTTGGGAGCATAAACGATATAAACCGGATCCAGTAAATCTCCAATAGTCATACCCAAAGCACCGCCTAAACCACCGTAAAAACCGCCAAGTAATAAGGCTCCTATGACGCAAACAGCATTTCCTAAATGGATGGAAGTGGCATCTCCACCGGGTAAGGTAATTTTAATTTGTAAAAAAGTAAATACAACGTAGGAAAGAGCTGCAATTAATCCTACCATAACAATTTTTTGGACATTTTTATTTCTCATGTTTAAATTCCTCCTAAAATATAATATATGTAATATAAATGAAGCTTCATAGAATATTTTGTATGATATTCACGTTTTTTGAATAAAATAATTTATACAATTAGTATACATAAAAGTGGTATTATAGAAAGTGCCACTTTTAAATAAAATAACCATACCAGAAAAGGGGAAGATCGTATGAAAAAAATAGTAATGTTTGATGCAAAGGCCTATGATAAGAAATGGTTTGATGAGTGTAATGGCGGCAGGTATGAGATTCATTATTTCGAGAGCAAATTAAATATAGAGACAGTGCAGCTGGCACAAGGAGCAGATGTAGTCTGTGCTTTTGTAAATGATGATTTAAACAAAGATGTTATTTCAAAAATAGAAGAAATGGGAATTGGTATTGTCGCCATGCGCTGTGCCGGATATAGTAATGTAGATTACAAATCGGGAAATGGAAATGTAAAATTTGTCAGGGTGCCGGCATATTCTCCCTACGCGGTAGCAGAATTTGCCATGGGTCTATTATTGACCTTAAACCGGAAAATTCATAAGGCATATAATCGTACCAAGGAATATAATTTTAATATCAACGGATTATCCGGTATGGATCTGTATGGAAAAACAGCGGGAGTTATCGGAACCGGTAAAATTGGAAAGATATTTATTTCTATTTGTAAGGGATTCGGAATGAAGATTCTGGCCTATGATTTGTATCCTGATACAGAAGCAGATTATGAGTATACGGATTTAGATACTCTTTTTAGAGAAAGTGATATTATTTCCCTGCATTGTCCGTTGACAGAGCAAACAAAACATATTGTAAATGAGGAGTCTATTGGGAAAATGAAATCCCATGCTATTTTGGTAAATACTTCCCGTGGTGGATTATGTGAAAGTCAGGCTTTATTTAATGCATTGAAAGAAAAGCGGATTGGGGGAGCAGCCCTGGATGTTTATGAAGAAGAAGCGGAATGGTTTTTTGAAGATCATTCGGAAAAAGGAATCAGGGACGATACCTTAGCTTTACTAACTGCAATGCCCAATGTATTGGTGACATCCCATCAAGCTTTTTTGACAGAAGAAGCATTGAAAAATATTGCGGAAGTAACTTTGCAGAATATCGATGATTATTTTGCAGGGAAAAAATTAGAAAATGAGATTGTATAGGGGATGAGGGCGAGTTGACAAAGGACTTGCCCTCTTGCTATGATGAAACCTGTTAGATATTTTTATGACTATAAATTGATACAAAGGAAAAATAATATTTAGTAAATAGAAATGAAGTGAAAATTGAAAGAGGAAAGTACTATGGAAAAAGAAATGTTAAGTAAGATTAAGTTAGTGTGTTCTGATGTGGATGGAACATTAGTAGAGGAAGGAAAAGGCGGATTAAATCCGGAATATTATGATGAAATCCGTCGTTTGAAAGAAAAAGGAATTATGTTTGCAGTAGTTTCCGGACGTTCCTATGCAGCTTCCAAACCATTGTTTGCATCGGTTCTTAAGGACATAATTTTTATTAATGATAATGGAGCATCACTTACCTATCAGGGAAAAGTTATCAAGGCCCATACCATTCCGGTGGAAGTAGTTAAGGAAATGATACGGGATTTGAAAGACGAGATAAAGGAAGTAACCTATCTTTCTGCTTTAGGAGGAAGCTATGCATGGAAAAAGGATCAGGAATTTTGCAGAATTCTCCGGGAAGATTTCCATCTTAAGGTAACAGAATTGGAAGAAATGCCGGACAGTTTACCGGAAGATGCCGGAATCATGAGTTTGGGAATGTATGATCCGGTAGATGCCGAAGCAGCAGTAGGAACGGAATTTGTTGATAAATGGAATCAGCATCCATTGATTAAGGCAGTGCCGGGAGGCCAATATTGGTTTAATGTTATGCAGAAAAATATTGATAAAGGTGTTGCTTTACAGGAATTGATGGAAATGTATAATATCAAACCGGAAGAAGTTCTTGCTATTGGAGATAATATGAATGATATGGGAATGCTTACCCGTGTTCCGAACAGTGTAGCCATTGGAAATGCCCGGGAAGAAGTAAAAGCAGTATGTAAGTATGTTGCAGATACCAACGTAAATGATGGAGTACTTCAGATTTTGAAGAAGCTGTAAGAAGTCATAAGGAATATCTGCAAGAATTATAGATAAGAGGAAAAAATAGAATGAAATTCGTAATACAAAGGGTAAAGCATGCCTCAGTTACTGTTGATGGACAGGTGATTGGAAAAATAGGAAAAGGCTTTATGGTTTTAATTGGAGTTTGCGAAGAAGATAATGAAACTGTAGCAGACAAAATGGTAAAAAAACTTATAGGACTTCGTATTTTCAAGGATGAGAACGGAAAAACAAATTTGGATTTGCATAGTGTAGGAGGAGAACTTCTTTTAATAAGTCAGTTTACTCTTTATGCCGATTGCAAAAAAGGAAATCGTCCAAGCTTTGTAAATGCGGCTAATCCTGAAAAAGCCAATGCGCTTTATGAATATATTATTTCTGAATGTAAAAAACAGGTGGAAGTAGTAGAAAAAGGTGAGTTTGGAGCGGATATGAAGGTAGAGCTTTTAAATGACGGTCCCTGTACCATTGTGTTGGATAGTAGAGAATTGTAAAAAGTGCAGTTTTCTATAAAAATAATGCCCATAGTAACCGAATATAATAGTAAGAAGGTATAAGGGAGGTGGGCTTATGGAACAAAACACGGAATTAATCAATATTTATCTGAAGATACATCAAAAAAGAGATTTGACGTTAGATGATTTAAGATATCTGGCATATTATGACAGAGAATGTTTTGAAAAAACCTGTAAAAATGTAGTGTATAATATACCACAGGCAAAGCCCATTGTTCTTCAGGAAGAAGCACCGCAATTACCGGCGCCTATAGGTAAAACAGAAAATAAAAATATGGATATGAAATATACCATAGATCAAATTATAGATAATTTGAGGTATATGGAAGCAAAACAAATTCCTGTTGCTGATTTTGATGTGGAAAGAGTAAAGAACTTACTTGGAAATTTATATATGGAACTTCTTTTCCCTCATAATGATATGGATAGCTTTTTCAGCGTGGAAGAAGAGGACAGAGGAACGAGATTTGATAAACAGGCGTAGATATTAACAAAAAAACCTAGGAAATCCTTATATTTCCTAGGTTTTCTTATACTCGGAATGACAAGACTTGAACTTGCGGCCTCTACTTCCCTAAAGTAGCGCTCTACCACCTGAGCCACATCCCGATGTTAACGAGTCAACATATGCATTATACGTTTCAATACTTGATTTGTCAAGAGATAATAATTTTGTTTTTCCTTGACTTTTTTTAAGAAAGAACCTATCATAAATCGTGATATTTTATGTTTTAAGGAGAAAAGTTATGGATTATTTATTGGAAGGTGTCCGCGCGTTATGTGATTTTAGCGGAGGCGGCTGGAAATCATTAGTAATGTTTGCTATTGGTATTCTTTTAATTTGGCTCGCTATTAAAAAGGAA